>CALHZT010000318.1 GCA_938040995.1 uncultured Pirellulaceae bacterium | reverse complement strand
CTCACCCGTCACGAGCAACGAACTCGACACGTTGCTCCCAGACAGATGGCTGGTCGATCACCCAGAACACACGTGGGAAATCGACAAACTGCGACGAGAGGAGCGGAAGTCCAAGGCCCTGTAGTTCACGGTACGCTCACGATCAGGCAGTAATTTTTCGAACGATCCTTACTTCGTATTGACCTGACCGTTTTTCGATGATTCGCGAACGAACTCCACGACTGGAGTGCCGTTGCTTTTGAGCCCTTTGAGGAATTCCGAGACGTAGCGCTGTCGCTCCTTCTTTTCGGGGACCTGAAAGTTATCCCCTTTCTGAAGTACCGGACGTGTTTCATACATGCTGCCGAATGCTCTCGCGCCAGCGGCCTGGCAGGGGAACCATTGGCCATTTCCCTCCGAGTCCACGAGATAGAACTCCGGGTAGCAGTGATCCGGTACCCAAACCGTTCTGGCCGGGATGTCCATGGAACGACAGAGCGCGATGAATAACGATGTCAATTCTTCACAGTCGCCATTCTTGTCGCGAAGGGCGGCGAGAGCTCCCTTCAATGGACCATTTTCATATTCAACATTCTCGCGCACCCAGTCGTATACTTTTTCGACTTGCTCCCACGCGTTGAGCTCGGGATCTTTCAGTTCTTTGGCAACACTGCGTATCTGACGATTGCGAACTTCAATGTAGGGACTCGCCGCAAGGAATTTTTTCAGCTGCCTTGGCAACCGCTTCTTGGGAAGCACCTTATATCCATCCGTTTCTGCTGGTGCTTTGGTCGGGTGCCTGTCAATTTCGTAAGTCACAAAGGCGTGAGCCGTTTTACCGGCTGGCAAATTCGGAATCGTGACGAGCATCTGCCTGACTCCGCCATCAATCATCCGGAACTTGACCTTCCGTACCTCGCTCGAAAAATCTTCTTTGACGACTCGCACTATCTGCTCTGGTTCCCAGTCGGTTGGAACCGGAATGGTGGCGAACAGCCCTGAACAGTTGCCGCCTCGCGCCGTGATCTTTACGCCGACTTTCCACTGTTCGGTTTCCATCGTTCCCATGTCGAGGTGGGCTGTCGGGTCGGCGGATGTTGCTTTCCCTTTCTTCCTCGTCGGCTTTTCTTTCTCGACGACCGAGCCGTCACCAAACTGGGCGAGAGCTGCGTTTGAGGAAAGAAACGCGGCGAAGACTGTTACCGCAAGAAACGAACGAATCGACAGGATTGAGCCAGACATGATGCAGTCGCAAGTGAGCGTCAGGAGGTAGGCCATGGCACGAACGCCAACGGCTGGAAAGATGTCTCCATTTTACTCTCGTGCAAGATGAATGACGTCACAATTCCGCTTCTGCCGGTATTGCGGACACGATCGATCGCACCAGCGCATGAAAAAAGCCCGCCATCCCATGGCGGGCTGAATCCAGATCGGATTGCTGTTCTTTCTGTTTGGCAAAACCAGCAACCGGTCGTTCTAAAAACCGATCGTTGGTGCGATGTTCGCCGGGATCGTGCCCGAGCCTGCATCGCCTCCAAACGTCTCGTTGGGACCTACGTTGTATCCCGAGTCGCTGACGATTGGTGAGGCGGCTCCCCAACTCGGTGCACCCACGCTGCCGCTGTAGGCTGGATCAAATGGTACGCCTTCGGTGCCGCAGCCGTATTCCAGTGGCAATGGTTGCTCACAGGGGCAGGGGGCAATTGCTGGCGAATAGACTGGTGCAACCCCTTGAGCTCCCGGTGCGTACGCACCGGGCAACGTTCCAGCCGCCGGGACGGGCGAAGCCGATGGGGTGCAGGCTCCACCACGCATGCCCCATAGCCGCAGGCCACGGCGGCAGCCTGTAGAAGACGCAATGACGATTAGCACGATCGTGAGGAATGCGAAGCGCTTCATGGCAACAACTCCGGGTGACGCTTGAACGGAATATTCGTTCGGGGAAGGAAATGTGGTGGGATGGCTAATAAGCCACAGAACAATACAACACAGGGAATGATGTGCAAGCGAAACGTGTTCAATTTTTTAAACAGCTACAATCGTAAAATGTGGTTCATTCGTTTTATCGCCCCTGACCAATCCGGCATGAAAATCAACGCCGATACGACTGCCCCCCCCGCCAGATTCCGATTGAAAGAAGTATTCGCGACAAGGATTGTCGCACCAACTGAAACCATAATCTGGTACACGTCCGAGATGGATCGAAGGCGTTACTTTTACTGCAAGATCGCAATCTTCCTTGCGTGGGCTGCTGCGCCCGTATTTGGCGGCGGCGTGTTCGAGAACGAAAGTCGCGTACCGGAGACTTGCCCCGGAAACCAGTGCGAGATTCGCCCACAGGATCAAGTCTGGAAAATATCGACTCGACACCTTGGCCCCTGCGGTCACGATTGCACCTCCAAGTCGCCGGACCTTGCCTATCAACGATTCATGCCGGGCAAAGGGTGGGTCTGCAGTAACGAGTCGGAGTTCTTTGCGAACGACGATTCCAGCAGGACGACTGTAGCGTATGTGCATGGAAATCGAATGACGTCGGAATGGGCGCTCGATCATGGATTCAAGGTGTACTGCATGCTCAGCCGGGTGCACCAATCCGGCGGTTGCGGCTGTCAGGCCTGCGGCCAGTGCGATACGCGACATCCGGGTCCAATGCGTTTCGTCATCTGGTCCTGGCCATCCGACCCGATCCCGCGTCAATGTCGCGTCATCAAGGACGCTCGTGTCAAGGCAACGCGAACAGCGATGCAGTCCAACTATCTCGGTTGGTGGTTGTCCCGGTTGCATCCCAACCAGAATGTCGGGCTAATTGGTTACAGCTATGGCGCGCGAACCATCCTCGGCGGCTTGCACATGCTCGCGGGTGGTTCTCTTGACGGTCGCACGCTTCCGGCGGCACGATACGGTAACACGGTGACGCCGAAAATCGTTCTGTGGGCAACGGCCTGCCAGGCCGACTGGATCGTACCTGGCAATCGCTACGGCTGTGCCACTTCCAAATTGTCGCAGGCCCTGATCACCTTCAATCGTTGGGACCCGGTGTTGCGACGCTATGTGCGAACGTTGCCAGAGTCGACTGGTCCGGCGCTTGGATCGGTTGGAGTCGTAAGTGCTTGCAGAATACCGGCGGCGTGTCGAATCAATGTCGTGAACGTTCAACGCGAAGTTGGACGGCGGCATGAGTTTCTGAGGTATGTAAACTCCGTCGACATTGCAACGCAGTCGCAGCGGATTGCGCTCTGGCAATAGTCGTGGATTGCCCTGATCTTTCTCCGTCTTTCCCGCGAACGCGGGAATCCATTGAATCGGATTGGCTTTTTGATGCAGGGAAAGACATTGAGGTTAATACGCTTCGAGTGGGTGCCCGCGTTCGCGGGGAAGACGGCCATAGGCCGTCAATTGAGTCGTCATGAACAGAGATTCGACACTAATTGTTCGAATGATCCTTGGTTTAGGATCGCGGAGCGATCCATGACGATCGACGGCTTGCTTCGAAGAAAGGCGACTTAGGATCGTTTGAGAAATTACTGCCTGATCTTGCTCCGTCTTTCCCGCGCAGGCGGGAATCCATTGAATCGGATTGGCTTTTTGATGCAGGGAAAGACATTGAGGTTAATACGCTTCGAGTGGGTCCCCGCGTTCGCGGGGAAGACGGCCATAGGCCGTCATGAATGGAGATTCGACACTAATTGATCGAACGATCCTTACTTTAGTTGCTCATCGAGGAATTTTAGCGACGCGAGCATTGCTGTGCGGTTGGTTCGCACGGAGAGGTGCGAACCATTTGGAATTTCCAGCAGTTCATTTTCGACTGAGGCAAAATCAAGTTCGTCTTTGAAATCGAGCAGGTTTTGCTGGCTGATCACCGTATCATTCGTGCCGTAAAACATCATGATCGCCGGATCGTCCGCGGAAGCCCAGTTGCCGGGCGAAGCCGCTGCATAGTCTTCAGGCAACTCGCCTCGCGTCCCGCCGAACAGGAACTCGAACGTGGTATCATCTTCGGCTCGATTGCGGAACTCGGTACCGGGAGCACCGGCGACCACCGCTTGGACACGCGTGCTTGTCCCATTGGCGTCGGGCCCTTCGAGACCTTCCGACCCGTCCGTGACACCCATCATCAATGCGAGATGCCCGCCAGCCGAGTATCCGTAGGTTCCAATCTGATCCGGGTCGATGTTGTACTCCGCGGCGTTTTCGCGCATCCAGATGATGGCTGATTTTACATCGTGAATGATGTCCTCCATCAGGACATCTCCGTCGCCAGCCAGTCGATAGTCAATATTCACCACGACATAGCCACGATCTGCAAGCGTTTTTGCACGACGGCTCATTCCCGATTTGCTGCCGAAACTCCAGTATCCACCGTGAATGGCGAGAATCGCCGGATGCGGGCCTTCGGTTGTCGGAAGATAAACATCCGCTTTGAGGTCGCCAGAATCTCTCGTCGCATAAGTCACATTGCTGACCTTGGTGACTCCTGACCCGCGGAACCATCCGACTTCGGATTCCTCCACGATTTGTACGTCCGAAGCACCGCCAGTTGTTTTGGCACTGACAAGTCGCGTGACTTGCGTTTGATCTTCAAGAATCGTCGAGCTGTCACCGTCCAGCGTTCTTCGCAGCAACGAACCGTCAATCGTCGCCGTATCGCTCATGCGAAAGTCGTCGTTGCCGGCATCCACCACCATGGTCAACCGCCGGCCGATCGTTGTATCCCCGGAAATTTCTGTGGTGACGTCGCCGACGGCGCTTCGAAATGCGAGTCCCTTGTTGATGGTGGACGAACTCACGAGAAGATCATGATCGCCGTCACCGCCCAGCGAAATTCTGGCACTGTCGATCGTCGAATCAATGATCGAGACATCATGCCCGCCTTGCGAAATGATCACGACTGAACCGCCAAGCTCGACGCCATCGAGAACGGTCGTGTCCGCACCACCGCCACTTTGGTAGATGATTCTCTTCACGCCGCTCAAGTCACCATCGATCGAAATGGTCGTCGCCATTCCGGTCACGTTGAGCGAATCGCCCATGGAAGAGATCGAGATAGCGTTGGCGAGATCATCACCTACCAGCCGCAATGTCGAACCTCGCACGACTCCTTCGACAACACCAGCCAACAGTTCGCGGCGTTCCAGAAGTTCGACGCTCCATTCCATGTAGTTTGGGTTTTTATTCATTGCGTTTCATTCTAATCCGACAGGCACCAGGGGATGGCATTCGCTAGAATGCTTCCAAGTGTTTCATCGTCGCCCGACTCCGAACCCCTGGCCCCAATTTTCGCAGATGGACCCAACAGAAAAACCCGAAAAACGGGGCCCCGCACAAAACCCCCAGCCTGGTGCAGCGGAATTCACTGCGTGGTGGAATGGTAGCAACCGGCCACTTTCGCAGCTGCAAATTTCGATCTTTGACAGCGGGTTCGTGCAGGGTGCTACCGTCGTCGAACAGCTTCGCACTTTTGGTGGCAAGCCGTTTAAAGTGGACGAACATGTCCAGCGGCTTATGCGATCACTCGAGATCAGCGGTATCCCGGCGGCTCAGTCCGCAAGTGATTTTTCGGGCATCATTCACGAGGTCGCCGAACGAAATTTTTCTTTGGTCGATGCTGGCGATGATCTTTCCATTGGCTTGTGGGTGACGCCTGGTTTTTCCGGCAAATATGCCAACGCAAAGTTTCTGGACGGCGATCCGTTTCCGACGGTTTGTTGTTACGCGCACCCACTCGATTTTTACAATTGGCACGGCATTTATTCGACAGGCCAGCGACTGGTCACGGCCAGTATTCCACAACTCGCCAGTTGGCCGTCGGAACTGAAGTGCCGCAGCCGCATGCACTACCATGTTGCCGACGTGGAAGCACGTTCGAAAGATCCTGCGGCAAGTGCGCTAGTGCTGGATCGTGACGGGTTCGTCAACGAAACTTCCAAGGCGAATATTCTTGCGCTAATTGACGGCGAAGGGCTGGTCTCGCCTCGCAAGAACAAGATCCTGCCCGGCGTGAGCCTTTCTGTGGTCGAAGAGCTTGCTCAACGGATCGGCGAGCAAGTAACCTATCGCGACATGATGCCGTTTGAGCTGGTTACCGCCAAAGAAGTAATGCTCTGCAGCACGGCTGCGTGCATCTGGCCAGTCGTCATGCTCGACGGCGAAAAGATTGCCGACGGACAGCCTGGCGAGATTTTCAAGAAACTGCTGAAAGAATGGCAGCACCTGGTCGGCGTGGACATCGAAGCGCAGGCGATTGAGTTTGCTGAAAGATAAATCAGGCGAAGAACTATCGCGACCGAGCGGAGTCGCAACGCCAGTAAGATGCAAAGTACACTATGCGACGCATAGTTCGCCGTCGATCATTGTCTCACTTGAGACCTCGACGAGTTTGCGATAAGTCAGAGTAGTAATATCATCTGGTGACAGCTCAGACGACCACATTCGAGCCAGAAAGATGTGTTGAAGACTAACGCGCCCGTCGCTGATCTCGATTCGAAAGCCGGGCATTCGCTTTAACGTTTGGCGACAGAATTCGGAAACCCCTTTTATAAGTGACCCGATTACTTCGTCCGTTTCCTGGCTACAGTAAACTGTCACCAGGTCGTCGACTCTTTCCGCATAAAAAGCATCGGACTTTGCCAGGAACTCGATGCAATCCCCGTCCTTGTCGTACGTTGCAGTCGGTGTGAACTGATCCCCAGGTTGAGCTAGAAGCATCATCCTTTTTGCAAATTCGCTATTCGAAGTGACAGTCATAGTTTTCTATTTGAAAATCTGTCTTTGTGGCTTACTGGCAATTGCGGATCGGCTTCGTCAGCCTTTTCCCATCGCCAATTATACGCTATCCCTTCGTCATTTACGAACACAAGGAACACCTGGTTCGGATAGGGGGATCGTTCCGATCCGTCGGAATGATAGGCCCTGTCAGGTATGCCGCAATAGCAACGCCATCCTACGCCTTTCCTTGGCTCGTCCCCATCCGTGCGAATTCCCTCAAAAACGGCTGTAGGTGCCTGCAAGATTGCTGGCACGACATATCCACATTCCTTCGCTTGCCCCATGCTTCGACGCGCGACAGCCTGCATTCTGTCATACGAAATCAGGACTTCACACTCCTGACCGTTCTCAGGGTTGATAGCTCGCAATGCGAGACAGTCGCGTCGATTTCGATCTTCAGCACACATTACGTAACGTTAGCGACAAGAGAAAGTGCCGACAAGTACCGGACTAAACGTGAAGTCGTACCGGTGTGAATTGGCCGATGAAGGCTTTCTTGCACGATAGTTGATAAACGCCGAGCCGGCCTACTGACCCCGCCAAACTACTCACCATCCTCTGGAAGATCGTGTCCCATTTTGTCGCGCTTCGTCGCAAGATACGAAGCGTTATGTTCGTTGGGCTTCGTCGTTATCGCGACTTGGTCAACAACATGCAGATCGAAACCGCCGTAGATGAACGCGTCGGTCTTCTTGGGATTGTTCGTGAGCAATCGAACCTTGCTCAAGCCAAGATCCTTCAGAATCTGAATGCCAACGCCATAGTCGCGAACGTCGGCTTTGAATCCGAGAGCCAGATTGGCTTCGACCGTATCCAGTCCCTGGTCCTGAAGATTGTACGCCTTGATCTTTTCGACCAGTCCGATGCCGCGGCCTTCCTGCGGCAGGTACACAAGCACCCCCGCGCCTTCTTTACCAATCCGCTCAAGCGCCTGTTGCAGCTGATCGCCGCAATCACAACGCAACGAGTCGAGCAGATCGCCAGTGAAACAGGACGAGTGCAGCCGGACGAGGGGCGCCGCCACATTTTTCAGATCACCCATCGCAAGGACAATCGGCTCGATCGTTTCATAGGCGACTTCGTAAGCGATAATCTGGAACTCGCCAAAACCAGTTGGAAGCTTCGCCTCGGCGACTCGAGTCACCAATTGCTCGCGGGTACGACGGTGACGAATGAGCTGCTCGATCGTGATGATCGGCAAGTCAAATTTTTCGGCCAGCTCGAAAAGAACTTCCGTACTGGCACGATCACCGTCTTCGTCGAGAATCTCGCAAAGGACACCGGCTGATTTGAGTCCGGCCATTCTTGCCAAGTCGACACTCGCTTCGGTATGACCGGCTCGACGCAGCACTCCGCCTTCTTTTGCAATCAGCGGATCGACATGTCCGGGCCGAAGGAAATCGTCGGGGCTGGCTGCCGAATCCAGCATTGCCTGAATCGTGCACGATCGCTCCGCCGCGGTGATTCCCGTCTTGGTCGAGACGTGATCGATGGTCATCGTAAACGCAGTCCGAAGTGAGTCGGGCTGGCGGTGCACCAGTCGCGGCAAATCGAGTCGCTCAGCAACGTCCGGCAGGATCGCCGCACAAATACGACCCTTGCCATACTTGAGCATGAAATTGATGCCCTGCGGTGTGACCTTTTCCGCGGCACAAATCAAGTCGCCTTCGTTCTCCCGATCCGCCGCGTCGAGAACGACGACCATCTTGCCCGCGGCGATGGCTTCAACGGCGGCGTCGATCGTGGAGTAAGGCAGGGCGTTGTTGTTCATGATGGCTGGGTATCGGTAGGCAATATGGGAGAGGAATGGCCCGAGATTTTTGTCCGTCGGGATGCGGCGAGCGTAGATTGCTCGCCGAAGCGAGCGCGGCTGTCTATATTACGTTAAATAAGTATAGCGCCCGGTGCCCCGAGTCAAAATTGTCATGAGTCGATTGTCTGTATTTCGCCTGCGGATCAAAGCTTCCTTGCTTGTTAGCTTGAGTTTGACGTTCATTGTCATGGGCTCCAGCGGGTTGGCTCAGGAATCCGGCACAGAAAAAGTCGCCGGAAGCCAGCGCGCCGCCCTTCCGGGGCAGGCGATCGAAGGTGAGGTCGCGGTTCCGCCCGATCCGCCCGATGCGCCCGAGCCGCAATCGTCGGCAGGCGATTCTTCCGATTCAGCGGCTCGGACGGAGCCTCGCCCTCCCGCGCCGCCAAACGAACCCGTCGAGAAAAACTTCACCATTGAACGTTCGGTTCAATACGCCAAACCAGCCGGCAAAAAACTCCGCGCCGATCTTTACGTGCCGAAAGGGGACGGCCCCTTTCCCGGCGTCTTGATGATTCACGGTGGAGGCTGGAGCGCCGGTTCGAAGGCGCAAATGGTAGGTCATGCACAAATGGCGGCTGAACGGGGCTATTCGGTGATGGCGATCAATTACCGACATGCTCCCAAATACAAATTTCCGGCTCAGATTCACGACTGCAAAACCGCCATTCGCTGGTGGCGCGCCCGAGCCGCGAAATACAAACTGGATGTGAACCGAATCGCTGCCTACGGCTATTCGGCAGGCGGACACCTTGCCTGCATGATGGGAACCTGCGACCCGTCACTCAATCTCGAAGGAATTGACGTTCCCCAGGACGCACCGGCGACTGCCGTTCAGTCGGTCGTGGCTGGTGGCGCTCCCTGTGACTTTCGCAGCATGCCACCGGAAGCGACGTTCTTGCGATATTGGCTGGACGGAACGCGATCCGAGAAACCCAAGGTGTACCAACTGGCGTCGCCACAAGCCGCCGTGACCCCGGACGATCCGCCCACGTTTTTTTATCACGGTGGCAAAGACTGGCTGGTCCCCATACACAGTGCAGAAAAGATGGAAGCCCGATTGAAACAGGCGGGCGTGATGACCAGGTTTTACAAGTGCAAAGGCAAAGGGCACATCGCGGCTTTTATGGATCGTGGTGCGATGCAGGAAGCGATGGAATTTCTTGATGCGACATTGAAAGGCAAGAAAGAGTAGGAACGAGGCACCCAACCTCATGCCACGCCGATTGGGTGAAAAGGCGAAAAGGTGAAAAGGCGAAAAGCCTGACACCGACAAAGTAAATCAATAACAACTCGGTCCGCAAAACCATGCTTCTTGATCGCGAAGAATTTATCGAGCAGGCCTACTTCTTTCGTTCGCTACGGGAGCGGCTGGCGATGAACTTGCCCATGCAGGAGCTACTCGCCAACTTGCGTGAGGAAGTGCTTTCCACCACCAAGCTACCAATGGCGATTGACTTCCTTGCGACGGAGCTGCTGCATGAAGGGCTTTTGCATCCGGGCATGAAACAGCTCAGTCACTATTTCATGCCGTTTCAGACCTACGTGATCGCTGAATCCGAACGCGAGCGAGGCCGCTTTGACATGCGAGTTGGTCTGGAGATCCTTCAACGTGAGGCAGAGTACCGAGCCAAAGAACCGACTCGCGCGGGCATCTTTCTGTATCACTTCGAAACAATTTCCCGCAATCGGCTGCGTTACGATCCCGGCCTGGCAGCGACGGCCGAAGACCCTACCTTCGATGATGACTGGAAAGCGTGGTTGCAGGAGCTTCGTCATCAGGTCGGAATCGTGGATCTGGCAGACCTTGTTTACTTCCGCAGCCAGCACTACCTGACTCGTCAGGAACGGTTGGGGCAGGAAGTCGAAGGCGATATTCCCATCCTCTTTGGCGAAAAGGAAGGCCAGATCGCGTTTGCGAATCGGCGCAAAGAACCGCTGCTATTACTTTTGGCGTTGCAGCGCCATCTCGGCTACCCCGCCGTCCCCCGTCCGGAGAAACATGAGAATAGCGACTTGGTTCCCCAAATGTCCCGCCGTATTGAGCGGTTGGAATCGCGATTAAAGCTACTCGAAGACGAGCAGAAGGGTGGCATCGACATCACGCAATTTTATGGCTCACCCGACTCAAACAAGGGGTTAGGAGCATCTGACAGCTTGCGCCCGGGCGACCCAGACGAGGGATAGCACCTCCGGAACAACCGCGTACGAACATGGCCAAAGTCGCCTTTGAGATCTTGCGAAAACAAGGGTGGCCAGATAGCGGGCCGATGCAAGGATGTTCGCGGACAGAACCGGCGGTATTTCCCCTGACAATACCAACAGAACTGTCTTGCGGGCATTGCAGCCCGCTGGTACTTTGAACCTCAGGTTGAAGGAAAAACCGGCTGTTTTTGGAGCGGAAAGTCTACAGGTTTTTTTAACAAGTTGGACTTCGTTCGCCTTGCGGTTCGATGATACTTAATACGTATGTAAATTGCCGGAACGTTTGCTGGCACCTTCATGCGAAAGAAGTGAATTGAGAATCACCAGGATAACGTCGCCTTTTTTGTAAGGCGGGACCGCTCAACGAGCTCAAACCAACGAGCTCAAACCGACTAGCGGCAGGACTATGATCCGTCACACCAATTCCATCGCCTGTTTACCCCATTACAGTTCAATCTGTGCTGACCAGGATGGCTGCCATGCGATCTAATCTTCTGATTGGTTACACCAGTTTCTGGTAACAGGACTTATCAAGTGAGCGCTCCTCTCCAAATCGAGTCTGAGTTAGTCAAGCACGTTCGTGCTGGTCAGCCAATTGTTGTCACACCAGACACCACAATTCGGACTGCCCTCGACAAGATGAAAGAGGGCCGACAGGGCTCCGCTCTTGTCACGGACACCGAAAACCGGCTGCTTGGAATTTTTACCGAGCGTGACGCACTGAAGATCCTTGCCGCTGGCGGCGAAATGAATGTCGCCATCGAATCGGCAATGACCAAACAGCCAAAGACGGTGCAGGACAACGACTCGTTGGCACAAGCCATCAAGCTCATGGCATCAGGTGGCTACCGGCGCCTGCCAGTTCTTGACGATACCGGCGCTGTCGCTGGCATTCTCAAGGTTTCCCATGTCTTGCGATACGTCGTCGAGCATGTGCCCGGGATCGTTTACAACCTGCCTCCAACGCCTCATCACACGACGCAGAATCGAGAAGGCGCGTAGCGTACAAAACATGTGAAGAGTTGAGGCTTCTTTTTTCACAAACAGCATCCATGTTTTGAACGTGTTTTTCCGTTCGAATTTTTTCACTACCAAGACAACTACCATCAAGTTTCGGAACAGAGTAAGAGAATGTCTACAACGACTGGCGCCTCGCCAACTTCGAAAGAAATCGTCCCGATTCCCGCCGCGACCGTTCGCTTCGCAGGCGATTCCGGTGACGGTATGCAGCTGGCTGGAACGCAGCTAACAACAACGTCCGCACTCGCCGGAAACGATGTGGCAACGTTTCCCGACTATCCTGCCGAAATTCGCGCTCCACGCGGAACACTCGCCGGGGTGAGCGGTTTCCAGATCCACTTCGCATCAACGGATATCTTCACACCTGGAGATCATCTCGATGCACTCGTCGCGATGAACCCGGCGGCGCTCAAGACCAACCTTGCTGACCTTCGCAAGGGCGGCATCCTCGTTGTGGATGAGGACGCGTTCAACAAGAAAGGCCTTGAGAAGGCCGGTTACGAACAGAATCCCCTGAACGATCTTGCGCTGGAAGAAGAGTATCAACTGTTCAAGGTGCCAATCACGACGCTAACGCGTGGTGCCGTCGAGGATTCGGGAATCACCAGCCAAAAAGACGCGGATCGCTGCCGCAACTTCCTCGCGATGGGCCTGATTTTCTGGCTATACGGGCGTAGTCTTGAACCGACTCTGCGTTTCATCGAGACGAAGTTCAAAGGCAAAGAGACAATCATCAAGGCCAATACGGCGGCTTTGACGACTGGACGCAACTACGGTGAAACGACTGACGCCTTTAAAAGTAGTTACCAGGTAAACAAGGCGGATCTTGAGCCGGGTCACTATCGCAACATTCAGGGCAACACGGCATTGGCGATCGGCTGTGTGACCGCGGCCAAACTCTCCGGCAAGGAACTGTTCCTTGGTTCGTATCCAATTACGCCCGCCAGTACGATTCTTGAAGAGCTAAACAAGTACAAGCACTTCGGCGTTCGTACGTTCCAGGCCGAAGACGAAATTGCCGCTGTTTGTTCGACCATTGGTGCTGCGTTTGGCGGGGCGATGGCCATGACGACGTCGAGTGGACCTGGAATCGCACTGAAGGGCGAAGCCATCGGGCTCGGCATGATCCTTGAGCTGCCGATGCTCATCGTTAACATTCAACGAGGCGGTCCGAGTACCGGTTTGCCGACCAAGACAGAACAGTCCGATCTGTTCCAGTGCATGTACGGTCGAAACGGCGAATCGCCATTGCCGCTGATCGCACCACGCAGTCCTTCCGACTGTTTCTACGCGGCTCAGGAAGCCTGGAGAATCGCGACGAAATACATGGTTCCCGTCATGCTTCTTTCGGACGGTTACATCGCCAACGGTTCCGAGCCGTGGAAGATTCCGGACGTTGCAGATCTGGAATCGTTCACGATCGATCATCCGCCAGCTGCCAAAGAAGGCGACCCGCCCTTCATGCCGTACAGCCGCGATGAAAACCTGGCTCGTCCATGGGCACTTCCGGGAACGCCTGGCCTGATGCATCGCATCGGTGGACTGGAGAAGCAGGACCAAACCGGAAACGTGAGCTACGATCCGCAGAATCACCAGAACATGATCGAGACGCGAGCCCGAAAGGTGGCGAAAGTTGCCGAGAGCATTCCGCAACAGGAAGTGCTCGGCGAGACCTCCGGCGACTTGCTGGTACTCGGCTGGGGCGGCACCTATGGAGCATGTGTCACGGCGACTCGACAGGCTCAGGAGCGTGGCTTGAAAGTTTCCCACGCCCACCTTCGCTGGATCAGCCCATTCCCGTCGAATCTCAAGTCGTTACTCGAGAGCTTCGACAAGGTCCTGATTCCCGAATTGAATATGGGACAGTTGCGAACCATTATCGCTTCCGAATTCCTGTGCGACGCAATTGGCCTGAACAAGGTTCAGGGCAAGCCGTTTGCCGTTCAGGAGATCCTCGACAAGATCATCGAAGCCGTCGGCTAATCAGAAATCATATTACGGCTGGCTATGAACGCGAGCCGCGCCCCTTCCATCATTTTTCATCCCGAAATTAAAGCATCTACAATACGATGAGTACTGAACTCCCCGTCCTGAAGGCATCCGATTTTGCAAGCGATCAGGACATCCGCTGGTGTCCCGGCTGTGGCGACTATTCCATTCTCGCCCAGATGAAGAAAGTCATGCCAACCCTTGGCGTGCCGCAAGAGAACATCGTGTTCATCTCCGGAATCGGCTGTTCCAGTCGCTTTCCCTACTACATGAATACGTACGGGATGCACAGCATCCACGGTCGTGCTCCCGCATTCGCGACGGGCCTGAAAGCTTCGCGACCAGAACTGATGGTCTGGGTCATCACCGGTGACGGCGATGGTCTGAGCATCGGTGGCAATCACCTGATGCACGCCATCCGACGAAATCTCGATGTCAACATCGTCCTCTTCAACAACCGAATTTACGGTTTAACGAAAGGACAGTACTCGCCGACGTCACCACTGGGCAAAGTCACCAAGACCTCGCCGATGGGAGCGATTGACAATCCACTTCACCCACTGTCGATTGCCATCGGTTGCGAAGCTTCCTTCGTCGCCCGTTCTATCGACGTGAACATCAAGCACCTTGGTGCCACGCTCAAGCGAGCCGCCGAGCACAAGGGAACTTCATTCATCGAGGTGTACCAGAATTGCAACGTGTTCAATGACGGCGCGTGGAAGTACGCCACCGACAAAGCCACCAAGTCGGATACAACGCTGGAGCTTGAGCATGGCAAGCCGCTAATTTTCGGCAAGGATCGCGACAAGGGAATTCGACTGAATGGTCTCGTCCCGGAAGTTGTCGATCTGGGCAAAGGCATTTCGGAAGACGACTTGCTCTTCCATGATGAAAAAGCCGAAGAGCCAAGCCTGGCCTACCTGTTGACTCGCATGAGAAATCCGGATTTTCCGGAGCCCATCGGTGTCTTCCGTGCCGTTGACCGTCCCATGTACGACGAAGAACTGAACGGTCAGGTAGAAAGAGCCCGCGAGACCAAAGGCGAAGGCAAGCTGGAAGATATGTTTACAGCTGGCGAGACTTGGACGGTAGGTTAGTTTTCGGTAGCAAGTAGTGGACGAGGCAACGAGT
>CALHZT010000317.1 GCA_938040995.1 uncultured Pirellulaceae bacterium | reverse complement strand
TAAATTCGATATTGCGTGGCATTTGTGCTCACGCCAGATTTATTGCAGCCGCTTGCATAACCTCGGTCGCCCGCCCAAAGCAACCCTCCTCCGACGCAGTGGTGTCATGCGAAGAATGAGCAGGGCATACCACGTGTCGCGAGAGGAGGGTCGGAGCCTTAGCGACGGGGAGGAGCGGCCATACGCGTCGACGTATTTGCAACAGTTCGCGTCCGTTCAGGGCAACGTAAAATCCGCTGCAAGGCCAACTTTACAGCACCCCATGGTCTGGCTCAATTTTTCGGCGGCAAACTGACTCATTTCGCTTTGCGGACAAATGCCGAATATTTGTGCCTGCCCCTCTCGAACCGGAGCAAACGTCAACATCCGTGAACGGCTACGATCTCTAACGCCCATCAGCCGCCACGCGTTAGCGTCCGGTTCAGCATATAGATGAGTACTATTGCATAAGGTAGTGCCGTGCCGCTCACGGATATTGTGCAGTTTTCCATTTAGTCCACAAAACGTGGCCTGACGCTAACGCAATGCGATTATCGCTTTCGCCGCAGGCCAAAGAGCCCGATCGCGGCCAGACCGGCGAGGGAGAGCGCCGCAGGTTCCGGAACGGGAGCGAAAGTCGTATCGAACGTGACCCATTCGCGAGTCAGATCAGATCCCGCTACCGGGTTGGAACTCGTCCAGTCCAACTGAACATTGTCGACACCATTTGGCAACACAATGTTCCACGCATCAACGTCGTTGTAGACTCGTCCGGAGAATTCCAGAGTCGTACCTGACGTGACGGTCA
Source organism: uncultured Pirellulaceae bacterium (assembly GCA_938040995.1). Classification (GTDB taxonomy): domain Bacteria; phylum Planctomycetota; class Planctomycetia; order Pirellulales; family Pirellulaceae; genus CALHZT01. Next base: position 4,590 of record CALHZT010000317.1, on the reverse strand, counting down.
GGCCGCCACCGGATCCGACGAACTGGTTGGACGGATCTTGCAAAGTCGCCGTTCCGCCGCCAGTCCAGCTCAGTACGAACTCTGCAGTTTCCAGGTTTCCACCGTTCCACGTGCCAGGATTATTGGAATAGGGGCTTTGCGTGATAACGATCTGATCCACCGAATAAGCCGGTGAAGGGTTCACGTCAAAGCTAACCTGATTCACGTCGGTTGAAGCGATTACTTCATTCAGCATGATGAACTCGAGGCCGGATGAGCCTGCCGTTATCGTGTCGTTGGTAAAGTCTGTCAAACTTGCGGTTGTGTCGAGGGTCCAGTCACCCAGGAGGACGCCGCCGTTCAGGAAGCGACCCGTTGCATATGCGTCCGTATTCGGGCCATTCAATGTATCCACGACAACACTGCCGTTAATGGCATATGCCGGACTGAAGAACGCCACGGTTGCGGCGAACACAAGTACGCCGACTTTTTTGAATAGTGTCATTAAATACTCCAGTTAATGCGAAATCCCTACGCTGCAATGGGCCGCGATGGCAGCGGCCGTGGCAGAGCGGTTTGTTTGCCGACTCACCGACTGGTAATCCGGTCGCATATTGCGTGCCGGGGCGAACCAGTCGTCTACGGTTGTTTTCGTTCTGCCGAAGACACAATGCGTTTCGTCAGCGCAAAGGGCGGTTCATGAACCGCTTCGCTGGACAAGCCTGAACAAGCCCTTCCAGCTACACTTTCCACGCTATTTGGGCTCGCTCTTGCCGATACACCCCCTTCGGTGTGAAAGCCACAAATCAGATTCCGGATTGCCTAAGTAATTCGGCACGTTTGATACGACCGGAACCATGGCAGTCCCTGGTAAGGGGTAATCCAGTCGAACATGGTGTTCGAACGTGGTGTTTTATGAATGATGCCGTTGGCTTATCGTTTTGGCATGAAAGCCGAGCCCATCGCCGTCCTGAAGAAAGCCCTGCTCCGACTGGAGCACGGTGAGTTGCTGGATGTTTGCCAGCGGCTGATTCGATTCAAAAAGGAAAACAAGGAGCTGCTCACCTACCTTCTGTTTCTATCCGATGACGAGCAGTCGTTTGTGGAATACCTTTGCGAAGAGATCGACGAGTCATTCCGCGAACACCCCGACGCGCACAAAAAGACGCTTCGAAAAATCATTCGCTGGATGGACAAGTGCGTCCGCATCTCGGGCGTGAAAGAAACCGAAGTCCAGGTCCGCATCCACTTCTGCCGGGCGCTCAATGACAGTGAAACGAACTATCTGCGAAGTCGCGTGATGACGAATATGTACACAGGGCAGATCAAAAAGGCGACGAAAGCGATCGAGAAATTCCACGACGATGTAAAACGCGAATACGAGTACGAACTGGAAGAACTGGCTCGCCACGTTGAGATTGCATGAATTGCCGTCGCGCGTGCTCACCGTTGATCCGACTCATCAGAAAGTGCCGGCTTACGGCCGTCTTCCCCGCGAATGCGGGGACCCGGTTGTAGCTGACTGTTTTTCAAACTTGTCCGTGATCGCAAACCGCCAAAACGGTTCACTGGATTCCCGCGTGCGCGGGAAAGACGCGGGATCACCGTTGATTCGACACAACAGAAACTGCCGGCGGCGGCCTACCGCCGTCTTCCCCGCGAATGCGGGGACCCAGTTGTAGCTGGCTGTTTTTCAAACTTGTCCGTGATCGCAATCCGCCAAAACGGTTCACTGGATTCCCGCGTGCGCGGGAAAGACGTGTGCTCACCGCGTGCGAGGGAAAGACGGACCGCATTTGAGTGAGTGTCTTTGACTCGTTCTGGGGGAGGACTGCATTTCGGCGATAGTAGAACGGCTGTCCCCAGCCGTTGCGAGCAAGCACGGCCGGACGACAGGACTCGTGGCCTCGTCCACTACCGCCAACAATAACTCCGCTTTGTCGCGAAGCCGTCACTTCGGCAGATGTTTTAGAACATATCCAAATAGCGTGAAAACCTCGCCAACTTGACGAATAACCGGCGTCTGCGAAACTAGGCCAATCAATCGACGAATTGCAAACGATGCGATTGTTGATCAACCTGATTCGCAAACAACAGTCGGCTGGACTGGCCGACCAACTGGATAATTTTCATACATGTCGATTCGCGTTACCTGTCCCGGCTGTCACAAGCGGTTCAACGTCAGTGACAAGTTTGCCGGGAAGACTGGCCCTTGCCCCAAGTGCAAGACGCCGATGAAAATCCCCGCCCTCGAAGACAAGGTCGTCATTCACGAGACTGTGAAAGGCGCTGTCGATTCGAAGGGCAAGAAAATCTCCGAGCCGATCAAGCGCGAAGATGCGAAAGTCTCTTCAACGACGCTTGTGATTTCTGTCGCCACGTGCCTGCTTGTTCCGATGATCGCGTGGGTCCTGGGAACGACGCTAAAATACAAGGATCCCGACACCGATGCCTTTCGCCAGCCGATATGGTTGCTGGCCACCGGCGCGATCCTGTTGGCTGGTCCAGTCGTCTGGGCCGGCTATACCTTCTTGCGAAACCAGGAACTCGAACCGTATCGGGGATCGGCGCTAATCAAACGAGTCGCCATTTGTGCGACGGTGTACGCGGCGCTTTGGGGCTTGCATTTGTATATGTTCAATATGCTCTACAAGCCAACGATTGAGACGCCAGAGATTTTGATCGCGTTACCAATCCTGTTCATACCCGGTGCGCTCGCATCGCTCGCTACGCTGGACCTTGATGGTACCTCGGCGGCAATTCACTACGGGTTCTACATGCTCGTCACGGTGGGATTGCGGTTACTGATGGGTTTGCCACCGCTGTAGTCAGACCGCTTAAGTCCGACCGCTGTAGCTGTGGGCATAATCGATGACATGCGCGCCGTGCGATTGATCCGGTAGAATGCACCCATGACCTCCTTACTTGCCGACATTCCCGAACTGCGTGCACTCGATTCGGGCTCGGGCCTTTTGCGAATTCCGCAGGAAATCGACGTTCCGATGACGGAACGCGTACGGCAAATTGTCGATACAGCCGAATTCCGGCGACTGTCGAGGATCAGTCAACTGGGGCTCGTCGCCCATGTGTACCCGGCGGCTCATCACACACGATTCGAGCACTCGCTGGGCGTGTATCGCATGGCACTGCTGTTTCTTCAGCGACTGGTGCACGACGAACGATTCGCCGACGCCATCGGTCCCGAATCCGCGACCGCGTTCATCGCCGCCGCACTCCTGCACGACCTTGGGCATTGGCCATTTTGCCATCCGATCGAAGACCTGCGGCTGGCCGGAGTCCCCGAGCACGAGCTGTTCGCGAACAGCTTCATCCTCGAGGGCGAAGTCGCCGATGTATTGCGATCGGAATGGGGCATTCAGCCTCGCGACGTCGTTGCGCTGCTTTCGGAAAAGCCGCGAGACAAAGGTTCGAAAATTTTGCAGAGCATGGTTTCCGGTCCGATCGACATCGACAAAATGGATTATCTGATGCGGGACAGCCTGCACGCCGGGGTCCCCTACGGTCGCAACTTTGATCAGCAGCGCCTGATCGGTAGCTTGTGTCTGAACCAGTCGGGTGACGGGATCGCGTTGACAGAGAAGGGCAAGACGGCTGCGGAGATGATGGTCTTCTCCCGCTATGTCATGTTCAGCGAAGTCTACTGGCATCACGCCGTTCGCTCGGCGACTGCGATGCTCCAGCGCGCGTTCTACCTTTTGCACGCAGAGCTGGATCTCGAAACCATGTTTCGCATGGATGAGCGTGAGTTCATTGACGCGATGAAAGCGGCTGCCGCGAGCGGGCCGGCGATGCCCTTGCTGGACGGCTTGTTCGGTAGCAAACGGCGACTTTACAAGCGACTGTCACAATACAACCTTGTGCAGACGCCAGAGATTTATAACCAGTTGGCTCGCCGCCCGTATGAATGGCTGGTGCGGTGTGGTGAAGAAGTCGCCAATCGACTGTCGCATCAGATTGGCCGGCGGGTTGCTCCGGATGAAGTGCTCATTGATGCGCCACCGATCAAACTCGAGGTTCAGTTTGCGGTCGACATTCGTTACGCCAAAGAAAATGTCTGGCGGTCGCTGGGTGACGTCTCGCCGATGGTAAAGACGTTGGCGACCACGCAGTTTGATGATCATGTAAAAAGTGTGCGCGTCTTTGTGGCTCCGGACTTGCAATCCGATCTGGATTCCGTTGGCAATCTGATCGAAATTCTGGAATCGGCGATCTCCGTTGTGGAATGACGGAGCAAGAATCGTTTGGCGGAATGAGCTTCTGGTTGCCGGCACTGCGTGGCGTTGGCATTTCCCTGATTGAGAACCGTCTCGCCACTGGTGCCAGCCTACGGTCAGCGGTCGCCGGGAGGGCGAGGCTCCGTCCGAGCCGCGGAATTGCGCACCGGGATCAAGGTCGTCTCGCAACAAAAGCAACCAACGCGGAAAAAGAAGTTACGTGTGAGAGAGTACCCGGCTCGGACGGAGCCTCGCCCTCCCACGCCGTGAAGGATCATTAAGTCTAGGCCCACGGATCCGAATAGCCACCACGGCTACCCCTAACCAACCCGTTCAGTCGCACGAGCAACTCCGAACCGGCACCACTGCAAAACCG
>CALHZT010000316.1 GCA_938040995.1 uncultured Pirellulaceae bacterium | reverse complement strand
AGCCGCGAATGTCCCATCCGGTCATTTTGTGATTCGCGGTAGCAGCTTGGTTACCTGCCTTCCAGCTTCCACGATGGCAATTTTGCCGGGTTAAATTGATACGCGAAAAACGCTACGGCGGCTCGGACGGAGCCTCGCCCTCCCGTCGGCCGCACCCTTGTTTTCCCGCACCTCGCCACTCGCCACCGCCACTCGCCACCGCAACTCTCCACCGCAACTCGACACTCGACACCGCCACTCGCTTCCATGCTCAAACCAGCCACCATCTTTCGTTTCCTCAAGATTGTCGCAAAGATCGCAATCTGTCTTTACCTGATTATCCTGGTCGCCCTGATGCTGTTCGAAGAATTCCTCATCTTTCCGGCTCCCAGAGTCCCCGAAAAACGCTGGACCAAAGAGCATCAGCAAGAAGACGTGACGTTCTCTTCAGCTGACGGCACGGTTCTTCACGGATGGTATTTTCCAGTCGCCGATCAGCAGCAGAGCAAAGGCACGCTACTTTACTCGCACGGCAATGGCGACTGCGTTGCGTATCTCGACACATTCGCTGACATGATGCGAAACAAGTACTCGCTGAATGTTCTCGTTTACGACTATCGCGGATACGGAAAGAGCGAAGGGAAATCAACTGGTACCGGCGTACTCGCTGACGGACACGCCGCACGAAAATGGTTGGCAGAACGCGAGAACATTCCCGTCAACGAGATCATTCTGATGGGACGCTCACTGGGTGGAGGAGTCACCGTAGACCTTGCTGCGAATGGCGGCGCCCGAGGGCTGGTTCTTGAAAGCACGTTCTCGCGGCTTTCCGATGTCGCCGCCGGCCAATTTCCGTGGCTTCCCGTTCGCCTTGTAATGCGAACGAAGATTGATTCGATCGACAAGATTGCCAGCTACAAAGGACCGCTTCTCCAAAGTCACGGGAACGCTGATTCGCTGATACAGTTTGAGCAGGGGAAAAACTTGCATGAGGCCGCAAACGACCCGAAAGAATTCTTTGAGCTCGAAGGCCTGAACCACAACGATCCGCAAACGATTGAGTACTACGAGAGGTTCCGCGAATTCCTTGATCGAATCTAACGAGGCAAACGTAGAATGCAGGCTCATTCTGCTCCCCTTCCCTTACCAGACAGATTGTCCGATAACATTCCCGTGGTCATCTCAGCCAGCATCAATCACGGACGGCAAAAATGGAATCGCAGCTTCTGAAAAAGGTTCGACAACAATTCACACAAGCGGAACTCGCAACGGAACTGGGCGTTTCTGCAAAAACGGTATCGCGATGGGAATCCGACGGCAGTCTGAACAAGATTCAGATCCTCGCCCTCCGACAACTGCTCACCCAGTCGCAACAGAAAGAGCAGACAGAACAGGCCACGCAGTCGAAACGTCGGACCGATCCGACATTTCGATTTATAGATCTTTTCGCGGGAGTCGGCGGGACACGGCTGGGCATGGAGTCGATTGGCGGCCGCTGCGTCTGGACGAGCGAATGGGACAAGCACAGCCAAAAAACGTACGCGTGCAACTTCCCCAATGAGCATGCGATCCATGGCGATATCCGCGAGGCCAAGGAACAGGACATCCCAAAATTCGACTTACTCGTTGGCGGATTTCCCTGCCAGCCGTTCTCCATCGCCGGAGTCTCCAAGAAGAACTCATTGGGTACACCGCATGGATTCGAATGCAAAACACAGGGAACCCTGTTTTTCGAAGTCGCACGTATCATCGCCCACCATCGGCCAGCCGCCTTCGTTCTCGAGAACGTCAAGAATCTGCTGCGTCACCAGAAAGGCGCCACCTTCGAAATTATCCGCCAGACACTCGAAGAAGAACTCGGCTACGAGTTTCACTACAAAGTCATCGACGCCAGCCACTTTGTGCCGCAGCATCGCGAACGCGTCTTCATCGTCGGATTTCGAAACCGCACGAGCTTCTCCTGGGACTCCCTCGACTTACCCGACCAGAACGCCCGACTCGCAGACATCCTTCATCCGCAAAACGGATCCGAAGAATCAGAAGATCCATACACCACCGGCAGCAAAGCCAGAGTAAACAAAAAGTACATCCTCAGCGACAAACTCTGGGACTATCTCCAGAAGTACGCTGAGAAGCATCGCGCGAAAGGAAACGGATTCGGTTTCGGTCTGGTCACGCCCAAAGACATTGCCCGCACGCTTTCGGCAAGATACTACAAGGACGGCAGCGAGATTCTGATTCGGCGAGGACCCAAAAGTAATCCGCGCCGCCTGACGCCTCGCGAGTGTGCCCGGTTGATGGGATTTCCCGATTCGTTTCAGATTCCGGTCTCCGACACCCAGGCGTATCGCCAGTTCGGCAACAGTGTCGTCGTGCCTGTCGTGGAAGCGGTCGCCAAAGCCATACAGCCGCACTTGCTCAAGGTGATCAAGTCTGGCCGGCGCGGAACAAGGAATGTCGCGAAAAGTAAAGTTGCTGCACCAAAGTCCAAGTCGCGATCTGGTGTACGAAAGCGAAAGAAGGCGCGTCTGAACTGATGACAGATATCGTCGATACAAAAACGCGCAGTCGCATGATGGCTGGTATTGGCACGAAAAACACCAAGCCGGAAACCGTCGTCCGCCGGTTGTTGTTTCGTAGGGGATTCCGTTATCGTTTGCATCGCACCGACTTGCCCGGCAAACCCGACCTCGTACTGCCAGCTTACGACGTTGCCATCCTTGTGAATGGCTGCTTTTGGCATGGCCACGAATGCCACCTCTTCAAATGGCCAAAAACGAATCGAAAGTTCTGGCGAGACAAGATTTCGAAGAACCAGCAGCGAGACCTCCGCGTTCAAAAGGAACTCAACCGGCTTGGTTGGCACGTGATGGTTGTCTGGGAATGCGCCACGCGCTCAAAGACCGAACGCCAACTGGAATCGCTGGCAAATCGTATGGCAAAATGGATCGAGGCCGATAGCAGTCGCGTTCGCCGAAAGGCAATCTCATGAGCAAGCTGTCTGACTACTTCACCGCCGTCGCTACCAAAACGCTGACGGGCACCGAAGTCGACCCGGCGACATCGAGCCAACACGAATTCAACGGCGTGAACAGTCTAAAGCGAATCTTGGGCGACAACCCGGAACCAGCGACTTCGCCGTGCACGTTCATTTATCTCAGTGACGATCGGGCGACAGTTACCGACAACGGGCAAGTCACCTGGTACGACTCGCGAAGGAACGACCCGGATCGCTCCGAATTTCGACTGTACTTCCGACAGAGCGCTGCCATGCAGTTTGCTCACGAATCCGACTTGCTCGTTTTCGCAAAGCTGAAGGACGGCAAGTTTCTCGCCATCGTTGCAGCCGCCGGAAGTTCAGCCGACAAGAAACTTCGTTACGTCTTTCATGTTGACAGGAAGGGAGCTCAAAAGCCGAGTTCGTTCGAGTTGGACGAGTCGCTGGAAGAGAAGGAAGTCACCTTTGTAAAGCACGAAATTCTCGAAGCCATCGGTATCGAGATCACGAATCGAGCCGACGAGTTTCTGGGCATGATGCAGAAGCGATTCGCCGGCGACTTTCCAGGCACGAAGGAGTTTTCTTCATTCGCCCGCGAAACCTGCCCGAACAAGGTATCCGGCGCAAGCGATGCAGACGGCACCCTGGTCGAGTGGATCGAATGGGAGCATAAACTGTTCCGGTCGCTGGAGCGTACCATCGTGCAGGCGAAGCTCGACGGCGGATTTTCCGATGTGGATGAGTTCCTCTCTTACTCGCTGAGCGTTCAAAACCGGCGCAAGTCGCGAATGGGACACGCGCTCGAGAATCATCTTGCCGAACTGCTTCACCGGCGCGATGTGGACCATGAACGCGGCTGCCGGACCGAGAATCGAGCCAAACCTGATTTTATGTTTCCCGGATGTGCCGCGTATCACCATGCGGAATTTCCTGTCCAGCGTCTGACGATGCTCGGTGTGAAATCGACTTGCAAGGATCGGTGGCGACAGGTTTTATCCGAAGCTGACCGCATTGAGTACAAGCACCTACTAACGCTCGAAGCGGGTATCAGTGCCAGTCAGACGGATGAGATGGCAGCGAACAAGCTGCAACTTGTGGTCCCTGCCCCGCTCCATGATTCTTATAACGCTGATCAGCGAAAATGGCTGATGAATGTTGAGCAATTCATCGACGCTGTGAAAAAGAAAAATCCCTGATATCACAGCCGCCGGCCGCTCCAGTCAGAATGTAGGCCGGTACCAGCGGCGAGACGATTTACCATCGGGAAAAAGCCAATGCCGCGCAGTGCCGGCAATAGGTAGCTCATTCCGGCAGACACTTCTTGCCCGCACTGCGCGGCGTTGCACTCGAAAACATGGCGGCCGATTCCGCCGCTCGTACGGGCCTACGCGATCGAAAAACGCAGCTGGAAACCCAGAAATTCGATCGGCCATCGCAGATTCGATGCCCACCGGCGGCTAGCGCCGTACCGCTCACGGACACCATAGTGTCTTCGCATTGCCGATTCCGCCGCTTGTACGGGCCTACGCGATCGGAAGCCGAAACGACTTAGCCGGCTTTCTTGAGTGTCACTTCGACGACTTTTTCCTCACCGTCCCGATCAACGACCACGTCGACCTTGTCGCCGTCCTTGTGATCGGCGAGTACGGATCGAAGATCACCAATATCGTTCGTCTCTTTGCCGTCGACTTTGCGAATGATGTCACCGGCAACAATACCAGCCTTTGAAGCCGGTCCGTCGTCCGAAACGCCACCTACCACGACACCCTCTTCGGACGCGTTGCGGTCGAGCATGATGCCGAGAACCACGCGATCAGCAGTCGCGAGCGAACCCATCAAGCCGCGTCGAGTTGCCCTGTATTCCGGACGATCATCCGAACGGTCCCACGTGTCGATGATGTCGATACCGAAATCAACGACTCGTTCAATCCCTTCAACGTTGATCTTGTCCCAGTCATCACCAGGACGATGGTAGTCCTTGTGCAAGCCGGTAAACAGAAACAGCACAGGCACCTTTTTGGAATAAAACGACGCGTGATCGCTGGGGCCAAATCCGCTGGCTTTCTTCTTCAGCCGAAATCCGTGGTCGTCGTTCAGCTGGGACACCAGACCGTCAAAATCGGTTGCGGAACCGGTGCCTTCGATGTGAAGCAGATTGTCTTCGAGGCGACCAACCATATCGAGGTTTAGCATCGCGATCGTATCTTCGAGCGGGAAACGGGGATCCTTGCAATAGTGGGCACTGCCAAGCAATCCGCTCTCTTCACCGGAAAAGGCAATAAAGACGATGCGGCGACGCGGCTTTTTCTCACGAGTGGCGAGAATGGTGGCGACTTCGAGGAGCGCGGTCGTACCAGACGCGTTGTCGTCGGCGCCGTTGTGTACTTCCTTCGTCCATGGCGCCAACGAACCGGGTCCGCCCATGCCAACATGATCATAGTGAGCACCAATGACGATCGTTTCGTCGGCGAGCGGGCCACTTCCAGGCAGCACGGCGAGAACGTTTCGCAAGTTGGCTTGCTCGGGAACCACTTTCGACGCACCGGCGGCTCGCCAGCCAGTCAGCACTTCACTGTGCGGTTGGCAGTCCTCGTCGATCTGGTCTTCCAAAGTCGCCAAGTCCTTGTCGATCGACGCCCGAAGCAGATCATCAATCTGTTCCCGAGTCACAAAGAAGACCGGAAGGTCCGAGAAGGGTCGGGTACCAATGTCCTGGAATCCCATGATCGGGTCATAGTTCTCGTCGTCGATTTCCTCGTAGCGATCATGCAGACTTTCGATCTCTTCGGTTACGGTATCGATCGTCGATTTCAGCTCATCGACGTCAGCGTCCTCCGCATCTTTGGCGGATTGAAGATCTTTCGCCATCTTTAGAAGGCGTCGCCAGCGAACCTGGGCGTCGGACTGAATTGTGGCTCGGCTGTCTTCCGGTGTAATCGAGTCGTTAACGAGCAGAACCGCCGCGGCCCCATGGGCTTCGGCGTTGCGAATCTTGGTCCGAAACTGAGCATGACGGGACGCGTCCGTTCCATTGAACTTGCTCTGCGGGTCGCGCTGCTGCGGTTCTTTGCGGAGGAGGATGACGACTTTGCCTTTTACATCGAGATCGGCGTAGTCATCGTAATCCAGTCGGTCGGCGGTGATGCCGTACCCCGCGAACACAAGCTCGGCGTTGAATTCGCCAGATCCACCAATCGCAAGGCTGGAGAAATCGGTATCCAGTTCGAGGGCTACCTCAAAGTCTGACTCATCAGCCGGTTCGGAATCATCTTTGCCGTCCCGGTCGCTGCCTTCCTTTTCACCTTCTTCCCTGCTGGATGCATTTTTTTCTTCGGCGGCTTCTTCGCCGTCCTCGGGCAAAATGAACTTCAGCCACGTCTCGCCTTCTTCACCTTGCGACACGCCAATTCGAGTCGTGAATTCCTGATAGGGCTTGCCGTCGTAGATACTGGTTTCGAGCCCAAGATCGGCAAACTTTTTCGCGACAAACTCGGCGGCTTCTTTGATCCCATCCGTCCCAATGCCTCGGCCGTCGCGATCGTCGTCAGCGAGATACTTGACCGTTTCAAGAATGCGCGAGCTTTCTTTCGGTGCTTCTTCAGCGCGTACTTCCGCAAGGCAGAAAGTGGCAACTAGCAAGAGAATGGAATGAGCGTACGGGTGGAAAGAACTTTTCACGGTATTGCTGCCCTGTTCGAACTGGTTAAAGCTTCCGAATTCTTCATTGTGAAGCGAAGAATCGCAATTTCTAGCCCCGCTCTTCGCCCAAGGGCAGAATTTGAGGAGATTCGTTGTTTCGAGAATGGGTTTTCGTTAAACGGCTTACGCGAGAGTGTCCCATTATCCAATGAAAGGGAAAAACGGATCAGGCTTCGCCGCGTAGATTTTGCAAGGCCGACGCGCGAGCAAGCGAGCGGTTCTTTGCGTGAACTCCGAAACACGCGTGCGTCTATCCTGGTCCATCCTGTTTGCTTGACCATTTCGAAAGCTTCCGCCCAGAGGTCACGACGCCGACCATCACCAGGATCCTGTCAGTCACGAGACCATGCCACCAAAGCCCTCAAGCCGGTACGGGCTTCGACCAACTGTCCGCATGACAGCCATGATTCTGACTACCGGATTCTGCGGGTCGGATTATTCCGACTGGGTAATTTTCTGGTCGCAAATCCGTGTTTCTTGAGGCCCATATTGTTCTGTTCGTTGCGGCCCTTCGGAAGCTAGCGTGCTAAACTTGAGATGAAACCTGCGTCCTTTTTCTGGAATTTTCAAAAATCTGGACGCACAATGAAACTGTTATGGCTTTGCCAGTTTTGTGGCGAAGGGCAGCTTCCCTCAAGTAACAGGTACACAAAGAACACGGATATGACTCGCAAGCTCATTATCGTCGCGCTGGCCTTCATTCTCTCCGCGCCACCACTTCCTGCACTCGCTCAATTCGGCGCAGTCGAATCGTGTGACACGTGCGTTCCATGCGTCCAGGAATATCGGCTGGTCACGCAAACGATCTACGAAGAAAAACCGGTGACAACGCGAAGGTTGCAAACGGAAACGATCGTGGAGGAACGTGAGGTCGTGCGATTCCGGCCAGTCTGGGAAACGACGACTCGCGAACGGCGATACACGGTGAACAAGCCGGTTGTCCAGACTTCGATGCGGGAAGAACGCAAAACCGTCATGAAGCCGGTTTACGAAGTCCGCTACCGCGACGCGAGCTACGATCGCACCCGCATGGTGGCTCAGACCAGCTCGCGCACCGAGCGACGAGTCGTGACCAAGCCGGTTTACGAAACAACGATGAAGCGGGAGCAGCGAGTCGTACAGAAACCCGTGACAACAACCGTCATGCAGGACCAGACAGCGACGGCTTACAAGCCGGTGACAACTTACTACCAGCGAACGGTTGAGAACGGTCGATATTCTGATCAGGTTCAGTACGAGCCGGGTGATGTGCGGCATCGCCTGCGTTGGCAAGGCGCCGAGTGTAAGCCGAATCCGCTCACTGGAAAATGCGAAGTTCAACGGCCCGGTTTATATTGGCAGCCGAAACAGGGACCGGGAAAGTACACGACCGCGAAGGTCTTTACACCCAACCCCGTTGTTCAACAGATGGCACAGACCCAATACGTTCCGCAACAAGTCACCAGGAAAGTTCCTGTGAACGTGACGAGGATGCAGTCCGAAGTGCAGGTTCGTGAGGTTCCTGTTCAGACGGTTCGCATGCAACAGGAAGAGCAGATTCGAACGGTTCCGATCACGGTTCAAAAACCAGTGACGGAACGAGTCGAGCGATTCATTCCTGAGTATCGCGTCCGCATGGTGCCTCAGGAGTATGTTCGCCAGGTTCCTGTAAACACTTACAAGTACGTGAAGGAAGAACGAGTCGAGCAGATTCCAGTGCGTACGTGCAAGATGGTTCGCGAGCACCACAAGATCGAAGTACCAAGGAAACAGTCTCGTTGGGTTGATGAAGTCACAATGCGACAGGTTCCACGAACGATTGTGATGCGAGTCCCGATCGAATCGGAGTCGATTTTCAGCTCTCCACCGGTCGAGTTTAACCGACGCGTTGTCAGCGATACGCCGATTGCCGATTCGATTATTGATTCAACGGCTTCTGATTACGGCACCATTGTTGAAGGACCGTTCACGTCGTCAGGCTTTACAGAAGTTAACAAGCTGCCGATCGAAGATCCGATTGCCGAACCGACTCCTGCCGAGACGGAAGATGAGGACGATGAAGATACGGTTCCGGCTGGTAATCGCCCGAAGATTGAAACGAGCTGGCGAAGTGTCCGCCGCACGGCGGCCAAGCAGCCAACAAGCTGGCGTAACCCGCAAAAGACCGCGACCAAGCTGATTCGATTGTCATCGAACTAACAGGTTTTCAACCAGCGGGGCCTTGGAGCCCTCGGGTTAAGCAGTTGGGTTGAGCCCTTCTTCAAATTGCGTCATGCTTGACTCCTCGTGAGTGATTCTTGCGAGAAGTAGTCCAGCTTCACTCGGCGGAAACCTTATAGAGAGCCTGTTAGCTACATCTGAGTGATCCGTTTTGAGTGAAGTAGTGAGGTGCTCGGAAGTCTCCTAAAGCCGTCTAACGGCGAGGGTCGGGATCCGTAGCACCTCATGGACTACCTTCAAAAATTCTAACAATGGCGTTGTGAATCCGCGTTACCCCCGCTCCGCCAGAGCAAAAGCTGCGCGGTGTAAAACGCACAACGCCGATAGAAAGAGATGCTAGGGTCGGAGCCTAAGCGGCGGGGAGGAGCGGCCGTTGCCGTCATGACATACGCGTCGATGTCTCTGCAACAGTCGCGTCCGTTCTGAGCAACGTAAAACCCACTGCAAGGCCAACTTTACAACATCCCAGCCTCGCCCATCCCGTCACTCAGCTATACTCGAAGTTCGCCTTGGCGCGATTGGTCTTCGTCTTTTTTGATCCGCCTGGCTGGCTGGACTCTCCCTCTCTGGAACCGTGTGCGATAAGCTGTCGGGATGCTTGAATCAGCCGCCACCGTCCGCGAATCATCGAACGATAGTAGCTCCCTGCTATCCGGAAAGAGAATCGCATTTCTGGGCAAACTTGGCGGCATGAACCGGCGCGAAGCCATCGCTTTTGCCAAACTTCATGGTGGTACACCCGTCGATCGCAAGCACTCCGAAATCGACTTGATCATTATCGGCGCCGACGAATTACCCCTCCACGATGACGATCTCATGACCGAATCGATGCGGACCCGCTACGAAGCTGGTCAGCTCGAGATCATTCATGAGACATCGCTTTGGGAAAGCGTCGGACTTATTCCTGAAGAAGGAGCCGTTCGCAAACTGTACACGCCGGCCATGCTTGCGGACTTGCTCGACGTGCCGATCGCGGTCATTCGTCGCTGGCACCGCCGTGGACTGATCGTGCCCGTTCGCGAAGTCCACCGGCTGGCGTACTTCGATTTTCAGGAAGTCGCCACCGCGAGGCACCTTGCCAAGCTACTGCAGGCAGGCGCCACGCCTGCCGCCATCGAAAACAAGCTGGCCCAACTGGCTCGCTGGCTGCCGCACGTGGACCGCCCGCTGGCTCAGTTGTCGGTGATCACGGAAGGCCGCGACCTGCTGCTGCGGCAAGGCGAAGGACTCGTGGACGCCAGCGGTCAGCGCCGTTTCGATTTTGAAGCAGCAAGCCCGACTGGTTCGGCGGGTTCGACTGGTTCAGCCGACCAAAATGCGGACACGGGTGACGGACAATCCAACGTCTCGTTCATTGATGGAGCGAAAGACGCCGAGAGCGACAGCATCGGGAATGGCAATATTGGAAATGGCGACTTGATTCGTGCGGATCAGTCGCATGACCAGGATGGAAGCGATGTTCCCGGGATTGTGCCAATCCACCAGTTCAACCGCGAAGCCGAGCCCAACCCGGTGAACAAAAGCGACTTGCTAAAACAAGCCGCCGACATGGAAGAGCAAGGCTTGCTGGAAGAAGCCGTGGATGCCTACCGCACCGCCCTCGCGCTCACGGGACCGGATGCGACCGTCAATTTTGAAATGGCCGAACTGCTCTACCGGCTGGGCGACATCTCGGCCGCGAGGGAGCGGTATTACGTGACGCTCGAGCTCGACGAGGACTTTGTCGAAGCGCGAGCCAATCTAGGATGCGTGCTTGCCGAAACAGGACAACTGGACTTGGCCGTCGCGGCTTTCCAGGGAGCCCTCGTTCGACACGATGGATATCCCGACGTGCATTACCAATTGGGGCGAACGCTGGACGAGCTTGGCCGAGTCGACGAAGCACTTGATCACTGGCGACACTTTGTGGCGCTGGCACCCGATAGCCCGTGGGCGACAGAGGCCCGGGACCGGCTGGGCATGGAAACCGTCTCGTTCGATGACGAGCTGGATAGTTACGTCGATGATGGGTACGAAAATGGCGAGTCGGGCGAGTAGCGTTTCCGCCTTGGGACCGCGATCATTCGCTGTAACCGTTCACGCGGGCAAGGGTCTGGCGCCGAAAATTTGTGCCTGACCTTATCGAACCTGAGGAAACATCAAGATCCGTGAACGGTTACCATTCGCTGATGGCGGTAGCGTTATGGGTCCCGAAACCCGCAAACCCCTCCCTGGGCGTTGACTTTCGACCCACTTTTTTGGGCATAAACATCTACATGGTTTGCAAAGCCAAACGCCCCATTTATGCTTACCCTTTAGCCGGTCATAAGTTTGAATCGCGCACGTCGAAGGAACGCCATCTCGCGCGAATGATATGAACGAGATTCTATTTCAATATCAGCCGGTTTCTCCCGGGACGTGGGTTTATCTCTCGTCGCTGCTGATGATCGGCCTGTTCTTCAAATTCAGCCGGTTTTGGAGCGTTCGAAATCTCGATCTGCTTATGCTGATTTTGTTGGCTCCCGGGCTACTGATGGTGCACTTCGGGCAGCTGGGACAGCTCAATACGAATGAGCAAACTCCAACTGGCCAGGGCGACAAAGTCGGCTCCGGTGACTCAGGCGACGCGAACGATACAGGCGACGCCGACGCTGCGGACAATGGGGACAATACGGACACCCCAGCCGCAGAAACGAATACCGATGTTGAACCAAAAGCCGAAGCATCCGCTGGACCTCCCGGGCTGGCCCCGCCACCCACACAATCGCAGCGGACCGAGTATTGGGGCTACGTCTGGTTGCTCACGGTAAACCTCGTCTGGCTGCTTCGCATGTTGCTGGACACGGGTCTCACCCGGCGCCCTTTGTTGACTCCGAACCTGTCCGTTGGCGGCATGGCATTCATCGGAGTCGCCTTATTCGCATTTTTGGCTGGTCACTCGATTTTCCAGAGTTCCATCGTGGATGCCGTTCCAGGTACCGTCTCTGATGTAGTGACCGCGCGGATGGAGCAGTTCCTCCGGTTTCAGTCGCCCGACAAGGGACCGGGTAACGCAGCGCTCGACGCCTTGCCAATCGGAGCCAACAGGACGATCGCCCTGCTCTCCCATTTCGCGATCGTATTCGGGCTGGTCATGGTGTCGTGGCGACATTTTGGAAACGCGACCAATGGGATTGGAGCCGCCACGCTTTACCTGATGATCCCGTACACTTCACAGATGACTGGCAGAATCGACCATTGCCTGCCGGCGGCGCTCCTGATCTGGGCGATTTTCTTTTACCGGAGACCCTTGCTCGCAGGACTGTTTATCGGCGCAGCGATCGGCTGCATTTATTATCCGCTGTTCATGGTTCCTTTGTGGCTTTCTTTCTACTGGCGACGCGGCTGGATTCGATTCCTTGTCGGAGCGCTCGTCGCCCTCGCCTTGATGACACTGGCCTTGCGCCTGACGACAGGATCCGGGAGTTTTCTCGAAGACCTGCAGCGCATGTTTGGCGTGATTCGACCGGCAATGGAAGGCCTCGAGGGAGTCTGGAATACCAGGGCGGGAGGATGGTCTGCGGTTTACCGGTTGCCCGTGCTTTGCGCCGTCCTGGTGCTCGGCCTGAGCATGATTCTCTGGCCGGCGCAAAAAAACCTGGCAACGCTCATCAGCTGTTCCGCAGCAATGATGCTTTGCAGCCAGTTTTGGCATGGCTACGGCGGTGGACTTTATATTGCCTGGTACTTGCCGCTGGCACTGTTGATGATCTTCCGCCCGAACCTTGAAGATCGAGTCGCACAATCGGTCGTAAAAACGACCAGGCGAAAGCAA
>CALHZT010000315.1 GCA_938040995.1 uncultured Pirellulaceae bacterium | reverse complement strand
GCATCATGCGAGTCGTCCTTTGGCGGCTATGACTTGCCATGATACCCGCCGGACGCAAAAACGCCTCACGCGGAATGACCACGGAGGCGTTTGATGTTCGGGATTACGTTCGTGCGCGATGACGCGAAACAACTAGAACGCGAAACAACTAGAACGCGAATTGTGCCCGTCGCGATGATTTTCTACGGCGTGTGCTGGCCGATCGACTGTTCGACTGAATATCGGAAGTCCGACGATACGAACACTGACGTGACTTGTACGCGCATTTCGTCCAACCGAAAAAACTGGCTGGGAACCGCTCGAACTGGAAACTCATGTTCCGTGTGCGGCTGCTGTAGAGAAGATTAGCGTCGGCAGGCTTGTTTGGCTGCTCTGCTTTTTTCTTGGGTGATTTGCTTTCCAACATTTGATTCCGTTTCCGCCCTAATAAGTTTGGGCGCCCATCATGATCACTGGCAAAAGCCTCGTTTGTTGCGTACCTCTGGCACTCCACACGGAGAACCGTTACTCACCCCAGTCTACTCTCATAGGCGATTTGGTCAAGCAGAAAGCCCCGGAACCCTTATATAGTGCCACGAACGCCTCATAATCCGTGAAATATTTGGCCGTTTTGAGATCCGGGCGCTGCTCAAGAGGAAGGTCTCAACGATAAAATGCGGGCCTTTCACTCACTAAGTTGAGACGCACTTGGACAAGCCAACGGCCCATCCAAATGGTGGCTGTTGGGTCAACTTTTTCGAGCACTCCGGGCGCCGGTCGTTTTTAACCCGGAGCGAAGTCCAAGCAATTTCCAAGACTATGAATTCGAGGAAACACTGATGAGCGATGAAGCTTCTCAATCTACCAAGAGTGATAAATCCATGATTACCCGTCTATCGGTCATGATGTTCTTACAATTCTTCGCGTGGGGAGCCTGGTTTGCGACGCTTGGATTGGCGATGACCAACGGAAAACTTGGCGACTTTATAGGTGGCGCTTACGAAGCAGCTCCGATTGCCGCAATCTTTGCTCCGCTTTTCCTCGGACTGATCGCGGATCGTTTCTTCGCATCGGAAAAAGTGTTCGGCGTCCTAATGTTGATCGGCGGGCTAATCATGGCCGCCATGCCATCCGTTGCTGCCCAGGGTGTGGAATCGGGCAACCTGTTCGTCTGGCTGCTGATTGCCTACATGCTTTGCTACATGCCGACCCTTGGACTTGGAAACACTATCGCGTTCACCCACATTCCCAGCCAGGACAAGTTTCCGCTGATTCGAGTCTGGGGCACGATTGGCTGGATTGTTGCCGGACTGCTAATTGGTGGAACGGGCTGGGACGGACAATTCACCATTTTCTGGCTCGGCGCGATAAGCTCCATCATCCTCGGCGTCTACTGTTTTTTTTTGCCGAACACGCCACCACCGCTCAAGGGGAAACCAATGGATCTGCGATCCATTTTTATGGTTGACGCTTTCAAGCTACTGACCGACTGGAACTTCCTGATTTTCGCCATCTGCTCCACGTTGATTTGCATCCCCCTTGCTTACTATTACGGAAGCACATCACAGTTTCTGGGTCAGTCAGGATTCGCCGCCGCTGGTGCAACAATGACGCTGGGACAGATGTCCGAGATCTTCTTCATGTTGTTGATTCCCTTCTTCTTTCGAAAACTGGGAGTCAAAACCATGATCCTGATCGGCATGGGGTGCTGGGTAATTCGCTATATCCTGTTTTCATACGGTGCCCCTGCCCAGACGACATGGATGCTGCTTCTCGCCGTCGCGTTACATGGTATTTGCTACGACTTTTTCTTCGTGACGGGATTCATGTACACCGACCAGAAAGCCCCAAAAGAAATACGGGGACAAGCGCAAGCCCTTCTTGTCTTTCTTACCCAGGGGATCGGCATGTTCTTTGGATTTCGGATTATGGCTGGAGGCAACTTGTTCGGATTCATTCCACTCAGCCTGACGTTCGGTGAGTATGGAAAACAAGTTGCAAGCTCGAACGCGTACACCGACGCGCTGACTGCCGCCCAGGGCGAAACTGCAGCTATGAGTTTCTTTCAAAAGTTTGGGCAGATGTTTTCCCGTTCACTTCCAGACGGCCTTGGTGCTGATCAATTAAGTACTACCATGGGAGAATGGCAAAACTTCTGGATGTCCCCCGCAATTATGGCCGGCATTGTATTGGTAATTTTCGGCGGGCTTTTCTGGGACAAAACTGGCGCACTCGAGACGACGGAATCTTAAAAAAAACGCAGTGCCGACCAGGTCGGCACCGCGTTTTGCATTTTGAATTCGACGTCAGACGACCCGCACTAATCTAGTCGTTGAGTGCTGCAGCAATATCGGCTGCGAGCTGATCCCAAAGAGTCGACTGTTCCGACTCATCTGCGGAAGCTGCATTCAGGATCGCTTCAATCAGCGTAGGATCGAGACTGGCAATTTCGTCTGCGGAAAGATCGTCATCATCAAGCTGCTCGAAGACAAAGTTGACAGCGGATTGCAACTCGGCTTCTGGAACATCCGACTGAACACCGCCATTGATGGCGGCAGCTCCGGCATCAGCAACAACCAGCTCGTTGATCACCAACAAGGCATCAATCGGCGACATTGCCGTATCGCCATTCACGTCCGTGAAAGTGTCGCGAGGCGACACGCCCGTCTCGAGCGTGTTGATGACCAACAAGGCGTCGAGCGGCGAAACCGCACCGTCATTGTTTACGTCATAGGCGTTGAGAGGGTTCTGCGCGAAGGTTCCAGCCGAATTGGACAGCGGAGGTGCAACACCGGTCACGGTAAC
This sequence comes from uncultured Pirellulaceae bacterium, assembly GCA_938040995.1. Lineage (GTDB taxonomy): Bacteria > Planctomycetota > Planctomycetia > Pirellulales > Pirellulaceae > CALHZT01. The sequence goes on along the minus strand of CALHZT010000315.1, from coordinate 6,926 downwards.
CGTGGTGGCTCCGAAGATAATCTGGCTGGTTGGCAAGTTTACATTGTCGTTGAAGACCAATGTTGGGTGCTGAACCTGATCTTCCGTCGCATTGGACTGAAACAGGATGGCTCCCGGGCTATCGGCGGTAAACTCCTGGCGGAAGACTTCAAATTCGTCGCCGCCCAGCGGAGTCAATCCGTCCACGCCACCGACTTCGTCAAGAAGTCCGGGGGTAGTATTCGTTCCACTCGTCCCGGAAGGATAAGTCGATGAATGAACAATGGCTCCGTCTGGCGAAGCAAGCGTTGCCGGGTAAGCAACATCAATGAACGCTGCGAAGATACCTTCTGGTGTTTCCTGAACGTCTCTTACATACGCAACCAGTGTGAAGCTCTCGCCGACCGCAACGCTGGTGACAACGTTACCGGCCGAGTCGACGGCCTCGAGACGATACTGGGCCACGTCCGCACCGTCGACGGTTACCGTAACGGTACCTGTATCAAATCCGCCATTGCCATCGGATACCACGTAGTCGAACGTGTCTTCGAGAGAGTTACCAGTTCGAAGCGAGGCAAGCGTATTGCTCAGTCGCGGATCGTACTCAATCGTTCCATCGGCATTGAGGGTCAGGGTTGCTCCCTCTTGACTGGTCGCGTCAATACTCTGGATCGAAAGTGTATCTCCGTCCGCGTCGGTATCATTGCCGAGCACATTGATAGTCAGCGTCTGGTTATCGAAAACGTTGCCGCCGTCGTCGTCAACGGCAACCGGAGCCAGATTGGAAGTAATGTTGATTTGAACGGTACCTGTGTCTGTCGATCCAGCTGCATCCGTGACACTGACGACCAGATTGACGAATGTGCCCTCTACCAACTGGCTGCTGTCAGCGATCGTGATTGCACCGTTGGCCGAGTTCACGGCAAAGATGCTGGTTGGGTCACCACTGACGACTGTGTAGGTAAGCGTGTCACCGAGATCCGGATCGGAGACATCAATGATGCCAACGACGAAACCATTCGACTCTGCCGGGTCGACCACAAAGCTCTGATTGTTCAGAACTGGATCGTCGTTAACATTCGTCACCGTGACATCAAAGCTGTCCGAGGTGGTTGCGTTGAACGTATCGCTGGCTTCGATCGTGAGTGTGACGGTTCCAACATCCGCATCACCAGGCGTTCCCGTCAGAACACCGGTCACCGAGTTGAGCGAAAGCCACGCGGGCAGGTTTGGAATATTGAAGGTGATACTGTCACCAGGATCTTCATCGCTGAAGAAGCTACTCAAGTCGAGGGTGAGAGTCTGATCTTCAATGACCGTCTGATCGGCAACCGTTCCAGTCAGTGTTGGTGCGTCATTGAAATTCGTAACGGTGATCTCAAAGTTGCCTTCAACGGATTCACCCGTCGAATCCACTGCCGTCACTGAGACGGGGAAAGTGCCTGTATCCGCAGCGGTTGGCGTACCGGACAAGACTCCATTGGATTCGGTAAGCCACGCTGGCAGGTTCGTTCCGGTACTGAAAGTTGTTCCCTGAACCGCGGCGAACGTCAACGTATCACCATCTGGATCACTGAAGAATGACGTAAAGTCGAAGCTGAACGGATCATCTTCATCCGCATTCTGGTCCGGAATCGCACTGTTGAGAACCGGCGCGTCGTTGGTATTGGTTACCGTCAGATCGAACGTCGCAACTGCGGTTGAGCCCTGACTGTCGGTGGCGGTGACCGTAATCGAATCGGTCCCGACGTCGCCATTCAGCGGAGTACCGGTTAGCAAACCTTCGCTACTGACCGTTAGCCATGCTGGCGTGCTGCTTCCAGCGAAAGTCAGAACGTCTCCCGCATTCGAATCGGTGAAGAAGGACGAAACGTCGAAGGAAAAGAAAGCGTCTTCCGCAGTCGACTGAGTCGCGATCACACCGGCTGAAGGAGCCGTATTTGTTCCAATAAACGTGAAGCTCAGCGACGTGGTTGACTCGTTATCGAGATCGTCAACTGCCGTCAAAGTGAGCGTGTGGGCACCGGGTGCCAGTGTGCCGCCGGCGATCAGATCCATCGTCGCTGCTGACAGAATGAATGTTCCAGAATTCAGATCGACTCCCGTGACCTCTACCACCGCGCCACCGTCGATCTGGCCTTCGAGTCGTACAATCGGGCTCGCGTCCGTAACGTTCACTTCGACGGCGGAGTTGGTGGTGATTCCGTCCGTATTGCTGACACCTGAATCGTCAACCAGTTGTACATCGCCGAAAGCCGGACCATCGTCGTCCACGCGAAGTTCGACTTCGACAGCGCCGATTCCGAGGTTGGCTTTCACAGCCGCGAGATCATCACCGTCAACGGTACCATTGCCGTTTACATCAAAACCCGCATCGAACAGGTCTTGCGAAACGTCAATTCCGTGAACCCAGTAGAAATGGTTCGTTACAAAGTTGCCCGTCCCGGATGACTGAAGCAATGCCGCCGTCGCAAGCATGTCTTCAAATTCAGTGACTTGCTGGTCAGCAGTATCGACGTCGCCAACAAGCGAGACGTTAATTGCATAGCCGCCAGTCGTTGAGTTTTCGCCACCGACCTGAAGCGAATGCGTTCCGGAAGGAACGGAAACAACAATCGTTTCGCCAAGGCCGTCTGCATTGGTGAACGAATGAAGCGGAGTCACCGTCCCGCCGCCTTCGGCCGTAACGGTTGGAGTCACCGGGTCAAGTGTGCTGCCGGACTGCGGATCAACCGAAATCAGGAGCACCGCCTGGGTTCCCGCGTCACTTTCGGGAATGCCGACTTGGAGTTCAATGTCCTGCGAGGCACCGGGCACCTGCAAAACCGCCTCGGCAGATCCGAGGATATTGGCAGCAAGCATCTGCCTGGGCTCAAGTCCCTCAAAGCCAGCCAGCATTCGAAGTGGCAGTGGATTAGCTGAAATTCGTGACGGCTTGTGCGCCCGGATCTTCTTGCGTTGGTTCTTCATATCTGTTCCTGGAAATGCTGTAAGCCCCGTAAGGGCGGCACGAAGAGATGCGAAACCTGCGGCGTCCATGAACGATCATGGCCGTTACCGTTCGCTACCACTTGCTTTCATTGCCTCAAATGAAAGCAGGGTTCTCTGTCGCGTACCCGATCACGCGAACTGCGTGCCGTACCTACCATTAAAGTCGCGAATGCGGGAAATACAACGATTGACAAAACATTGACGCGTGGGCAACTCAGGGAAAAACCGGAAAAATTGGTACCCCACGAGTGGACACCCCGGCTGTAACAAGTCGCTTTCGCTGAGGCAATTGTGCATTTGCGGAACTTGTGTTGTGTCAGAACATCAATGTAAGGGCCGTGCAATCGGACGAATTGTCACGACCATTGAAATCCATGCTTCCGGAAAATCTTCTCCATTTTTGTCAATCAGTAGCAGTGACTTTACCGACAAGGGTATAGAGCCGTTTTCCGTGCGAGGGGCGTTCGCCTTTCGCACACATGGACGGTAAGGGAAATCATGCTGCTTCGGCAGCACTAAACGTGAATTGCACGTTGATTAGGGGGGACGAAGATGTTGCGCAGGTTGATATTCGCTGCAATCTCTGTGGGTTGCATCCTGCCGATGAGCACGAGCGCCGTTGAGTTTTCGTTGAGTGACAAGAAGAACGTCGCTCCGGCACCAACTCCTACGCCTCAACCCGACTTTCCAAATGCGTCTTCGATCATTGATGATCTGTCGGTGCCTCCGGTCCCTGAACTGACGCAGCCACACCACGCTCCCATATTTCAGTCGCCAATGGATGGCGAAATGATGGATGGCGAAGTGATGGAAGGCGCGCCGATCGATGGCATCCACGTCGAAGGGACTCCTTACGACGGCGGTCAGGACGAGCTGACGGTTACCACGGTCGGAGCCCCCGAGACGCAGTGGATCGACGACGCGTGCCATGACTGCAGCGATGCGGCACCTGATTATGGCGGCTATGAATATGCCGACGTGTCCGGCGGTGGCCAATCCTGCGGCACACTCGGTCGAAAAGGCGGACTACTAAGTGGTTTCTGCATGGACCTCTGGATCTCGTCCGGATTCACATGGAACCCCGAAGATCCTCCATCGGGTCTTAATACTCCGCTTACTTTCAACGATCAAGCCAACGACTATCAACTGAACCAGATCTACCTCGCGTTCGGCAAACGAGTCGCCGAGTCAGGCAGCCTGTTCGACCTCGGTGGTCGTTTCGACCTGCTCTACGGTAGTGATTACTTTTTCACGCAGTCAGTCGGCCTCGAAACAAAAGCCAACGGCGACAACCGCTGGAACTCGTCCAACGGGCCTCGAAACGGAAATACCGCTTCAATTCTGGGACTTGCGTTACCACAGGCGTATGTCGAAGCCTACTTGCCGGTACTGGGCGGCGTGAATGTCAAGGCAGGTCACTTTTACACAACCATCGGTTACGAATCCGTCATGGCACCGGAGAACTTTTTCTACTCCCACGCCTACACGATGCAGTATGGCGAGCCGTTTACGCACACCGGCGTACTCGCTTCCCTGCAGCTGACGCCCGGATTGACCGCACACGGTGGTTACACCCGTGGTTGGGATACGTACGAAGACCCCAATGGCAAGCCAGGCTACCTGTTTGGATTTTCGTATGAACCAAACGATATCGCCTCGCTGGCAGCGACTGCACATATCGGACGGGAAGACGCCGCGGGCAACAACCAGCGGCAAATCATCAGCATCGTCTATACGAGACAAATCACGAACAAGCTGCGATACGTGTTTCAACACGACTTTGGGCTCGAGGCCAATGCCGAGTTCGATGAGAACTTTCAACGAGACGAAGCGAAGTGGTACGGAGCCAACAATTACCTGTTCTACGACGTGACGGACCGATTGACCGCGGGCCTGCGATTCGAATGGTTTCGCGATCAGGACAACGCACGGGTCCTCGCGATTCCGCAAGAGTCGCTGGTCGAAGGTGGAAACTATTACCAGGCAACGGTGGGATTCAACTGGGCGGCTACCAGTCGCTTGAGGTTCCGACCGGAATTGCGATTTGACTGGTCCGATGTGGTCGCAGCAGGGATCGCCGGGAATGGCGTATTCAACGACTTTACAGACAAAAACATGGTCACTGCTTCGATGGACTTCATCTACAAGTTCTAGCAATGCAGCTGATCGTTGCCCCTGCCTGACAGAAGTTTGCTGTCAGTGCATGTTACGACGAGATAAGAACCGTAAGACGTAAGGACCTTAACCGGAAGATAATCCGTTCTGGTTAGGAAAAGAGTCCTGAATGTAGGGATTAATAACCGATGTAGGGCGTAGGATCGTGGACGATAGGGTCCAGATCCAATGGAGTTCAACGATGAGAGTGTGGCTACACATCCTGACTGTCTTGATCCTTACCGGCTCGATGTCCGTCGAAACGTGCCAGGCGTTCGGCTTGCTCGACAGCTGGGCAGGGGGAAATTCCTGTCCGCCTGCTGCTGGCCGAGGCCTCGGTGGCGGATTACTCGGCGGTGGGCTGAACTTTAATCCCATGGCCTCTCTCCAGGGACTTGCGTCTGGTGGAGTTGCGTCGCCTTGTGGACGAGGCGGGTATCCGGCTGCGGCTGCACCCTTTGGACCGGGCGGGCCTCCAAATGTTCCCAATCAGTGGGCAGGCGGCGGTTCCGGATATGCCAACCTGGGTGGTACGTGCTGCGGACCGCACTGGTGGGACTTCATGGCTCAGGCAGTCTTCCTGAAACGGGAATTCCGCGGTAACGGCCAGGGACTCATGTCCGAAGGCATCCGTGGCCTGGCTCCGCCAAACATCGTTCAATCGACTCAAAGCAACGACTTCAATTTTGAACCCGGCTTCAAAGTCGGTGGTCGCTACCAGATGAGTGCCGTTCATAGCCTCGAAGGCATCTACATGGGCGGACTCGACTGGGACGATCGTGATGTCGTGACGAGCACGATGCATGATCTCTACTCTGCATTCAGTGATTTTGGAAACTCGCCGTTTGGCGGTTTTGAAGATTCGGATCAGGCCAGCATCTCAACACTCGACTATGACTCGGAACTGGATAGTGCAGAAGTCAACTACCGACGTGTCTGGGCACTGCAAGACCAGAAAACGTCTGGATCTCTGATGTGTGGTTTTCGATACGTGCGAATCGACGAGTCGCTGAATCACCGAATTGATGTTCTGCCTCACTTCGATCCGATCAGCATGGTTAACCGATTTTCCGAGTTTACCGATTACAACATTCAGACGACGAACAACATGTTTGGTTTCCAGGTAGGAGCCGAACTGGTGAGCTGCCTGTCCGAAGGAATCTTCTTCGGTGGTGAATTCAAAGGTGGCCTATTCGCCAACCGTGCGGAACAGGATTCGATTCTTGATAGCACCACACTCACCGAGGCAATTAACGAGGCCAGCCGGGATGTTGGTGCCTCATTCATGACAGACGCCAACGTTTTCCTACTTTGGCAATTTCACCCGATGTGGAAGATGCGAGTCGGATATGAGGTTCTGTTCTTCAGTCAAGTCGCGACAGCGGGCGGAAACTACAACGCGAACCCACCGAACATCAATGGGCCGAACAGCTTCCCAATTCCAATGCCACTCCGGGTAGTGGACGTTGATGATCACGATACGGCGCTGTATCACGGATTCCATCTCGGAGTCGAGTTTGGGTGGTAAGGATCGTTCGATCCATTAGTGTCGAATCTCCGTTCATGAAGACTCACTTGACGACTCAATTGACGGCCTATGGCGCGTATGGCCGTCTTCCCCGCGAACGCGGGGACCCACTCGAAGCGTATCAACGCTCAATGTCTTTCCCTGCATCAAAAAGCCAATCCGATGCAATGGATTCCCGCCTGCGCGGGAAAGACGGAGGAATCTCCGTTCATGACGACTCAATGGACGGCCTATGGCCGTCTTCCCCGCGAACGCGGGGACCCACTCGAAGCGT
>CALHZT010000314.1 GCA_938040995.1 uncultured Pirellulaceae bacterium | reverse complement strand
ATTCGGCAACGCCGCGGGCGGGGCAACTCTATTTGTTACTGTTGTATTGTTTGCAGCTGCCATCTGCGGGAGCGCACTTGTCGTCCCTGGCTTCCACGCCGTAGGTGCGCTCGCAGCAGGTTGAGGGCTCGCCGAGTTTGTGCCAGCGGCAAACCTGTCAGCAGCAAACCTGTCAGCGGCAATTCGTTCTGCTGCGATGCGTTCTGCTGCGTAGATGGAGCGCGAATCTGTATTGGTACCAGCCACTCCGCCCGATGTTGGTGGCGCCACATAGGTGACTTGCTGAACGGGCTGAGCCGTTGAAACAGGTTGAGTTTGCTGAGTTGGAACGGTGTTCGGTGCAGACTGCGTTGGCAGTTGAGTCGCAAGTTGTGCAGGCGTCATTGACGTCGCCACAGTCGCTGGGCTTGTCGCGCTCGTTGCCCAGGTACGTCGCGATGACGAGCGATCTCCCGAAGGGCGAAAAGCGTCGTCGTAGTTTGGTTGATGTTCCGGATCGAAGAAACCAGAATTCGCAAAAGCCGGATCGGGTCCGTCGCTCTTTGGCGTTCGGGCGATCGGCCTGGTGACTTGCTGCCCACCCGTCGCCGGGTAAGTCGCACTGCCCACGACATCACTTATCGCCGTTCCGTTGGAAACGGCGCTGCCGGTTGTTGCCGCACTGGTTGTTGCCGTTCCAGAGGGCGCCGTTCCCGGCATGAATGCCGGAGGGCTATCGTAGTTCTGCGGAGTCGTCGTTGTGGAAATGATCGGTCGGTCATGCGAATCCACAGGAGCCGGCCAAGGGTACGCACCGTTCGCTCCCGGAATATTCGCGGGCGCGATCTGGGCTGGATTCGGCGCCGTCAAAACGGCTTGCGCCTGTTGAGCCGCAGATCCGGAAAACGAAGCCGCCATTCGGCGTTGCTCTTCCATCCCGTGTTCAAGGAACGGATCCGTTTGCTGCTGAGGCGTGTTCTTGCGAAGACCTGGAAACCACGACTGGGCAAGGGTACATCTTGGCACAATCGCAATCAGCATACCGACAGAAACGACGAACATTTTTTTCGTCATTCGATCGGTGAATGTGTTCAATAAAGTGTGGTACACGATCACATTTTGCCGCGGTGAAAAGTTGACAAGTCAATTGGGCAATTTCGTCTGTCGCGTCTATCGATAGACGACTACCGGGCGGGGAGTATAGAAACGGCGTTACGCGCCCTGCAACACGAGTTTGGCTTCCGCAAGCACCGCTGGCGGATCATCGACGTCGGAATTCAGCTCTGCGTAGGCGCACCGCTGGTCGACGACTCGCAATCGCCCGTCCGAAGACGCCGCTAACTGCCGGATTCTCGCTGCATCGGTATACTCAAAGACAAGGTACATCTCGCCATCCTGGTCTTCGAGCTTGATCAAGTCGACTTGCCACACTGCCGCCTCGATTTTCAAATCTGTGAGTGCCAGCAGATGCAGCACCTCGTCGGGCGGCGAACCGAACCGGTCATTCAGCTCGGCACGAATGTTCTCGAGATCATCCGCATTGGTCACGCTCGTCATGCGACGATACAAGTCGATCTTCATCCTGAGATCGGGCACGTAATCGTCGGGAATGAACGCCTCGCCCGGCAAGTCGATATTCACATCGACCTTGAGTTTCGGAGGCATTTTCTTCAACCGCCGGACCGCGGCATCGAGCAAGTCGCAATAGAGTTCGTATCCGACCGCTGCGATGTGCCCACTTTGCTGGGTACCAAGCACATTACCGGCTCCACGAAACTCGAGGTCACGCATCGCGATCGCGAAGCCCGCACCCATCTGGCTAAACTCTTCGATTGCCCGCAGCCGCCGGGCCGCTTCGGGCGTAATGTGTTTGTGTTGTTTGATGACCAGGTAGCAAAACGCGCGATGCTTGTAACGACCGACTCGACCTCGCAGCTGATGAAGATCCGACAGCCCATAGTTGTCCGCATCGTCGATAAAGATGGTATTCGCGTTGGGAATGTCGAGGCCGCTTTCGACGATCGTCGTCGCGAGCAAAACGTCATAATCGTGATTCACAAAACCGACCATGACCTCTTCCAACTCGTCGCCGGGCATCTGCCCATGCCCCACGCGAATGGATGCCTCGGGCACCAGCTCTTCGAGTTTGGCCCGGAGCGAGTGAATGTCGTGCACGCGATTGTGGACGAAATACACCTGGCCGCCCCGATTAAGCTCGCGAAGGATCGCAGAGCGAATCGCGTTGTCGTCCCACCTGGCGACTCGGGTTTCGACCGCAATACGCTCTTCCGGCGGAGTCTCCAGATTGGAGATGTCCCGCATGCCCACCATCGCCATGTGAAGCGTTCGCGGAATCGGCGTCGCCGTCATGGTCAAAACATCTACCGTCGCCCGGATCGATTTGAGCCGCTCTTTGACCTGGACTCCAAACCGTTGCTCTTCGTCAATTACGAGCAAGCCAAGATTCTGAAACTGGACATCCTTCGATGCGATGCGGTGCGTGCCGATGACAATGTCGATCGCGCCTTCCTTCAGACCGGCGACGATCTCCCGTTCCTCCCCGCGTGAGCAAAAACGACTCAGGCGGGCGATCTCAAATGGAAACTCGGAAAATCGCGCCTTAAAAGTGCGATAGTGTTGTTCCGCGAGCACAGTCGTCGGGACAAGTACGGCGACTTGATATCCATTGTCGACTGCCTTGAACGCAGCGCGAATCGAAACCTCCGTCTTGCCAAACCCGACGTCGCCGCACAGCAGCCGGTCCATCGGCGTGCCTTTTTCCATGTCGGATTTTATGTTGTCGATCGCGACGAGCTGATCGTTCGTTTCGTCGTAAGGGAAACTCGAATCGAATTCCTGCTGCCATTCCGTGTCGGGAAGGAACGTGATGCCGGGCCGTGCGGCTCGCTGAGCCTGCATTTCAAGCAGCTCTTCCGCCATAAACGTGACGGCGGATTCGGCGGCTTTGCGACGCTTCTGCCATTGCAAGCTGCCGATCGTGGCAAGTCGTGGGCGAGCCTTGGTCGCACCGACGTACTTCTGAACGAGGTCGATCTTTGTCGCGGGTACGTAGACTTTCGCTTTGCCACTGAACTCGATCGTCAGATGATCTTCGATCTGATTCTCGCGTTTCAGCTTCTTCAATCCGCGATAGCGACCGATACCATGCACGAGGTGCACGACCAGGTCGCCTTCGCGAAGGTCGAGGAAGCTGTCGATCTTCTTGCCGACTCGTTTGCGACCTTTGCGTCGCGGTTGCTGGGCACGGCGAAAAAGTTCGTTCCCACCCAGCAGCAAAACGCCTTCGCGTTCGAGGTGAAATCCGCTGCTCAGTCGGCCTTCGACGTAGTGTAGCCGCTCCTCTTCGACGAGTTTGCTGTCGGCGAAAACTTCTCGCAGCCGTTTTGATTCAGCGACAGTCTGACAAACAAGATAAACATCATGATCCTCGGCAGCCGATTCCAGTTCGTCGCGGACTTTGGAAATGTCGCCGCTGAATCGCTCGACGCTTGAGGTTTGCAGTTGGCAGCTGGCTTCGTCAACACTACTGGCGAGGTTCCAGACATTGACATGGCCAAACCTGGCAACGGCGGCCAGCGCCTGACCAAGTTCGTGGAGTTTGGCCTGGTCTTCCTGTCTGGCGAGGTATTTGTTGGCTTCGTTGTCGAGCTGATCGGGTTCGACGAGTACGATCCAGGCGTTTTCGGGAAGATAGTCGGTGAGTTTGGCCGCGTTGAATTGGCCACCACCAGCGTCGGCCGCTTCATCAGAGTCAGCCGCTTCATCGGTCCCTCGCTCACGCGTCGGGTTAGGGTTGGGCGGTGCGGCTCGCATCTCGCTGTCTCCACCCGATGGCAGGATGGTCATGTCGATGCTGTCGATGGTTCCAATGCTTCGCTGCGTCGCAATGTCGAACTGCCGGAGTGATTCGACTTGATCGTCAAACCATTCGATTCGAACGGGCGCTGTCCAGTCGGGTGCGAACACATCCACGATGCCGCCACGGCGGGCAAACTCGCCGGGAAGTTCGACTCCGCTCGTCCCGTGAAACCCGTGTTCCGCCAGCCAGCCAATCAGGTCATCCGCCTCAAGCGTCTGGCCTTTGGAAACCGTGCGAGTGTTTTTCTCGACGGCACTCGCGGGCGGAACAGGTTGCAGCAGGCTCTGAATGCTACTCAAGATGATGTTGGTATCGCGTGCATCGGCTGATGTGGCGGAGGCGGCGGACTGGTTTGCCATCAACCATTTCAGGGTCCGCAACCGCTCGCCGTAAATTTCGTCGTAGACCAGCCGCTCGCCGGGATCATTTTGCCACGCGGGAAAGGTTCGCGCCACATTGTCATCGGACTCATCTTCGCCGTCGGCCGGTGGCGGTGAGAACAGTCGCAAGTCGTCGCCAATCGTTTCGATGGTGGCGGCTTTGGCACAGACAACCAGAAGCGGGCCGGGTGCAATGTTCGCGAGCGCGGCGATGGTGAGCGCGCACGATGAACCCAGGGCACCATCAATCGTGGCGGACTTTTTCGAATGGAGGGCTTTGACGACATCGTCAAAACCATCGTGCTCTACGAGCGCGCCTACAAATTCATGGAGCCGATGTCTTACGTCATGAGCGACAGAAGATTCAGCCATGCTGCCATAATTCTAGTCATTCAGGCGATTTCGGGCAGCGGAGATTTTTTTGGGGGGGCCAAGCTACCTGAAGCGGCCTCTGACCGTCTCCCCCGCGAATGCGGGGATCCAGCGGTAGCTTGCTGCGATTCAAACTTGTCCGTTTTACAAACCGCCTAACCAGTTCACTGGATTTGCGACGGCCTCTGGCCGTCTTCCCCGCGAATGCGGGGACCCAGCGGTAGCTTGCTGCGGTTCAAACTTGTCCATTGTGCAAACCGCCTAACCAGTTCACTGGATTCCCGCCTGCGCGGGAAAGACGAGCGATTTGCGCGTAACTGTCTGACGCGACCGATAGAGCGCGCGGAACTGCAAAAACTGCTCGGGGCATTCGGGCGGCCTCTGGCCGTCTTCCCCGCGAATGCGGGGACCCAGCGGTAGCTTGCTGCGATTCAAACTTGTCCATTGTGCAAACCGCCTAACCAGTTCACTGGATTCCCGCCTGCGCCCGAAAGACCGTATCCGCTCGGGCAGGAGTACCCAACAACGAAGTTACTGCGGTACCCTTGAAATTACCGGCGCTTCTGCGGCGCGGTGTGGGATGCCGGCATAACTTTTGTTGCCGGTGTTGAAGAAGTCCCCGCCAGGAAATTGTCGACTTGCGCCTTTTCCTTCAGTCGGTCGAGTTCACGATTCATCGCAATGCGAATTTTCTTTTCGCGTATGTCCTTCTCCAGCTCGTCCTGCACTACCGACATGTCATCGACGACCGGATTCGTAAAACCAAGACAACGTAGCACGACGAACTTGTCCCCTACGGCGAGAACGCCAGAAAGCTCTCCCGGTTTCAGCTTGAAGGCTTCTTCCTCAAGAAGAGGCTGGCCACCATGCTGGCGAATCGGTGGAACTTGCCCGAAATTTGCTCGCGAAACCGGCTCGATCGAATACTGATGAGCCAATTCGCCGAAGAACTTTTCGGACTTGTTCTTGCGAGCCAGGTCAAACACTTCATGAGCGGTCCGCTGGCTGGAAAGAACAACGGCCAACACTTCGACTCGTTTTCCATAGTTTGCCCGGAAGCCCTTTTGAAGATCCTCCCTGGTGACGTTGACATTGGCACTCACCAGTTTCTTCAATGCAACCGTCGGCCAAACCGCGTCGCGAACGTACGTGTCCACCGTGGCACCACCTTCGTCGGTGATCTTCTTTAGCCAACGATTAAGGTCAGGGGTTCCGTCGCGTTTGACATAGCCAAATGACTTTGCAGCACGCCTGATTTCCTGATCAAGGTCGGTCTGGCTGACCGTCTGGCTGCGACGCTTGAGTGCCTGAGTCAACATGGTCCGATTCACTTCCGACTCCAGCACCATCTCGCCGTGACGAACAATGCACTCGTCGCCAAGATCTTTAAGCGTGATCGGTTGGCCGTTTACCGTAGCGGCAATGCCCGGATTCGCTTTACTCTTCGCTTTGTCATTCAGAATATTCTCGATTTTTGCAGTCGATTGAAGTTTCTCAAACAACTTCGCCGCGGCTACCTTGAGCTTGCGTTCCTCGAGCTTGTCGCGAATTCTTCCAATCGCAATTTTCTTTTCATCGGCTGTCAGATTGCTCGCGGGAATGTGCCTCTCACACTTGAGGATGATGTACTGACCAGCCGTCGGGATCACTTCCGAGATCTCGCCAGCTCGAAGCCCAAACGCAGTGTTGGTGACTTTCGGATCGCCGACGTATCGACGAATTGGCGGAATCAATCCGCGAGTCGCCGCCGAGTTTTCGTCTTCGCTTTCATCCTTGGCGAGCATGTCAAATCCATCCGGATTCGCCTTTGCCTTTTGACGCAACTCATGGGCTCGTTCCTGCTTACGTGCGGAAATCATGCGAACCTGGACCGATGCACCAAATTCGGCTTCGAAGCCCTTCTTGATATCGCTGTCGGTTACCATGGTGGCACCCGCCGCCAGCCGACGGAGAGCCAACGTTGGCCACACAACGTCGCGACGATACTGCTTTGCAGTGATATCTCTTTGCGTCTGAAGCGTCTCGATCCATGCTTCCGTTGAGAGCCCAAATTTGCCAGCCATTCGCTGAATCTCGGATTCGATATCCGCATTGGTAATCTTGATATTCTTCTTGCGACATTCCGACAAAATCAGCCGCTTGTTGACTTCGCTTTCGAGCACTTCCGTGCCAAACCGTCGAATGCACTCTTTCGCCAGCTGAACACGGGTAATCGGTTCACGATTCACCATCGCGACGATCTCTGGCTTCTTTGGGCCGGCCTTGGGAGTAGCCGCTTTTGATGCCGGTTGGCGCTGAGCCAGCAAATTGCCGGATGCGAGAAGCGAAAGTGCGATGAGTGCGATGAAAAACAGGTTGTATTTCTGTGCGGTTGTCGCGCGGGACATGATCAGCTCCTTGGAAATCTGAATTCGGGCAGGAGTGTAAAAGTCGCGTGACAGCATGGTCAACCCGAGTGGGCTGCCCGGTACCCGGAGGTGCCTCGTTCAGCGTGAAGTGACAACATCGCCAGCAACGACTGTGTCATCATGATGCGGAAGCACCGCTAGCAGTAACCAACCGGATTAAGGCGAGCGGCGGATAGAAATTTACCGATGCTCTTGAGCCGCGACGCCCACCGATGGCTTATTGGCAAATTCTCACTCGCCTTTCGCCTTGGGGCCCCGGAGCCCGGTCGTACGTTCTACCTGACGACTGAAGAATTCTCGCGATAGACGTCGATGTCAATTTCTTCAGAAACGAAACTGACGTGGCTGTCTCCGAATGCGAAGGAAGCGCCTCCAGGGTGGACGCTCCCAAATGCGCCATGTCGTCGATTCAACACGACGCCTTCTCCCAGTTTCGTATTGAGTGGATTTCGCGTCGAGCGAAGTGTATCACTATGGACTCGTCCGTAGGTCCAGACGTTTGAGGACTCCCAAAGGTCAGCATCCCTGACTTCACCAATGAAGTACGTGTTTGACATCCCCGAAACAATCTCAATGACAGCCCGCTTTCGTCCGTATATGAAAGCTCCATCATTTTGATATTTCACCTCTTGCTGATCCGGATGGTCAGGTCCCAGCGTTCCATTGCAAACCGCAAAATCGCCGGTTGCAGCCATCGTTGGCGGGTAGATATCGGTAAACCCCTCCGACGGCGAACTTGGACAGGCAAAGATCTCTGGCCTCGCCAGGACCGCATCCCGCTTTTCCTGGGAAGTTTCCTGGTACCAGCGCAAGTCATTGAGGTTATCCACCCACAATCCACTTCCTGCTGGATCAAGGGCATCAAACAACGGCTGTTCCTCCATAAAAGGCAAGGCCAACGCAAACGAACTTGCACCGCAGAGCCTTCCCTGTTCTGTCAGCGAATTGCATGGAGCATCCGGAAACTTCGGGTCTCCCATTTGCGTATCGCAACCCATTCGTCCTGCCGGGAACTTCTGCAAGTTGGATTCGTGCAACGAAAACGCGAGAGAAATCTGCTTCAGACGGCTGATGCATTGCGTGCGACGGGCAGATTCGCGGGCGGTCTGAACGGCTGGAAGAAGCAGCGCGACCAGAATTCCAATAATTGCGATTACGACCAGCAGCTCTACGAGAGTGAATCCGTTTCGCGACGTATTCGATAAATCACTACTTCTCATGCGGCCACCCATGATGCCAGTCAGGTTATCGGGATTCGCGGAAACGTTGAAAATACGGGGCCACGCTCATTTCGTCAAAAGGTGAGACTTCATAAAATACCAGACCGAACTTCTCCAGACGATGCACATACAGATTTGATTCATCAGAAAAGCCAGTTTTTGGCTTCCAGTCATCATCCAGGGCAGCAACAAAAACGATAACCTGCTGCCCGTCAACGGTTGCGAGCATGCTTGTTGACCGGCGACTGATACCGGCAAGGTAGGACAGACCAACCATTTCGCGCCCGGCAGGCATTGCTGCCAGATTTAATTCGACACCCTGTCGCCTTTCAAAAGTCGTTGCGAAGATTTCATCATCATCGCAAACCCAATACGGCTGGAACCCTTCGCCAACACACGTCTGATAGACTTTCGTCAGTTCGACAGGGCGGAAAACAGGCTGCTCCGGGCGACTGGAAAACAGATTCAAGGCAACCGCCATCCAGGCAACGCTGGCGGCAATCGTCAACATAACCACGGCGTTTCGGCGTGTCCAAAAAGTCGAATTTGCCGGGGTAAGGATTGGTGATGATGGAACGTCGAGGACGCCGTCAAGGCTGCGCGAAATGTCCAAATCTGCCGGAGGCGAAAAAAGAGACCGTGCTGCATCGTCAATACGACGCTGCAATTTCAACTGCGACGACCAATAATCGCTTGATTCAATCTCGAGCCGGACACGTTCTTTCTCTTCACCCTGGAGGGCGCCATCTACAAACGCATCAAACAGCTCAGCGAATCCTGAATCGGGTTCGGTCATGCCAACTCCTCCGACGCGGACGCGAGAGCATTTCGCAATTCACTTTTTGCGCGATGAACGTGACTCATAGCCGTACCTTCCGGAATATCAAGCATTTCGGAGATGTCCCGATAGTCCAGATTGTGAATTACCCTTAAAAGGAAACATGATCGGCGTACCTCGTCGAGGTTCTGAATCGCCCGAGCCACTCGGTCATCGAACTCATTCTGACCTGGCACCAGTTCCCCTGCCATCGTCACAGTATTTGCGGGCGGGCTGGTGACAGCGGAATCGTTCGCCACCACATCAGTATGTACGTCGAGCGATGAAATCTTGCGACGTTTTTCCATTTTTAGATGGTTCAGCGCTGTAAAGCGAACAATCTGCGAGATCCAGCCAACGAAATTGGTGCCCTCCCGGAAATCGCCAAGTCGCCGAAGGCCCGTAATTGCGGCCTCCTGAACAATATCTTCCGCCTGATTTCGGTCGCCAACAATGGCAGCAGCGATCGTCCAGAGCCTGGATTGCGACTCGTGAAGCAGGCGCGCGTACTCTTCTTTTTCAAGCTGCGTCATCTGGCCTTATCGACGGGTGGATAAACGTTCCAGTCAAAATTGTATCCTAATTCACTCCCTTGTTGACCTCGGCAAATCGTGAATGCGACGTTGCGTTGTTTCGGTATGCGAAACCACAGTGCGACTTTTTTTCTGCAATTCGCAATGACTTTGCCTCAAGCATACATGTGTTGTTGTACGGCAGGAGTTGAAGCGGATCAAAGATTCGACCAATTCAAAACATTCACCAAGACAACGTTTACAGCAAGTGGAGAAAAGAGATGAAGACCGGCATTATGGGAAATTTTTTTGGTACGGCCATCGTGGCCAGCCTTTGCGGTGCTCTGACCGCCTCGGCACAAACACAACAAGTTCGAGTCGAGATAACCAACAACGCACCCGATGGCGGAGTCGCGCTGACTCCGGTATGGGTAGGATTTCACTCCGGAAGTTTCGACAGCTACAACGGTGGTCTCTCGGCTCAACCAGGCCTGGAGAGCATCGCAGAAGATGGAAGCACAGCACTCGTCAGCAGCCAGTTCCTCGATTTTAATGCAGCGAACGGTGGCTACACCTATGTCGCACCGGGACCTGCTGACGGCCTGGTACGAACTGGCGATCTCCGGGACCAGTACCGCGTTGACGGAACACTCGGAAGCCCAACGGGACCACCACCAGTCGAGCCGGGTGAGTCGGTGAGTCAGACTTTCAGTTTGCGAACTGATGGCTCGAACAACTATTTTTCATACCTTTCGATGGTCCTGCCCACGAATGACTTTTTCGTGGCGAACGGAAACCCACTGGCGCATAGCCTGACGTCACTTTTTGACGGAAGCGGTTCGATCAGCTTCAATATTGGCGGATTTAACGCTTCGCCAGTCAACGATGCCGGTACCGAGGCAGAGTCCTACGTCACATCCGCAGCAAATGGCCTGTTTGGCCTGGCGGGCGGACAGAACGGACCTGACACACCCCAGGGCAGCCTTGGTCTACCTATTGCGAACGTAACAGGATCATTGCCGATCGACGCATTGAATTTCGTTGAAGGGTCTCAGCCCAACTTTGATTTCAACAACGGTGATCTTTATGCCAATGGCATTGCGACGGTAACCATTACTGCTGTTCCCGAACCTGGTGCAGCACCGCTGCTCATGATGGCTGGTCTCGGCCTTTTCGCAGCTGTCCGACGACGACGATCGTAACCCGGGTCTCTCTCCCCGGTACGCCATCCTGCCCGTCTGGGCAGGATGGCAACTTTGAACACCCCCACTCTCCGGCTTGCGCAAAAAATGCGCCGGCACACTTTACTCACCTGATTTAATTCACAACCCAGTTTCTTAAAGGACGAACCAGTGACTATCGACAATCTCAAGAAATCAACATGGACCATTTCAATTCTAGCCGGCCTGATGATCGGCATCACCGCCAACGCGACTCCGATCGTGGCGACAGCAACGCTTGACCGATTCCAGGAAGTACCAGCATCCGCCTCCACAGCTTTTGGAGCAGCAGTACTAAGCGTGGAACCGACCACCGGCGAATTTAATTTCAACCTGCAAATTACAGGCATCTCTCCGGGGGATCTCGCTGACCTGAACCTCGGTGCAGCCATCAGTTCCATTCACCTGCACAGCGCTCCCGCTGGCTCGAATGGACCTGTCGTGGTTGACCTCGGCGGAGGTAACACGAACGTGAACGTATCGCCTTTTGGAAATGGTGGACTGAGCGTGGATGTTGAGGGAGGTTTTTTCGGCGGCATTGTTGGAACAGATCTTGCATCAAGTAACGCAAATCTCGCGGAGCTACTGCTCGACAACCTGTACATCAATGTTCACACGAATGATTTCCTGAGTGGAGCGATACGCGGACAACTTGGCGTCGTCCAGGTGCCTGAACCATCCGGGTTGGCCATCCTTTCGACGTTTGGACTCGGATTCTTTGGTCTAAGACGTCGCATGGCATAGCCAGCAAATGATTCCAGGAACGGGGAATCTACCGGTGGCCGTAGCCGACAGTCCCCCAAGACTGTCGGCTATTGGTTTTTTGACGCGGCCTACTTCTGCTTCTTCACCCATTCAACGTAACGGGAGATTTCGGGATGGCCCAACAAGTTCTCAATCGAATTGTAATCGCGACCCAGATCTTTATGCTCGGGAACGAACTTGTGGATGGCCGAATGGCAGTCGCGACAGAGGTCAGCAGTCTGTCGCATTTGCTCGCGATCAAAACGCTTGCGAAACCACTTGTTGGAGTGGCACTTGCGGGGAATCAGATGATGAGCCGTCGTTCCCTTTTTGGTGACTCGCCCACAGAGTTCGCAGGCGGTAGATATCGTTTGCCTTGTCGTGTGCGACGGCATTTCTTTGGTTGCGGCAGTCGTTTCGATGTCTTCGGTCATCTTGAGCTTTGAGGTAAAACGGCCACGAACTGTTTCAGATACATCGACGCGTTTGGCCGCTCCTCCCCGTCGCTTAGGCTCCGACCCTCCTCACGCGACACGTGGTATGCCCTGCTCATTCTTCGCATGACACCACTGCGTCGGAGGAGGGTTGCCTGGTTCGGGCGAGCGACCGAGGTCAGGCAAGCGGCTGCAATAAATCTGGCGTGAGCACAAATGCCATGCAATATTGAATCTACAACACCCCAGGATACGAGTCCCTCAAAAAGAACAGGCGAGGAACGAAATCACGACGACAGGACTCGTTGCCTCGTCCACTACACAGCAGCAGCCTCGTCCACCACACAGGAGAAGCCTCAGCCGAAAGGACAACGTACAGTCTCACGGGCCCAGAGGACGAAGACACTACTTTGTCGCCACGACAATCGGCAAAAGGCCCTAATCCTCAAGCACTTCAGCTTCGCGCGATTTCGCCATGTCCGTGACCTGTGTTTCGTACTTCTTGGTCAGGTCCTGAACTTCTTTCTTCGCGTCATCGCGCTGATCTTCCGTCAGCGTCTTGTCTTTCTGGGCGGTGTCCGCCGCCTTGTTCGCATCGCGACGCACATTGCGAATCGAGATCTTCGCTTCTTCCGCAAGATCCTTGATCCGCGAAACCATCTTCTTGCGGACATCGCCAGACAGTGGCGGAATATTGATGCGAATCACCTTGCCGTCGTTTTGCGGATTGAATCCAAGGCCACTGGCAACAATCGCTTTTTCGATATCCTTGATCGTGCCGGCATCGTAGGGACGAATAAGAATCTGAGTCGGCTCGGGAGCACCCACCGATGCGAGCTGCTTGATCGGAGTCGGCGATCCATACACGTCGGCTCGTAGCGAATCGACGAGCCCCGGGTTGGCGCGACCCGTCCGGATACCCGCCAGACTGGATTTGAGATGATCGACGGCCTTTTGCATACGGTCTTCGGCGTCGAGCGTAATTTCTTCGTAGCTCATCGTTATTCCTTGCTTCGACTTTTCAGATTCCTGATTGCAGATAATGGCGTGAGATTGACGGCGTGAAGTTCGGCGGCGTGATTCGGCGCGGGCTAGACAGCTTTGATGCAGGAGGCGGCTCCGATCACCGTGCCGATATGCTCACCCATCACCGCGCGTGAAATGTTGCCGTCCTTCTTGTAATTGAAAATCAGCACGGGCATCTCATGCTCCATGCACTGCGAAATCGCAGTCTGATCCATGACTCGCAAATTCTTTTCCATGACGTAACTGTACGTAAGATCCCGAAACAGCTGTGCGTGCGGATTCTTCTCGGGATCTTCGCTGTACACACCGTCGACTCGAGTCGCCTTGAAGACGATTTCCGCACCGATCTCGAGGGCTCGCTGAGCCGCCGCGGTGTCGGTTGTCACGAATGGGCTTCCGGTTCCAGCCGCCAGAATAACCAGCCGGCCTTTTTCCAGATGCCGCCGTGCACGACGTCGAATGTATGGTTCGGCAACGCCATCCATGCGGATCGCCGTCATCAAACGCGTCTGACAGTTCAGCGATTCAAGAGCGTCCTGCAGCGCGAGACCGTTGATGACCGTCGCGAGCATTCCCATGTAATGAGCCGTCGCTTCGTCGATCGTATCACCGCTGGCTCCCTTGAAACGGGCACCGCGAAGGATATTGCCGCCGCCGATAACGATTGCGATCTCGCATCCCAGCTCGCGAGCCGTGGAAATCTGCTTCGCCATATCGACGACTTCGTCCATCGAGATCCCGCGCTCACCGGGCCTGGCAAAACTCTCGCCAGAAAGCTTGAGCACAACGCGCCTGTATTTGGGAGTCGCCTGACCGGAAGCGGTATCACTCATCGATTCATTCCGTTCGCGGACACAGACGAACAATCGCGAGGCGGACGGCCCGCAGCCGCCTCGCGAAATGGAAAAAGTCGCCTTAACCGACGGAAGCTCGCTTGAACTCGACGATCTCGGCATCGGCATGGAAGTCCTTAATCGCGGCCTCCACTGTTTTCGTATCATCCAGTGCGAAGAACTGGCTAAGCAGACAACGCTCCTGATCGAGCAACGTGTTGTCGGCGATAAATCGCTCGAGCTTGCCCGGTACGATCTTGTCCCAGATCTTTTCTGGTTTGCCTTCTGCCTTGAGGGCTTCCTTGATCTTCTCTTCGGCGGCTGCCATCACTTCCGGAGTCAACTGGAGCTTGCTCGCATACTCGGGAACGTTCTTCATCGGCTTGCCGAGATTCTCTTTGGTGTTGAGCTCGTTCTCCGACTGGATCTGGGCCTTCAACGCTTCCGTTTCTTTGGCGACGAAATCTGCGTCGAACTCTTCCGGACGAAGAATCGACGGGCTCATCGCAGCGATGTGCATGGCCACGCTGCGGAAGAACTGATCCGCGCCGTCTTTGCCGCCATCCTTGTAAGACATCAAAACACCAATCTTGCTACCAGCGTGAATGTAGCTGGCGAGCTTCTCGCCTTCGATCTTGCTGTACTCGGAAATTTCAAGCTTCTCACCAATCGTGCCGGTTTTCTCGACCAGCTTTTCGCTGACGGGAATTCCGTCGATCGAAAGAGCCAGAACAGCCTCTGCGCTGTCGGCATCGTTATCGAACGCCAGCTGACCAATCTCGTTGGCGAACGCGATGAAGTCGTCGTTCTTGGCGACAAAGTCAGTTTCGCAACTGAGCGCCATGACGATACCCTTGGTACCGGCATCGTTCACCTTCGTGACGACAACGCCTTCGTTGGCATCCCGGTCGGCTCGCTTGGCAGCAACCTTCTGCCCTTTTTTCTTCAGATAGTCGATGGCACCATCGAAATCGCCACCCGATTCCTCGAGGGCCTTCTTGCAGTCCATCATTCCCGCATTGGTAGCTTTTCTTAACTTACTGACGTCCGCTGCGCTAATTGCCATGGTCTTTTCTCTACTACTCTCACTTTGATTTTACGGCGAATTTTACTGGTATTCGCCGATGCCACATGGAGGGCACCGGCGGCCGAACGGTTCACGAAGAAAGACACTTTTCGTAGAACCGTGCTGAACTTTGTTTTTCGCGGGCGAACGCGATGAAGCGTTCGAAAGGCCTTCAAAAGACAACGACTAGGCGTCGTTAACCTTTTGAGCCTCTTCAGCCGACATTGCCGGCTTGCCGGCAGCAGCTGCCGGAGCCTTGTCTTTCCCGGTCATCGCGGCCGCATCCGTCAGGCCTTCGAGAACTGAGTTGGCGAGGTGCTGAACGATCAGCTCGACCGAGCGGATCCCGTCGTCATTCCCCGGAATTGGAAGATCGACGACATCCGGATCGCAATCCGTATCAATCAGCGCAACAGTCGTGATACCCAACTTGCGAGCCTCACGAATGGCGTTCTTTTCCTTGTTTGGGTCAATGATGACCAGGCACTCCGGCAGACGACTCATCGTGCGCATCCCATTGAGATTGCGATACATCTTTCGATATTCGCGATTGAGTGCCGACTGCATCTTCTTTGAGTAGTTCGACAGCTCTTCGCCGCCACGAATCATCTCGAGTTCTTCCAACCTGCCCAAACGACTTCGAATCGTCCGAAAGTTGGTAAGTGTGCCACCCAACCAGCGTTCGCTGACGAATGGCATTTTTGCGCGGGAAGCTTCCCGTTCAACTGTTTCGCTTGCCTGTCGCTTCGTTCCAACGAACAGGATGAGCCCGTTCGATGCGGCAACGTCTCGAAGATACTTCTTGCCGCGAAGTAGGCCCCTGACTGTTTCTCGCACATCAATGATGTGAATCAGGTTTTTTCGACCGTAGATATACGGCGACATTTTAGGGTTCCAGCGGCTGGCTCGATGGCCAAAGTGAACGCCGGACTCAATAAGTTGTTGAACTAGATTTCCCGACACAAAAGTCTCCTGTCATTAATTGCGTCGCGCGTCGAATTGCCAATAAATGCGGACCATTAGACAGGCCCTACAAATACCACGGAAGGATTCCGTTCGAATTCGAGGCGACGAGGGTTGTGGCTGCGAGTCAGCTCGCAGGTTCGAACTACGTCGGAAGTCGCTTTTTCAAGCAAATCCCAGTCCCGGAGTGTACCACTGCGTATTCAAAATGGTCAATGAGAAGCAGCGATCTGACCGGCTGCCGAGACCAGAGAATTTCGGCTGGTTCGCACGAATACGGCCAACATGAATTGCTGAATTGTGCACCTGAGCATTCCGCTGTCTTTTCCGTCTGCACCGTCGTGGTCCGGGCCCAAGGGGATATGGCGGTCTACGTCTATATATGGGCAGCGTTGAATCCTGGTCGAAAACGACCAAACGCCGCTAAGCCAAAGCTCGGTTTTACCGGCGATATGGCCAAAAAGCGGCTATGTGGGCCAACGTCCAGTCAAATCGGACCGCAATTCTCTTTACCCGCGGCCACTCAAAGGCCACAAGTCGCAAGGCTGGGCCGAATTAGGTCGTTTTGCCCCGGCCTGAGTCGTAATGACCCGGGACCGGGTCGTTTGGACCGGGTCATTCCATCCCGGTTCAAGCTCGCCAAAAGGGGTAGCTCTGCCCCTGCTAGCAAAATTCGATTTTTTCTAACCGTTTGACAGTAACGGTTTACGTCGACTCTCCAAACTCTGGCACGGACTTTCGGCACAGTCCTTGCTTTTGGTCCCTTACATCAAACGGACCCAAAAGCAGCCTTCGAGGCTCAAACGGATCCAAACCGAGAAACCGACTTTTTGCTGAGGACTTTCCAATGATTTGGGACACATCAGATCGAACCAAAGTTTTTGTCGTTGACGCTAACAAAGCCGACTACGCAGCACTGGTAAAGACCTCCGCTAACAGAAACACCGAAGTCGTGTTCTTCGACAACGGCCAGGACGCACTCCGAGCCGCGTCGACGACCGGCCCCGCAATGTGGGTCGTAAACATGCAACTTCCCGACATGCCGGGCACTGAGCTTCGCTCGCTTTTGCGACGCAGAGGCAACAAGTCGCCACTCGCACTGGTCGGAAACGAATACAGCACTGCCGACGAGATCGCGGCACGCAGCAGCGGATGCGAAATGTACTTTGCCAAATCAATGATTCACGAGGCATTCGCAGCTTAGGAAACAACGCTTCAGGTTGTTGACGCCGCCTTGCAGCATGCAGCTCCCGTAAGGCGGCCGTCAACGGCCACTAAAAAGCAGACAAGACAAAGACAAAACAACGCTTCTATTTCTTATTTGGTTTTTATTACGCCAGCGGAAGGAGGAATGAAATCGCTTTTGACGGCTCGCGAAAGTAAGACGCGAGAGGAAAAGTGACCCAACACGGAACTTGATGGTTGGTTGTCGCCGCCTTGCAGCATGCAGCTCCCGCGAGGCGGCGGACAACAACCTCAAGACGACGAAAGGAAGCGATGCGATCAATCAAGTCGACTTTGACTTTAGCAACCAAAGTCGCAAAGCGGTGAGTTTTTTTGAGTTAGCAACAGCAACAGTTTAAGCACAAGGGTGAAGCAAATGACGACTACACGAAACACAATCTTGACGATGCTCGCGATGGTACTCGCGGTAACAAGCGTTACTTCCGCACAACAACTTTTCCGCGGAATCCCGCTTGATCAGGGCAGCAATGTCCAAGCCTCAGAAGGCATGCTCAATCGTACAAGAGACTTCTATATCGACGTTCTTGATAATTTCACTGGCGACGGTCCTCTATCAGGCCGCGAAGCCGACACACACCAAATCGGCTTTGTACCACCTGTCGCAGACGTTCCAAACGGACTTCTTCAGGGTGCCGCCGCAGACGCACACGGCCGATGGATCGCCGATAGCGACTACATCATCTCGAACGGTCGGGTTGTCCGCGAAACAGGCGTCGGCCAAGCCATCGCTCAGACACCATGGAGAACTTTCTCCGGTCTTGGAGATGACTACAAGCTGGAAGCAACTGCCATGGTTGCTGCAGGCGAAACCGTCTCGATCGGATACTTCGGCGAAGGCGATGGCAGCCAGGGACTCAACAGCGACTTTGGACAACTGGTTCTCGGCCTGACTCGCGGAACTGATGCCAACGTAAACACACTCGACTGGAGCGTTGCCTGGGACGACAACGGCATTCGCCAGACGGTTTCTGGAACGACGACTGCTGCCCTTAGCGAAGAAATCAACCTGCAGCTTGGATGGTTGGACACTGGAGCCGCAAGCGACGACTTGTTCGACGCGATCATCGGAACTTCGAACGGGAACCAGCGACTTATCCAGGACCGCATGGGCAACGCCATCGACGTCTTCGCTGTCGGCTTCGAAAGTGGTGCGAACTCCAGCTTCGGAAGCTTCACAGCAGCTGTACCTGAGCCGAACACTGCCATGCTCGCTATCTTCGGAGTCATCGGAATGGTCACTGCGACTCGACGACGAGCTTAAGTCAAAACGCTGAACCCTGATGCTGAAAACTGTTGCTGTTGCTGAATCAAAAAACTGTTCGTGAGCCGAGGGGGTTGCTAACTTCGACTCACATCGAGAACGGATTTTGAAACTGTTGCTAAAAGTTGCTAACCTTTTGCGAACTAGCCGTCCTTTGGACGGCTTGTTTCGTTTTATGGATACCTCACCCAACGGCGAACACCCGATGCTGACAAACACAGCTTTCCACCTGCCGCTTCCATTCCTCGCGGCCATGGCAATATTCGCCGCGCAGGCGAACCTGAATCCGCCGAATGCATACGCTGAAGAATCCGGTGCGAAGTCCGTCTGGTTTGGCACCGCCGGCAACAACGCCGGGGCGGAAGCCGGGATCTACCACTCGAGTATTGAAAACGGCAAGCTCACGAAAGCCGAGCTCATCATGCCTCTCCGCGGCGCCGGCTGGATCACGAAGCATCCTACAATCAAGGATGTCATCTACGCGACGGCCAGCCTCGACAAGTCGTCAGTCGTTGCAATCAGGGACGGCAAGCTGATCAGTACGCAGAAAGTGCAGGGCGGATCCTGTTTCCTGACGACGGACCATACGGGAACTGTTCTGTTGAGCGCGCACTATGGAGCCGGCTCGGTCTCCGTGATCCCCATCAACGCGGACGGAAGTCTTGGCGACGAAGTACAGCGTATTCAACATCAAGGCGGCTCGAAGGTCGTTCCCGGCCGTCAGAAATCTCCGCATCCACACTACGTATCGGTAAGCCCAGATAACCGGTTCGCTTTCGTGCCGGACCTTGGGCTCGACCAGCTGGTGAAGTATCGACTGGATCTCGAAGCAAAGAAGCTTTCTCCGGCAGGAACCGTTGATGTCGAACCGGGCGGTGGGCCCCGTCATATGAAGTTCCATCCCGGCGGCAAGTATGCCTTTGTCGTGAATGAAATGACTCTCGCCATTACAGTTTTCGGCTATGACGGCGAGAACGGAACGATGACCAAGTTGGCAACAGTGCCGGCACTGACAGAGGATGAGAAGAATCAGAACAAGTTCAACAGCGGGTCCGAGATTCGGGTAAGTCAGTCCGGCGACTTTGTCTATTCAGCGAACCGGGGACATGATTCCATTTCCGTTTTCTCGTTCGACGCGGACACGGGGACGCTGAAGCGAATTCAGGTCGTGCCAACCAGAGCCGCGTGGCCACGCAACTTTAACCTGAGTCCATGCGGCGGTTATCTGATGGTGGCAGGCCGCGACACCAACAACATCTCGTTGTTCTCGATCGGCGCTGATGGAAAGCTCACACACCTTGAGCATCAGTCGATCTTTGTACCAGGGCCCATTTGCGTGCTCATGGATGAGTGAACGAGCGCTGAGTCACTAACCACCGGCAGAGCCGGTGGTCGCTCGAAATAAAAGCTCGCAGCGCAAGCGCGCAAGCGAGTGGGCTTGGTCGCGCGGTCGGACCACCCGGTTGCGAGTTTTGAAGTTGCGATTTTTTGGCCCGAAGGGCCTTCAAAACCCCTGCCGGTGGCCTTGGCC
>CALHZT010000313.1 GCA_938040995.1 uncultured Pirellulaceae bacterium | reverse complement strand
GAGCTTGAGGCGCTGGTCGCTTATCGGTGGAAGTAGCCATTGGGGCCGGGCGGCCGGTATCGGGGGGCGGGTATCGGGGGTCGGGTATCGGAAGTCGGGGAAATTGACGTTCCGGTTTCCGTGTAGATTGCATGTGGGATTTGGTGATGACTCGACTGTTTGCTGGCACTCCGTTTGATATTCCGCCGGAGTGTGATGATTGCGGCAAGCTGTTGTCGGAATGTGTTTGCTCGCCAGAGCAAAAGGCAGCTGTTGCGGCGAAGCAGCAGCGCGAAGCCGATCTTTTACCACCCGAGAAGCAGACGGCGCGGGTGAATGTTCAGAAGCGAAAAGGCGGCCGAAAAGTGACGGTCGTCGAAGGTCTGACCGCGCAAGCGAACGATCTCAAGTCGGTTCTTGCCACGCTACAAGCGGCATGTGGAACAGGTGGCACGTCAAAAGGTGATACCGTCGAGCTGCAGGGCGATCATGCCGGGCAAGTTCGAACGTCGCTTCGCGAAATTGGCTATCGCGTGAAGTGAATTGCTCCGCCTGACGGCGCGTAAACACGCGTTTGCCTACATGCGGGATTCGATTTGCTGGAGCAGTTTCTGCATCTGTTGGCGTGCTGCGCCAGTCAACGTTTCGACATTCGACTGAACGAGGCTATGGGCTTTGGTTACCTGGTTATTGTCGAGCATGATGAGTGCCTTTTGTCCGACGCAGGCTGCCACGATCGTTTCATTCGTGGAATGATCACTGGAAATGTTATCGATCAGTGCAAAGGCATCATCCAGCTGACGATTTGCGCTCAATGCCATCACCTTCATGATTCGCCACTGTAATCTTGACGCCGGGTGAACACTTTCTTTTTTCAGGATCGAATCGGCAAGCTGGATGACTTCTCCGGGTCGGTTGGCTTTGAGCATCAACTGCCCCAACACGCCCTGCAACTCAGTCAGCAAGCGGCCCTTGGGTTGGTACTTTTGCTCGAGCGCCTGAATGCGTGAGATGTACTCCGTTTCGAGACCGGGTTGGTAGCAAGCCATCAGCTGCTTCACTTCATCACCGACTCGGCGCCGAGCCAGGAATTCTTCGTAACGCGACTTGAGCCCACCCTCGTCATTGGCATCGAGAGCCATGATCTGATTCACGACGCTGGAATACGCTGTCAACGCGTACTCCGCTCCGACGGCTCGAAGTCCTTCGTCCAGCGACTTGGCCTTTTCAACTCCCTCAAGCTTGTCGGCTCGGGCGAATGCCTCGTCTCGCTTGATTCGCTTCTCTCGCAGTTCAGCAAGATGAGCCAGGAAAGGCTGTGGCCCGCCGGCTCGGTAACCCGTTTTCGCGTACGGTCTTCCCTGGCTGTCGGCGAGCACCACAGTCGGAAACGATTCGATTTCGAACTGTTTGCTCAGCTGATTATTCTGAGTCGCAATAAAATCAGACTGGCTGGCTCGATCGCTTGGGAAGTCGATTTCGACAAGTACGAACGACCTGAGGGCTTCGTTGTCGAAATCTGGTTGACTGAAGACTTCGTCCGTCAGCTTGATGCACCAATGGCACCAGTCGGAACCGGTGAAGTCGAGCAGCAGATCTTTGCCTTGCGACGCAGCAAGTTGTTTGGCGGTTTCAACATTGGTTTGCCAATTGGACTTGTCACCAAAAGTCGCCGATCCAAGTGCCAGCACGGTAGCGAATGCGATGAGATTTTTCAGGCGATGGAGCGATAGGGGCATGGAATTGCAGTTCGTTTGTTCTTCAAAGTTGTAAATTCGTTGGCGGCCGAAACGCGTTCTCGCGACATTTCGGCATACTGGAATATGGGACGTAGCTCGCATGCCATAAGTAATCCGACGTCGATTCGTCGATTCGATTGCCGAGCTCAGCCCTTTTGATCCTGCCAGGCCGCACAATCGGGGCGAGAATCCGCGAACTACCCAGGCCGGATTCACGTAGACCATCGCGTGCCATGGAACGCGGATTGCCGATCACCACGCGGTTTACTGGATTTTTGTTGAGGCAAAACCGCAATAAACTCCGTAGTTTTCGGGCCCTTCATGGAAACCGAACCGCGGGTTCATTACCATAGGAAAGACAATCTTCGGCCACTCAAACAGCAGGACTTATCATGGCCAAAGCGAAGAAGGCAAAAGCGGCGCGGGCAACAGCGACTTCGAAGGCTTCCAGTAGTTCCAAACGCAGCACGGCAACGACTCAGGTCGAAAGTTCGAACCAGTCGAAGGGACCTTCGGCAGCGTCGTCTGACAATTTTGATCAGACGCTGGAGTTCATCAAGAATGTTCGGGAACGAGTCGCCACCGTGGTGGTCGGTCAGGAAGTCGTCGTCGAACGTCTGCTGATCTCGTTGTTCACGGGCGGGCACCTGCTTTTGCAAGGCGTACCCGGACTGGCCAAGACACTTCTGGTGTCGGCGATCGCAAAGAGTATTGCTCTCGAATTTAGCCGCATTCAGTTTACGGTTGATCTGCTGCCGTCCGATATTCTCGGATCGGAAATTCTCGATCAGAAATCGAACAAGTTCAAAGTCCACAAGGGTCCGATCTTTACCAACCTGTTGCTTGCCGACGAAATCAATCGCGCGGCCCCCAAAGTGCAAAGTGCGTTGCTCGAAGCAATGCAGGAACACAAGGTCACGATCGGCAATGAGACGTTTGTTCTGCCGGCTCCGTTCCTCGTTATTGCGACTCAGAATCCTGTCGAACAAGCCGGAACCTTCGAGCTTCCTGAAGCGCAGCTGGATCGTTTTATGCTCTGCAATCGTCTGGAGTATCCGACGATCGAAGAAGAAAAGGAAGTCCTGCGTCGTAACTCGGCGCTTGGTATTCGGCGTGAGCAAAAGGGAGCCGTGGCGATTACCGAGTTTGACGTGATCGAAGACAGTGCGGTTGGAAGTGTGGGGCAGTTGATTTCTGCGATGGAGTCAGTTCACGACGTCCACGTAAGCGATACGTTTACGGACCATGTCGTGGAGATCGTCAATCAGACTCGCTGCAATCCGCATATCGAATTGGGCTGTAGCCCGCGAGCCGGCATTGCCCTGATCAAAGCTTCGAGAGCCCGCGCCCTGATTCACGGTCGCAAGTACGTTGTGCCCGATGATTTGTTCGCGTTGGCAGAAGACGTCATTTTGCATCGCATCCGACTGAACTACGAAGCGCTTGCCGATGGCTTGACGGGCAAAGAGGTTCTTAAGCAGATCATGAACACATTCGGCGCCGGAGGTACTGCACCAGCATCATCGAATGGCGCTTCATCGAATGGCTCGGCGAACAATGGACAAGCAAAAGCTTCCACTTAAACTCTGCGAACGTTGGCTTTCACTGGCATCTGATTCTCGCAACTCGACACTCGCAACTCGACACTGACTATGTTCGACGCCTCCCAATCCGGAACGCTTCCCCCCTGCGACTCGCTCGATTCGCGGCAGTTCCTGATTGCAATCAAGCGACTTGCGGACAGCCTCAGCTACGGCACCGACAAATCGCCGTTCCTTGGTTCCGGCGTCGAATTCGTACAGTCCCGCCCCTATGTGGCCGGTGACCCGATCAAATCAATCGACTGGCGCGTCACCGCCCGAACCAACGAGTACTACGTTAAACAGTACGAAGCCCCCAAACGCATGCCGGCTTACCTGGTCGTGGACAATTCGGCTTCGATGACCATAAGTTCGGCGAAGCGAAGCAAGTACGCGACCGCCGTTCATATCGCCGGCGGGCTTGCGCTTGCGTGCCTCGATCGCGTAAGCCCGGTGGGAGTCATGACCGTCGGCGGCGACGCCCTGCATTGGCCGCCTAGTCTTGCGAAAGATCGAGTGCTCGAATGGCTTCATCGCCTGCGACATTATCGCTACGACGAACCGACGAATCTTTCGACGCGGCTGCGTGAGTTGGCTCCCAGTCTGAAGAACCGGACACTCTTCATTATTTTGAGTGATTTGCACGATCCGGATGCAACGCTCGTTCTCAAGCGACTGAATCAGCAGCATGACTGTTGCGTGTTGCAAATGCGGGATCCTGCCGAAGTCGACTTGTCGAAGACCGGATTTTATCGTGCTCGCGAAGCCGAAACGGGCAAGTCGTTTGTTGCGCATGGTCGGACGACCTGGCGGGATCAAGCCACCGTTCGTGCGGAGCTTAAACGAGCCGGTGTGGATCATTTGATGATTGATGCTGAGAAACCGTTCACGCATCTGTTACGAAATTTTTTCGCTTCACGAGCCCTCATTGGAAGAGGCGCAAGATGACAAAGTCGCCATTCACAGAACGGCGGGCAGTACGACGGAATCACCCCGCAGCCGGAGTGGCAACACTTCGGGCGCGTCGTATTACGACGTTGCTACTACTCTCCGCATCGTTGCTCATTACCGGTTGTGGCAATCCTTCCATCGACTTGCGCGGCGACATTAAGAATGATGCGAATGCAAAAGCGCTCGCGACAACCACTGTCGGTATGCCAGTCGAGATTGACGACGTCATCTTGCCCGGCGGCGAACTCGAAGCGATCACAAGCAAAGGTTCCGAAGACACAGACGTGCCCGGTGTCTTGCGAATTGTGCAGGCGATTCCACACGGCGATGATTTTCGTTACTCATTCGTTTTCTATGGACTGGATCCCGGTGATTACAACATCGCCGACTATCTCCGACCGGTAGATGGTGAGTCTGACCGGGATCTGCCAAAGATTCCGGTGTCGGTCACGACGCTCCTTCCCCAAGGTCAGGTCGAACCGAACAGGCTCGGCGAAGGCGAGCTTCCGAAACTTGGCGGCTATCGCGACGTACTCTGGATCGGCGGCATTCTTTGGGGCACCGTTCTCATGCTTCTGATTTTCGTCAATCGAAAGAAGAAGATTGTTCGGACCGAAGATGCCGAACGGCAGGCGACTTTTGCAGATCATCTTCGCCCGATCTTGCAGTCGGCATCGCGAGGCGAGCTGTCCGTGGAACAACAATCACGACTGGAGCGGTTACTGCTTTCGTACTGGAAAGAACGACTTGGCGTGAGCGATCAGAGCCCTGCCAGGGCCATGGCCGCGCTCAAGAGCGACGCCCAGGCGGGCGAGCTTGTCCGGCAACTTGAAGATTGGCTGCATCGTCCCGATCCACCGGAGAACGTTGATGTCGAGGCGCTGTTGGCTCCTTATCGCTCCGTTGCGAACCTGGAGCAAGTACGGCAGGCAGAAGAGATCGTCCAGGCCGAGGTGATTGGTGACGATCAGGCGAAGGATACCCATGCGGCTTCTTCGGCGGAGGCATCATGACGTTTGCATTCGCATACCCGGCGGTTCTGCTACTGCTTGTCATTCCTGCTCTCCTGCTGATGTGGGTTTGGCGGCGAACGGGCGGCGAAGTCGCGTTGCCGATGGACTATGGACATCAGGCTTCGGGGCGTGGCTGGAAAGCGCTGATCAACCTTGCCGAATCACTACCCGCTTTGCTGCTTGCAACGGTCATCGTTGTGCTCGCCGGCCCGCAGCGAATGGGAGTGCCGCGCAGTCACCGGGCTCTGACCAATATCGAGTTTTGCGTCGACGTGTCTGGCAGTATGACTGCCAGTTTTGAAGGGGGCACGCGGTACGATGCGTCGATGAAGGCGATCAATGAGTTTCTGTCGTATCGCGAAGGCGACGCGTTTGGTTTGACTTTTTTCAGTGACATCGCGATGAAATGGGTGCCGCTGACCAATGATGTGTCGGCATTTTCGTGTGCTCCACCGTTTATGAATCCTGGCAAACGACTTCCTCGTGGTTTGGGAGGCGGTACGCAGATTGCGAAAGGTCTTCGCGCCTGCCGCCGAACGTTGATCGAACGCGAGAAAGGGGATCGAATGATCATCCTTATTTCGGACGGATTCAGTTCCGATCTCAGCGGAAATGCGGGGCTGGAACTGGCGAAGCAGATGGTCAATGACGGTATCGTTATCTACGACGTTCACGTCGCCGACGGTGGCGTGCCTGACGAGATCGTTAATCTGGTCGCGAATACCGGCGGCGAAGTCTTCAATCCAGGCGACAAAAATGCGCTGGCTGGTGTCTTCAAGAAGATTGATGAAATGCAACAAGCCGAAATGGAACGCGGCAACGCAGAAATGCTTGACAACTTTTTCCCGTTTTGCATCACGGCGCTGTCGATACTCGGCACGAGCCTGCTGACCCTCTTCGGATTGAGGTACACGCCATGGTAGCTGAACTGGTTACATTCACAGTCGCGGTGATGGCTGGCATCGCCGAAGGACTGCACGCGACGCGAGTCC
>CALHZT010000312.1 GCA_938040995.1 uncultured Pirellulaceae bacterium | reverse complement strand
GTTCGACTGGGTGCTGAGGGAATCGTATCCAAGAGGCTCAACCGTCCCTATCCATCTGGCAGGACCGACGAATGGATAAAAACCAAGAGCCTTCTGGAAGCAGAGTTCGTCGTTGGCGGATATACAACTTCAACGGCCGGGCGTGAATTCGCTTCATTGATCCTTGGCCGATTTGATGCCAAGGGACGCCTTCTTTACGAAGGCCGTGTGGGAACCGGCTTCACCGTTCGTACCATCAGAGAACTCTCATCAACGTTGGCCCAATTGGAAACCCAAAATTCTCCTTTTGCGAACCTTCCCAGCAGTAAAGCCGGAAGTGAATTTCGGTGGGTTGACCCGCAGCTTGTGGTAGGAGTCGAGTACGGTGGATGGACCAACCAACATCACTTGCGATTTCCTTCCTATCGTGGCGTCCGGTCAGAAATCGCCGCGACTGCCGTCATCACCGATCGTCCGCATCAGATTACCGAGCCAGACGAGCGCTTCGAAGTGCCGGGCCTTCAAATACCGGTAGAGTCGCTTAATGCGCTGGCAAATGTGCGATTTACGAATTCCGAACGCCTGATGTACCCGAACGACGGCGTCTCAAAACTTGATGTGGCAAAATACATGGCACAAGTCGCCGATAGGATGTTGCCATATATTGTTGATCGCCCGTTGGCGATGGTTCGTTGCCCCAAAGGGTGCAATGAAAAGTGCTTCTTTCAAAAAACTCCACCTGCAGGCATGCCCGATTGCGTAGCGTCAGTCAACGTCGCCAACGCCCTGGGTAAATCGCAGACCGCTGCAGTCATTCGCGACATCGAAGGGCTTTTGACACTGACACAATTCAGTGCCCTCGAATTGCACAACTGGGGCTGCCGCGTCGACCGACCTGACCGCCCCGATATGATTGTCCTGGACATCGATCCGGACGAATCACTTCCGTTCGAAAAAATCAGGCAAGCGGCTCTCCAGTTGCGGTCCGAACTGCAGGAAGTCGCGTTTGAGTCTTTCGTAAAGACGACTGGCGGCAAAGGTCTGCATGTTGTCGTCCCGATTCGTCGGCGCTCGACTTGGGACGAAGTCACCGAGTTTTGCGACAGATTGGTGGGCTCAGTCGTCTCAAGATGGCCAGGAAGCTATACAAATCGACATTCAAAAGCTGCCAGGAAGAACAAGATCTATATCGACGTACTGAGAAACCGGTTCGGGGCCACCGCCATTGCCCCTTACTCTACTCGTGCCCGGAACGGAGCGACGGTAGCGATGCCAATCGAATGGGATAACCTTGGTAGAGTCGAAAGCTCAGCTGTGTTCACGGCAACAAACGCGGTCAGTCTTTCACCAGCACAAGATCCATGGGACGGCTACTTCGAATGCAGCCAGACCCTCACCAGGAAAATCATTCGCCACTGGGGTTAGATCGGGAACCAAGCGTCACAGGGATTTTTTCGTATTCTCCGTTGCGAGCCACCACGACCTCCAGCTTGTCGCCAACGTTGCGGGCGTTAACCACTTTGGCGAGCGCTGCCGTATCTGTAATCAGCACTCCCTCGAACGCCACCAGAACATCGCCGACTTGAAGGCCTGCCCTGTCGGCAGGACCGTTCTTGCGAATATCGCCGATCTTCGGAGCACCTGTGCTGGCATCCAGACGCAAACCAAGAAACGCATCTCCAGTAATCATGGAATGCCTGGCTGGAAGCTTGCTGGCGGACGATGTCGCATAAGTCGCGTCGTTTGCAACACTATTCTCGTTGTTGCTCTGCTCGTTTAAAGCAGCTACAGCACTCGCGGTTTTCACCGATCCATGTTGTGTAGCGGCTGCATCTTTTTCTCTCTTTCCAGAATCCGATACCGAATCCGTTGATACCGGACTCGACAGGCCGCCCTTTACAGATTCGCCTGTTTCATTGGTTTCTACGTTCTCTTGACCGCTTGAGGAATCTGACTCAGCTTCGTTTTCTCCGACGTCTTTGGACGAGTCGTTGTCCATGGAGTCATCGTCGGAAACACTGGCCTCGGCGCCTTCACCGCCAGACGCAGCAAGATCAGAGCGCCCGTCCAGAGCACTCGCTTGCCTTGCAACATGGTCAATGCGATGGCAACCACAAAAGACAATCAGCGTCAACGAAATGACGACTGTTTTTCTAAATCGGCACAACATTTAATCCTGCCACCTGAATTTCTATGGTAACCGTTCACGGATATTGACGTTTTCTCAGGTTCGAGAGGGTCAGGCACAAATTTTCGGCGTTTGTCCGCAAAGCGAAATCAGTCAGCTTGCCGCCGAAAAATTGAGCCAGACCTTTGCCCGCGTGAACGGTTACTTTCTTTGTAACTACGACGATGTTTCGAACCGGACGAAACTCGCGTGAACCTTATTGTAACCAACATCACAACAGGTTTCACAAGTATTCAAATATCAGCGGACCAGGAAGTGACCGGCTGATTTGCGACATTCAATTTGCATCAATTCTGAAGCGTTTCAAACGGATAAGGAGACTTCAGGGCTTTCCTTTCCGTCGCCTCGCCCCAAGAATTTATTGCCGTTTCAGAGAATCACTTTTCGACAAATACAGGCTCACAGGATCGCGACGATGGAACGGTCTCGTATGTGCGTCACCCGTCTGGGAGCCATTTAAGACAGGGCAGAGGATGAATTCGCAAATGCTGCTGATTGCGTACTTCCTGTGCTTCGCCCCAGCTTTCGTTGTAGCGCAGGAAGAACGCGGACCATCATTGTGGGAGTGGACTGACAAGGCGAGTCATCACGACTCGATCGTGAAAGTTTCACTCGACGGAGCCGTTGGCACTGGCGTCATTGTTTCCAAAGATCTCAGTCAAAAATCAGGCAACGGCTACCTTGGTAAATGCCTGACAGCAAACCACGTTGTTGCCGGCGACAAAGGTCGCAACGCCATTCGCGTGACCTACCGTAATGATCGAGTCGCGAAAGACTGTGAAGTCATCTTTCAGGATGACCAGTTGGACGTGGCGATTCTTCTTGTATGGATACCGAAGGAAATTCCATCGGCGACAGTCTCAAACCGTCGAATCAGGCCGGGTGACCGTATTGAGTTTACGGGGCTCGGCGGCGGAACCGAGTTAAAGGTGCTTCGACATTTTCGTTCACGGGCAGCTGATCCCACTGACAAGTCGCAGATTTATGCGAACGTATCATTGTTACCAGGTGATTCCGGCGGCGCTGTCTTCAATCGCAAGAAAGAGCTGGTTGGCATCGTCTCCGGGGGATGGTTCTGGTGGCATGACCAACGAGTCACCAAATCAGCAGCCACTGACACTCGAGCAACCTGGCCAGCGCGGGCTTGCAATCTCGACGGACTGCAAAAACTGATAGCGAAGTCCGACAATTTCAAGAAACGCAAAGCCTCGCCTGTCGCCGAACCGCTTGCGAATACACTGGCAGAACTGGAAAGCCCAAGTCACTAAGTCGGCGTCCGACAGACGTCTAGCGTCTCGGGCGGCGTGAATCGGGCGAGAGAGACGAAATGACGCTACACCAAAGTTGAATGCGCTCTCGCTGGACAAATCATGCCCGTAGAAGAGTCTGTAACCGCTGAAATCGCTATGCGACCGGACAAGTTTATTCGGCGCGGCTACATCTTGTGCGGTTAGACGAGTCTGACGACTTGTTGCGAAGCGACCGGATTCGGCTGGTACCGCAAGTCACGCAACGGTGAGGCCACAGCACCCAGAACAGGCCGAGTGTTCCGATCAGGAGCAAAGCGCGCCACACGACACCATAAGCAACCGGTGCGTGCCAATCACGACGAAAACATGATCGACAATACATTCGCTCTTTACGAACACGCTGCAACATCAGACCGTCCAAACACGACAATGAAAGAGAAAGCTCTCACCCTGCTGTATTGTAGGTTGCAACAAACAGCATCGGACGTGATCTGTTTATTGCACGTGAAATTCCAACCAAATATTCGGAATATCCAGCAAACACCACCTAACTTGTGTCACAGTCTACTTCAAGAAGGGGAGCATTGCACTAACTTTCAGCTGTAGCCTCCTTCTTTTTGTCCTCAGCCGGGCCAGCCTCGTTTGCTGCAGCGGCATCTTCCTTGCCCTCCCAGATTGGCTCGAACTCTTTCGAATACTGGTAGCGGATTCCTTCGTCCCCCAGAATCTCCTCTGTACTATCTGCCATGTCGGCACGATTGAATACGAGCGTCTCGTAATTTCCGTCGATCGTCAGGATGAGAAACTCATCTTTGCAATCGCGAATCTTTATGACCAGGTCCTTCAGATTTTTCACTTGCTCGTCGTTAACATGTGTCACGACTCCGAAAGGGATTGTGTCATATCCCTTGGTGATTCGATGCGGCAGCAATCGTATGAGCACGATTTCTTCGCCAGGAAACTCTGGCTTACTCTGATTTCGGGAAATAATCATGCTGTTCATTTGGGACATCAAAGAAAGCCCCTTGGAACCCAATCCCTGAATTACGTCCCGGCTGGCGACCGTGAAAACAGCCGGCCCGAAAATGAAGTGCCTTGGGTAGGCACCCTTCAGTTCACGAAATACAAGGTCGCGGTACGGCATCACGGGCACCTGTACCTGAACTTCCTTCGCATCCCGATACACGGTGACTGGCACCTTTCCGTCCACGACCAATTCGGGAATGAAGTAGTGAAACATCAGTCGCAGGTCATCACGGACTTTTACCTGCCCTTTATTGTCCACCGCATAATCACCGACTTTGCAAATGACGTCCCATGGCTTTAGCGGATAATCGTCGCCATCCTGATAGGGTGACTTGACCATGATTCCGGTCTGCCCGGCGGTAAGCCCGAGCTTCGCCCTGAGGGATTCGTTTTCAAGCGTCTGAAGAGAGTCGAAGATGTTCGGCTTGCCATCGTAATTGCCGTCCTCGATATCATCGAGAAACCGTTGAATCTCCTTCGCGTTGATCAAATAGCCAATATTGTCGGCTTCACGAATTCCGCTATAGACGAGTCCAGTGATACTGTTGCCGATCAGGGCAGGGCCCCCGGAATTCCCCGGGTTTAGCGCGGCATCGACCTGAATACGCAAGCCAGCTCCGGAACCGGATAACTTGCCGTATTCGATGCGGGAAACGATGCCCTCTGTAATCGCGAGATCGTCGCCTCCCATTGGAAAACCGTAAACGTTTACGGTGCTCTTCATCTCAGGAATGCCTTCCTGTAGTTCAAGGGCCGGCCTCCCTTCGATCAAACTGCCATCTTCCATTTCTAGCACTGCAAGATCCATTCCCGGCGCCTTGGCAACTACGCGAGCCGGATGACGATCAGTGCTCTGATTGAACTGCACAAAGATCTGCTTCGCGTACCTGATCACATGATTGTTGGTGAGAATCCGGTTCCCGGAAATAATCGCCCCCGATCCCGAGCTCTTCCTTGGATTGAGTTTGGTCCACGGCCGGAGAAAATCCGGCGATCTTGAAGTTACGTGAATTTTGACAACGCTGTCACGTATCTGATCTTCTGCATGGCAAGTCGCAACTGGCGTCACGGCGATCAGGGAAGCTACGACGAAAAGAATAAATGGCAGAAAGGTATTGCGAAACAAGTCTTCGACTCCTCGAGGCAAATCACGCTGAAAAAAAGTCACCGAAGCGGGGACTTCAACTTCGTAATTTAACCTCTACGAGCCGCTCAACAAATGGGTTCTGGTGGGTTCTGGACGCCTGATGGCGGAAGGCAGCCTCAGCAAATCTGGCGAGGCCCTCACAAGTCGGCTCCGTTATTCGTTGAAGTCGTAGATCTGCGCTTTTCCTGCGGCAATTTCGCGTTTTTCCGCGTTGAGAATCGAAATGCACCAGGGCCCCATAAATTTGCTGTGCGTTGTTCTCGTCGAAGTATGGGAGTTAACGGATTCGCGCATATAGTTCCGGATAGCGACAGTAAGCTGCCCTTGCAATCTGTCCAGCGACTCGAACCACGAAGAAAGCTCCTTCATTTGCAAGTTGGACAGATCATTTCGGCTGGACTTCATCAGGGCTCGAATCATCGCCCGCACAACCACCAACCGGCGACTGTAGGACAGGACACGGGACATTTCCGTTGTCGCCAGAATACTTGCGAGATCAGGATCCTTGATCAGCGCCCAATAGTGACTGCGGACTCCATCAAGCAAAAGCGACTTGTACGCTTTCATATCGAAATCCGAAACGCCGACCGCTTCAAACGGACGAGGGGTCGGAGAAAACCCGGCGAGCATCGAGCCGAGTTCTGTGCGAGCGAGTGCCAGCATCCAGTCGAGTCCTTGCCGACGAACAGGCCCACCTTTCGGAGCCGCAAGAGTCGTCGGTCCTGCTTCGTTCCCGCTGGCAAGGTTCGTCATGATGGAGTACTCCTTTCGACCACGAACGTAGCGGTCCAGGGCGTCCAATTCGACTTCGGATGTGTTGTCCAACAAATCTGCCATCAGGGTCAGGAAGTTCGTGTACTCAAGATAGCCGACAATCCGTTTGATCATTCGCTGATCTTCCGGAGCGAGGTTTCTCTGAATTCGAAGAAACGATGTTGATGTCGTTGTTGTCGAGGAAACTCCCCGAACGATTTCATTGACACCTCAGTAGAACCGCGACAGCTTGACCTTCTTCCCGCGCTTCGTTGTTTTCTGACTGTTAACGTAAGATCCAGAATTCACGGACGTACTGATCTGACGGTACTCGTACATCCAGTGGTAGTGGTGACGACGAGGATAGTCCGGTGCAATCGACTCTGCGTTGGCAACGTAGTCCAAGCCGTCTTTCAGGTTCGCTGCCACACCTTCAGGAACCTCACCATCGCGAGTGAGTCCTACTTCGACCGGTCGAGCGGCGAGTTTGGCCATCGCCAACTCTTTGCCCACGGGCTTGTCTTTCAAGTCGCCGGCTGGCTTTTCGTCCACTCTTGGCGGCTCAAACGCCTCTGGCATAAACAGCCCAAACAACGCTTCGTTGTTGTGAATCGCGTTCGCGTTCTTCAAAAGCCCCGCGCCGTCTGGACCGCGTCCGTAGCGGCCACGCAACCACCAATGCAAACCGGTAAAAAACTGACTACCTTTAAGCACGAGCTGCGAATGCTCCTTGCGCACCAACCCGGTACGAGTCTCAATCGAATCCTTCAGTCCATCCTGCAACAAAGCCTCTCGTGTCCATTCTTCGTCGGATGATTGAAGAGCGTTCGTGAGCAACTCGCCATCCAGATCGATGACATAGGCTGCCTGAAGTTTCTCGATGAATTTGTCGGAAGTGGCAAGCACTCTTTCGGCACGATCAAATCGGGCAAGCCGCAGTTCAAGCTTCCGCTCGCCGAGCTCTTCCAGCGTCGTCAAAAGCTCTTGCGCCTTGGTACGAAAATTCGTATCCAGAAGGTCTTTGTCGGACTCCGACAGGTTCTTCGTTTTGGTTCTACCGCCTCGATGAACCAGCTGTGCGCCATATTCACAGACTTGAATCGCGTTTTGCAGCTGGTTTTCAAAGACATGAATTTCCCAAAACGCCCGTTCAAATCCATCCAGCGACTTTGGCGCAACGACTGGATCCTGCATCACAAGATGGCCGTTTACTTCAGCGACGATATTCTCAACCGAGTCACGAAGAAACGGGATCGCCATCAAAATCTCGCGTTGATGAGCCGGCGGCAGGTTAGTAATCCCCTGCTGGATGAGGAGCATTCGCGAGTTCGTCAACAAATCGGCGGCTGGCGGAATTCCCTGAGCCTGCAACTCACGATCTACTTCCTCAAGCTCTTCGGCATCCAACTTAAAAGTCAGCGTTGATAGCGAGTCCAGCAAGAGCGTCGTATCACCGAGTTCATACGCGGGTATCACATCAAATTCGATGCGATCGAGCGTCTTGCGACTGAGTTCAGCAACGGCGGAGCTGGCAAGCAGCGCAGCGAGCGAAGTAATTACAAAGATTCGTGGGAGGCTGTCT
Source organism: uncultured Pirellulaceae bacterium (assembly GCA_938040995.1). Taxonomy (GTDB): domain Bacteria; phylum Planctomycetota; class Planctomycetia; order Pirellulales; family Pirellulaceae; genus CALHZT01. The sequence goes on along the minus strand of CALHZT010000312.1, from coordinate 11,647 downwards.
GTTTTGACATTCATATCAACACTTTCGAAATTTTCGCCATGCGGAGTTTGCCAAACGCAGGGCGCTGGCGCATCCTTGACCACCCCGGTTTGCTCGAACCCACATCTGGTGAATTCTAATGTGGCGTCACAGGAATATCGAAGGAGCGTGACACTGCGAAAACCCGACTAATTCGACGATTCAGGGGAAACCAGGCCGCCAAATTCGTCTCTCAGCCGACGCAGCACCCGGGATTTCGCCTTTCGTACCGCCATGGCCGTCATATTCAGATCCAGGGCGACATCCTTCGCTTTGCGATTCTCCACCGCCGTAGCCCAGAACGCCTTCCATGTATTCGGCTGAAAACTGCCTTCCATCACCTCAAGCATTCGGGCAACAAGGATCAGTCGCTCTTCGTCCAGCGGCTTTATCTCAGCTGCGGCGGTTTCGGCATCACCTCCGTTTTGTCCACCCACCGGATCTTCAAGACTACCTAGCACACCCAAAAAAGCGGAACCGCCAGCCGCCACCGGCTCGCTCATCGCCACACGTTGATAATCGGCAATCTTGAATCGTGTGATTTGTCGCATCCATCCGACGAACGTATCACCGGACTTTTCGCGGCGAAACTTCCCGATGCCGGTCGCTACCGCACGGAATACTTCTTGCCCGACATCCGCAGCCGCATGATCAGGAATCCCGGCATTCCGACACCAACGATAAACAACCGGACCGTACACCTGAACAACTCGACTCCAGGCCGACGGATCATGCTGTCGGACTTGCAGCAAGAGGCTCGATCCGATCGAACTGTTTCTGAATTTGCTATAGTGGTTCATAGTGCCTAATCTGACGACGTTAGATTCGACCAGTCGCCGGTCAAAGCGTCACGATCTCCCGATATCCTTGCTGTGCTGGTATATCGTAGTTTGGCAAACGGAACGGAACAATTCCGCAAGGCTTTTGCGGGATTTCGGCCGTCGCCAAACAGCCAGTAGTCTTCGATTGTCATTCGACGTGTGATCTCGAACCAATCCCATGAACTGCCCATCTATCGACGAAATTAGAAACTGCCTGCTCGGGCAGGACACCGTCGATCAAAATGAGCAGATCTTCGGTCACGCCGAAAACTGTGCCCAATGCGCATCAATCATCGAACAGCTCGACTCCGAGCCAGATGCCATTGGGCTCGCGCTGTCAGACGTCGCATCTGCCTTGCCATCTGAAATCGAGCCGGCGTGTTCAAAAATGATCTCACGCGCCTCGGAACTTTTTGGCACTGACATGGCCAAACCTGCGCAAACAGACCTAACGGGCAGATCGCTAAGAGATTACGAACTCAAGAAAATCGTTGGCGTCGGGGGAATGGGAACCGTCTACCTGGCATGGCACAATCGACTGAAAAGACACGTCGCCCTGAAGGTTCTCTCCAACTCAGTGGCTCATAGCGCCCGCGAAATGGAAGCCGTCGGAAGACTAAATCACCCGCACATCGTCCGTGCACTGGATGCGGGTGTCGAAAATGGCACGCACTACCTCGTCATGGACCTGATGAACGGAGTGGATGCTGGCGAAGTCGTCCGGCAACTTGGCCCACTGCCGGTACCGGAAGCCTGTCAAATTATTGAGCATGCTGCGAGGGGCCTCGACTATGCCCACCACAACGGCATCGTACATCGAGACGTCAAACCGTCGAACATCATGGTGACTGAATCTGACAAGTCGCTATTGATGGACCTCGGACTCGCCCTGACTGACACCAACACCGAGGCACAAATTGCGGGGACAGTTCACTACATGTCTCCGGAGCAGTCGATTGCAGGGCAGGCCACATCGAAATCTGACGTCTACAGCCTGGGATGCACCTTCTATCACCTGCTTGCCGGACACCCACCGTTCGGCGAACTTGAAAAATCCGGAGCCGACGTCGCAACGATCCTTGAAGCCCACAAGTCATCATTTCCAAAGTCGATTGCAACCATCCGCACGATGGTGCCAGAGGATATCGTTGGGATCATGCACCGAATGATGTCCAAGTCCGCTTCGTCACGCCCCGAGCTTCGAAAGGTGATTGAACAACTGGCTCCGTTTGCAGAAGGCGCCGAACTGGGGCACCTGATCAAATCGTTAAAGCCGCAAGCCATCGGAGGAGAGACTGCCTGTTCCTACTCCTATACGTTTCGCGAGAGCAGCGAACCAGCGGAACTCTCCTCACATTCCGATATCTGGAAATACGTCGCGGCGGTTCTGCTTTCGATTTTGATGCTTGCCGCACTCCGCTATTCGCCGTGGTCATCAGAGGCAAGGCAAAGCGACTTACGACCGCCGGAATTTTCGAAAAACCAGTCGTCAACGGAAACAAACTTCAACGGCGCATCGTTCGATTTTGGCGAGCTGGAGAAGCTTCTCAACGAAGCCCTTCCCAGCGACGAGCTGGTACTTTCTTTCGTTTCTGCAACAAGTGGCGATCGACGATTCGAGATAACTCACGCGCCCGGAGAATCCATTCGGTGCGATGTCTACCAACCGGCCGATTCGAACGAGAAACGACGTTCCATCGAAGCCTGGGACTTGCTGGAGCTGAAACTCAAAGCACCCGATATCTTTGCCAAGCTCAAGCAGATTTGGATCGCTGCGAGAAAGCTCCAGCCGGATTCCAGGAGCGTCAAAGACGAAACCGATGTTTCATCAAATGCCGAACAAATCAAAATCCTGAAGCTGCTTTCGACTTACCACCCCAACGAAAGTACAACCAAGGTAAGCGGCGTTTGGCTCGGCGAGCCGTTCCGTGCCATCCTGAACAAAGCGGGAAAATTCGTCGCTGCAAACTACGCGACAACGCCGCCAACCAATATTGTTGGCACGCAATCCGTTTCATCAACCGACTTACCGGAATCCCCGCCTGAAATCTGGAAATTCGTCAAATCGCTCGCGAACTCCGGGAAGTGATTTGCGACATTCCTTCGGTACGCTGCGTTCTACGGCATCGCCGATCCGGGATCGGCCAACGGAGTTACATCTTCTTCGAAGAACTCACGGATCTGGTGACACAGCCCCTTGGCAAACGTCAGCGTCGCCTTGTCCGCAGTCTGAGAGACAATTTTCTGCGCAGTGCTTTCGATCTGCTTAAGTCGCTGTTCTGTTAAGGCTGGAATCCCGGTGTATTCCGGTCTTTCGATGAGCAATTCCACAACCGAGACTCCCAATACGCGACTCCATTGGCTCAAAACAGAAAGTCGCAAGTCACTGGTTGGACGTTCTTCCATCGACACAGCGGCAGGCGACTTGCCCAACTCAGCCGCTACCTTCTCAATGCCAACTCCCTGGCTGATACGTTCATCCCGAATTCGGTGCAATACCTCTGGTGGCTTTGCAGCAAGAACGCTTCCCACGCTTCCGTTTAAAAAAGACATTCCATTCCCTTTCGATGAAGCCCCAGCTTCACTACGACTCTCTGTTCCATGGCCGATTGAGTCCCAACGATAAGATGCAGGCGCGCAACCACGCCAGAAATCCTGTAAAAAATTGCTTCTCCAGCGCACACCGAATGACAAGTTTTCCCGGTTGCTTCCACTCGCTGGAGCGTAAGACCAATTTCATAATAGTGACTGCTTCGGTTACCACAACGATTTGACATTCGGCGCTCAATCTTTCCTGAAAGGTACTCGTCAACGCCCACTGCCACCCCTCAACAGGCAGCGGCAATTACAAGAACGCGTCATTGAGAACGAGGCGGGCGCGCAGCAGTACGCAGAAGAAACACACGAATTTAGTGCGGGGCGCACGCACGTGTAGCGTCTCTGGCGGCGTGAATTCCGAGCGAGAACGACGAATTGGCGCTACACAAGAGTCAAGCGCGTTTATCGCCTATTGACCGGGGGCTGGTTGCCGCCCGCAAGAGGAAGCGACAACCTTCGAAAGCGAACTAGATGTCGCCTTCGACCAGAAGCACATTACGAACAAGCTCGGCGACGCTTTGCATCTGTAGCTTTCGCATCATGCTCGAACGGTGTTTTTCCACCGTTTTGACACTCAGATCGAGAGTGCTGGCGATTACCTTGTTCGCCTTTCCCTCGGTAACGAGTCCCATCACCTGCCTTTCGCGGGGCGACAGCGTATCCATTTTGGCGCGGAACATCTGGGCCTGTTGATCTTTGGCGGCTCGACGACGTTCTGTGGAGATATCCCGTCCCAGCGACTGAATCTCAATCAAATTGCCATTGGCATCAAAAACGCCTTGATCGATCCAGTGCTGCGAGAGCTCCCGGCCATCCGCTTCGACGAACGAGACTTCCCGTGAAATCCGTGGATTCTGAGGCGATAGATTTTTCAGGTCACGAAGATAGACCATCCGCGTGGCAGGATCTTCCATTCGCTGGATCGGTTTTCCCAACATCTCTTCCGCAGTTTTTCGCGAGTATTCGCAATACGCCGGATTCACGAAAGTACGTGTGCCGTCTGGCAACCAGCGAACAATGAACTGCGTCTGTAGATCGACAACACTTCGATAAAGCTGAGTTGCGTGATTGAGTTCCGCGGTGCGCTCGGCTATCGAAAGCTCCAACCGACGTCGCGCTTCGATTTCTTTGGCACGCAGATCCGTAATGTCGTGGATAATTCCCTCGACTTCCGTCACTTTGCCTTCGGAGTCAATAACCGGGTAATCGAGGACTTCGACAAGCCGCGGTTTGCCCGAAACATCGTGAAGGATCGCCTGATGATGAGGCAAGCTCTCGCCAACAAAGAATCGACGTAGGCGGTCTTCAAGATTCCGATTTTCCACTCTGCTGAAGTCAACGAAATCCTGCCAGCTCTTTCCAATCACAGCATCGGCGTCGTGACCGGTAACATCTTTTACCGATTGGCTCACGTAAGTAATCTTGCCAGCCTGGTCCAGGCCGAAGAAAAAGTACTGACCGGGAAGCTTTTCAACAAGCCGCTCGTACCGTTTGCGTTTCGATTCTACGACGTCTTTCAATTCGTCCCCTCTATCTCGCCTACTTAGGACAACGTTTGATCCTGATTTTGAATGAAACGTTTCAGCGAACTGCCGGTCTTGATGCTCATGAATCAGAGCTGTTGATTCTGTATCGACCGCTACAAGTTTTGTGGTTGCTCTTTTTGCTGGTGTGGACATTGCGATTCCTTTGCGGCTTTGTGCAGTTACTGCAAAAAGCTCTGCGTGTTTCCCCTCATTACTGGCCCAAACTCATAGAGTCAAAACCGGGGGGAAACCCCGCCAAAGGTCACCATTCATCGCGGAGGATCCGACTTGGCAAACTCGTTTGCAACAACAAGATGCCCTGCCTCACCTATATTAAATCACGTATCCCTACACTTCACCCAATCATTCCCAAACCGTCAGGGCAAACCCTCCACCGAGGGGTTAGATTGTTCGCATTGCAACGCCGCCACGTAGGCAATCTTGGGGATCGCCTTCATTATCTGTACTGCCAATTACGGTTCAGTCTGGACAAGAAATATCACAAGATCGTCGGCAGTTCGCTCAGATTGTCGCAAGAGATGTGGACAACGGTAATTTGCATGACGATCGAACATTGATTCCGACCGCGTTCGATCTGTCTCGGAGAGCTGGCAGCATCCACAAACTCTGCCAATTACCCCGAGTTTCACTAACCCTCACTTCCGACAGTGTCGATGGGTTTAAAAGCGACCGAAGATCCACTCGAAATGCCAATCACCCCGCCGCCGCTTGGCCACCAAAATGTCTCCTCACAGTCCATGCTCACTGAGATGGCTATCCCGCGCCACAATACTGTCGGCGCTGCTTCTGACAGTCGGCTGTGGCACTGTCAAGCAACAGAAAGCGACAGACCAGCTTCTTGTATCTGACGCCGTTGACCGCACGCTATCACAGATTTCATTCCGTTCGATGACCGGTGCGACGGTCTTTCTTGACTCACAGTTTATTCGTTCGATTCGCTCCAACGGAGTCGTCGATTCGAATTACGTTGTAAGCTGTCTACGTGAACTTGCGATTCGTGACGGCTGCATTCTTCAGGAAAGCCGGGACGAAGCCGACTATATCGTCGAAATCCGAATGGGCGCGTTGGGAACTGACAATCACGTCATTAACTACGGAATTCCTGGAAGCAGCGCTGTGAATCAGACGGCGAGCCTTCTGACAAGCGCTCCAATTCCGGCGATCCCCGAGATCTCGCTGGCGAAGAAAGACGAGCGGCGAGCGGCGGCCAAGATTTCGCTCTTCGCCTATGACCGGGAGACGCGTGAACCGGTTTGGCAAACAGGCACCATTATGGGCCTGTCCAAGGCAAAAAGCACTTGGATCCTCGGCGCCGGTCCATTTCACAAGGGCGATATTTACAAAGAAGAAATCCTGCAAACATCGCCCGTTGATCTTCCCCTTGACGGAACCATGGTCCAACGTGTGATGCCGTTACAACGTTTCAAAAATCGCCAGCCAACAGTTGCGACGGTTGCCCACGAAGAGACAGTAAAACCGGACCGATTCTCCCCGGAAGCACTTGAACGCGAGCGAAGGCTGGCTTCTCTTGAACCGCAACGTCTCCCTGAAGTCATCGTTCAGACTCCACAAGAGCCCGTGGATGCCGGGGCAACGGCTGAATCTTCAGTCAACGACGAAACCATCGCTCCAGCGCAAATGGCCGCTCAGGATGCTGCCTGACGAAAACGCCTGCGCAGTGCAAATCGACTTCGCTGGCTTCTTTTGTTCCAGTGATTTGTTACGTCAATTCATGCTGGTATGATACGAGCCACGATTTACAAAATCGGCCTCTTCCAAGCACAGGGAGTTCCCATGCCCGTCAACGCGTCTCGTCGCAACTTTCTCAAAGCCACCTCGGCGGCCACTGCAATCGCTGGCACGCTCGCGTCAGCACCCAAAGTTCACGCAGCCGGAGACGACGTGCTCAAGGTTGGGCTCGTCGGCTGCGGAGGACGCGGCTGTGGCGCCGCAGTAAACGCGATCAAAGCGGATCCCAACGTTCAGCTGTGGGCGATGGGCGATGCCTTTTCAGACCGGCTGGAGCTGGCCAAACCGATTTGCAAAGACAGCTGTGGCGAGAAATATGCCGTCTCGGACGACCGATGTTTTTTCGGTTTCGATGCTTATCAAAAGGTAATTGATTCCGGCGTCGACATGGTGATCCTGGCCACTCCGCCACACTTTCGGCCTGAACACTTCGAAGCCGTCATCAACGCGGGCAAGCACTGCTTCATTGAAAAGCCGGTGGGAGTTGACGTCCCCGGAGTCAAACGCATCCAGGCGGCTTGCAAGGTTGCGGAAGAGAAGGGGCTCGCCGTTGTCTCTGGCTTGTGCTGGCGGTATCACCCGGGTGTGGTGGAAACGGTGAAGCGAGTCAAAGAAGGCGCGATCGGCGACATCATCGCGATCCAGTCAACATACAACGCCGGGCTCCTTTGGCATCGAGGCGACAAACCCGACTGGTCGCGCATGGAATACCAGATGCGAAACTGGCTGTATCACACATGGCTATCCGGGGACCACATTGCTGAACAGGCTGTCCACAGCCTCGACAAAACAGCGTGGCTGAACGACGACGCCAGTCCCGTGTCGGTCTACGGTATGGGTGGCCGACAACAGCGGATCGAAGAGCAGTTTGGCAACATCTACGATCACCACGCGTTGACGTACGAATACGAGAACGGAGTGAAGGTATTCTTTACCTGCCGTCAGCAAAAGGGATGCATGAACCTTGTCGACGAGCATGTACTGGGCACCAAAGGCTCGGCCTGGATCCTTCGCAACGAGATTGATTCTGGCGATGAGAAATGGAAGTACACCGAAAAGACGGGAAGCATGTACGACCTGGAACACGTGGCTCTCTTCAAGTCGATTCGCGACGGCAAACCGATCAACAACGGCCACTACATGTGCAACAGCACGCTTCTTGCGATCATGGGCCGCATGGCGACCTATAGCGGCAAGAAAATCACATGGGAAGAACTCATGAAGAGCGAGACGGTTCTTGGTCCGACCGAGTATGCGTGGGGCGATGTGCAAACGCGGCCAGTTCCCATTCCCGGCATTACCGAAATCAGTTAGCAAAATCGGGAGTTCAGCTTGGGAATACCAGCGACAAGCATCTCGCTTCGTGCGATGAAAAAACCCGAATGGGGCGAAGTCGCGGAGCTCATCCATCTGAGCACCAACTTCTGGTACCAGTCGCATGGGTTGGGCCAGATCTTCAAAGGAGATCCCGCCACTACGACTTTATTCTGCGAAGTCTATGAGTCGCTGGATCCCGGTTGCTGCATCGTCGCGGTCAACGACGAGACGCAAAAAATCGTTGGATCGTGCTTCTATCATCCACGCCCGACTCATGTGTCGCTTGGAATCATGAATGTGCACCCGAACTATTTCGGAGCCAGCATCGCCAGTCGCTTGTTGCAATTCATCATCGACTTTGCCAACGAACGCGGTTTGCCGGTTCGGCTGGTCTCGAGCGCACTAAATCTCGATTCCTATTCGCTCTATACCCGGTCCGGTTTCGTTCCACGAATGGCATTTCAGGACATGTGCTTTTCCGTGCCGGAATCAGGCCCGGGATTTTCGACGGCGGGGCAGGAACAGGTTCGCCCGGCAACGCTCGACGATGCAACCGCGATCGCAGCACTCGAAGAAGAGCTTGCCGGCATTTCCCGCGCAAAAGACTACGAGTACTTCCTCAACAACACAGCCGGCATCTGGCACGGCTCGGTTTTCGAAAATCCGGCCGGGGAAATTGACGGGTTTCTGTTCTCCGTCAGGCATCCGGCGAGCAATATGATCGGGCCCGGCACCAGTCGCAATGCGGAGCAGGCAGCGGCGCTCATCCATGCTGAACTGGACCACCATCGCGGCGGAACGCCTGTCTTTCTGATCCCGGTTTCGTGCGACGACTTGGTCAAGACGCTCTATGGATGGGGTGCCCGGAATTGCGAGATTCACTTTGCCCAGATCCATGGCGAATGGAAAGAACCGTCGGGTATCGTCATGCCAACGTTCATGCCTGAAACGGGGTAGCCCGGAATTACACCCGGTTTCAGCGGCATAACATTCCCTGTATTCCTCATTACCTTGCCACCCCCAGCCGGAGGGCGGCTGTCTGTTTCGAAACAAAGTTCATTGAGAGAACTGGATGCCGGGATAGAATGGGGTCAGACTTTCGAGAATTAGCCTGGTCAGAATATGCGACGAAACAGCCACACTCAGCGAAGACTTTCTATCGAGCCACTTGAGCGACGCGAAGTGCTCTATGCGGGCGTGAGTCCCATCATCGAAATTCAGACGAATTTCGGCAACATCGAATTCGAACTGCTTGAAGATTCGGCGCCTCGAACCGTTGAGAATTTTCTTACCTACGTCGAAAGCGGTGACTACGAAAATGTGATCTTCCATCGACTGGTCGACAACTTCGTGCTGCAGGGCGGTGGATTTTCCGTTGCCAACGAACGAATCTGTGATTCGGAATCCTGCCTGCCATCCGACGTTGACGCAGATAATTTTCGCGAAGTAACTCCGCTCGATCCAATCGTGAACGAGTTCAACGTCAGCAATACCATTGGCACCGTTGCAATGGCCAAGTTGGGCGGCGACCCCGACAGTGCAACGAACCAGTGGTTCATCAACCTGCAGGACAATTCAGGCAACCTCGACAATCAGAACGGCGGATTCACCGTGTTTGCCCGCGTGGTCGACATGACTCCAGTCAATGAGATCGTCTCCTTTGACACGATCAATGTCTCATCCGAGTTCCCTCGCGGCGACCGCCGAGGTGCAATCGTCAACGCACCGGTCGTCTCCGAAAACGGTGAGACGCGAATTGTTGCCATTCAGGGATTCGGCGGTTCCGGTGTGGTTCATGGGACTGCCTTCCTTGACGTAAACAGGAACGGAGTCAGGGACGCATCGGACGGTGGTCGAGGCGGACTTGTTGTGTTCAACGACACGAACAACAACGGAGTGCTGGATGCTGAAGAATCTCGCACCACGACCGACGCTACTGGCGACTACCACCTGTTCATCCCCAATGGCGATCCCTACCGGTTGCGTATGCTCCCCGGCGAGGGCTACGCCTCGACAGATCAGGGCGTGAACACTGGCAGCGTGGCTGTTGGGCGCACGGTCACCGGAGTCAATTTTGGCACCGAGTTTCTCGGGACTACGTTTCACAACGACCGAACAGCTGAAGACGTCGATGGAGTGAACGGTGTAACACCGCTGGACGCGTTGATCGTCATCAACGAATTGACCGACCGGGAATTCAGCGACGCGGATTCTGGCAATCTTGTCACGCTGACAGATCCATTGGCCAGTCCACGTTTCCTCGATGTGAATGACGATGGCAATGTCGCGCCACTCGACGCGTTGGCGGTTATCAATTTCCTTAATGGGGCAACTCCCAACGCTCCGTTGAGCGTGTCAGCCGGCGATGACGCCACGCTGGATCGGGGAATTGATGCAGCCGGCTATTTCGCGGCAGACGAAGAAGACAGATCGGAAAACGAGCTGACGACCGAAACGCTCATCGATCTGGCTTTGCTTGATTTGACTGACGACTCTCTATAAAAGTCGCAACCTTTTATTCTGCGGGGCCTGGCAAAGCTCCAATCCTGCGATGGCCTTGCGCCACAACTCCCTTACAATGCGGGGAGTTTGTCACCCTGTGCGGTGACGGTTTGTCAACTCAGAAAGGTCTCCGATGCACTTCGATTTGTCTTTCCCTCGCCCAATACGCCGCATTTTCTTCCGCCTGACGATCGCAGTCATCGTATCGTGCACAAGCGTTTTTGCATCGGCTGACAACTGGCCAAACTGGCGCGGCCCTAACGGCGACGGAACAGCGGCGACGGCAGACGGGAAAGAAGCTTACCCAACCAAATGGTCCGCGACTGAGAACGTTGCGTGGAAGTTTGACATTCCGGGGCAGGGCTCGTCGACTCCTGCTGTCTGGGGTGACAATATTTTTCTGACTGCCGTTACCGACAAAGAAAACATTGCGCTCTGCGTCGGTACGGACGGCAAGAAACGCTGGCAAGTCGAATTGGGAGAATCCAGGGGCGGCAAACACAAAAAAGCCACCGGGGCCAATCCTTCACCAATCACCAACGGCGAGCACGTCTACTTTTACTTCAAGAGTGGCGATTTCGCCTGCCTGGATTTCGAAGGCAATATTGTCTGGCACAACAACCTCGAAGACGAATTCAGCGGAAACACCTTGTGGTGGGATCTCGGGACATCGCCAGTGTTAGCGGATAAAAAGATCATCGTCGCTTGCCAGCAGGAAGGCCCTTCATTCGTTGCAGCCTTTGACATCGCGACTGGAAAATCCATCTGGAAACAGTCTCGTCAGTTCACCGTGCCGAAAGAAGCCGAACAGAGCTACACGACGCCCGTTGTCGATATGAGCAACGAATCTGTCATCGTACTCGGCGCCGACCACGTGACGGCTCACCGATTGTCCGACGGAGGAGAGATCTGGAGGTACACCGATCTCAATCCAGACAACAAGAATTTCTTTCGCTCGATTTCGTCACCCGTTTTGACGGATGGCATACTGCTTGCCCCTTACGCCCGAGGTAACTCTCTCACGGCGATCAGGCTGGGAGGCACCGGCGACATTACCGACACGCATGTTGCCTGGAAATTCGACAAATCAGCCGA
>CALHZT010000311.1 GCA_938040995.1 uncultured Pirellulaceae bacterium | reverse complement strand
CATTCAGCTCGGCCTGACCGAATTTGTTTGTGACTTTGCCTGTCGTCACGGTAACCGTGCGACCGACGATTTTGGTTGGTTTGGCAACGCCCGCTTTGGCTCGTTTGAAGACCGAGGCAAAGGGTGCCGTCAGCAGCTTGGTAATAAACGGACTGGTCAGAAGGTTGGGAATCAGAAACAGAATCCCAATCCCTATCTTCAACCCTGGATTCCAGTAGGCGTTGAGGATCAGACTGATCGACCACGATGTGAAAACCAGAACGCTGAGCAGGATCATCACCGGCACTTCGCCGACATTGAAGAAATGGAGAACGGCCATCCAAGTCGGTAAGCCAACACCATCCACGTCTGCGTCAACGTCACCATCCAGATCCAGGTCGGCATCTATATCCGCATCCAGATCGAGATCAAAATCGGCTTCGACATCCAGATCAATGTCCGTGTCGATCAAATCCAGATCGAGATCGAACAAGTCGGTGCTGACAAAGCCGACGATGCACATCGCCCAGTAACCAAAGACCGCCACCATTAAAACGGTGAACGGCAAAGTCGCCGGTGCGAGGCAAAGCTGGAGAAACTCCATATCGCGCCCTTTCCGTATGCGGAATGACGGACCATTCGCCGATAAATTGGCAAACAGACACAAGAATCCCGCAACCTTTCATGAAAGACTGCCAATCTGCCAGATCGTAGTCATTACCAAACCAGGGCCGTGGTCGCCTGGATCATCTGGTAGAAATCAGCTAATCCAGCGGCCCGTGTGGTCCTGTTAACGCGGACTTTCCGGTGGAAAGGCGTCGGCCACACGATCGGGGCCTGAAAGACTGAAACCGCCAGCCGAACAACGGATAAGCATCTTTTGGATGTGTCTCATCTGCTTCTAGCTCGCAAAAAAGAGGTGAATTCAAACGTAAAACAGTTGACTGCTGATAGCGGCATGGTCGGGAATTCCCGATTCTTCCGCTTCATAGTCTTTAGCGACGGTAACGACGTTTGGGCGTCACCAGTACAATGAAAAACTTGCGAAAATCGGGATAATGACAATTTCGGCAGCCCCTCTGTTGCTTTGTACACGGAATTACAAACTGAATCTTTTTGATGCTCGAAATTGCCAGATGAACCCAACAGTAGTTAACCTCACAGATCGACGGAAAACACGTTCACCTCTAAATCGGATACACGTAATGTCAGTACAAAACTCTCTCCGCAGCGTCCTTGGTGCACTGGTGTTGGTGTCCGTCTGTTTTGCACAACAGACTTTTGAATCATTACCAACGATCAGCGCTGGTCAGCGTGGGGACGAGATCAGGCTGCAAAGAACGACGATGAACTTCGAGTTGACGTCGAACATCAATCAGACCGTCAACGAACAAACTGACAATGAGAAAGAAGTCGAAATTGGTGACGTCGACAACGACGGGGACTACGACGTCGTCATTGTTTCTGCCCGCTCATTCTTTTCGGCAGGTGCCAGACGCAACAAACTGTACATCAACGACAACGGAGTCTTCAACGAAGTCACCGCGAAACGAATCCAGGGCTTCACAAATGTGGATGTTTCGCGCAACGGGTTCCTGCGAGACTACGACCACGACGGCTGGCTTGACATTATTGTTGTCAACGATGCCATTGCAGGCCCCGCTCGCGGCACGACCCGCTTTTACGCGAACAAGCACCCCGGCGGGGTTTTCTCACACTTTGAAGATGAAACCAACCGACTGAACGGAGCGGTAGGCGACGCTTGCGGTGGCTTCTCCGCTGACTTTAACGGAGACGGAAACGAGGACCTCTATCTGGGGAACTACCCGAGCGACGCCCAGGACACGATGTACTACAACAACGGATCCGGAAGCTTCACGAACGTTACCTCCGCGAACGTTCCAACCGACAACGACTACACGGTGGATGTTGCATCGGCAGACATGAATGGCGATGGCAAGATCGATTTGCTTGTCAGCAACGATCGCGACCCAGCCTATATCTACTACAACGACAACCAGGGTGCTGGATCAGGCCCCGGCGATTTTCGCTATCCCGGTAGCACGACGACGTTTAGCGCCCAAGACGGACTTTATCCGGCGCTCGAGCCGGGAGATTTCAATGGCGACGGCAGGATGGACTTCTACTTCGCCAACCGGGGGCCGACCGCAGACGATGCGTTGATGATCAACACTGGAAATGATTCGAATAACAAAGCGGTTTTCACCCCGATTACCGTACCGGGCATCGCCTCGACTTCGCCGACGGCCAAAGTGATCGTATCAGACCTCAACCGCGATCAACGTCCTGACTTGATCGTGATGGGCGGAGACACCCTGGGCCAGTCCCAACCGTCAAGAAGGGCAGTCATTTTCCGGAACACTTCCCACGCGGGTCAGACAAGCTTCGTCGAATGGAGCCCCGCACCAGCATTCCCTTCAGACGCATCTCGCGCTGGATGGCACGCGGCTGCATTCGATGCGAACAAGGATGGTCGCAAGGATATCTTTATTGGCGCAATGAATGATGACTTCCTGCTCCGCGGGAAAATGACCACCGTGCTCCGGGAATCGAATATCAGCGGGAATCTCCCGGCGTTCCACAACCTCGAACCATTGGCAATCGCGGGGCGAAATCGCCCCCAAAGTCCACGAAGATTCGTTGCCAATATCCCCGGTGGAGCAACGGTCTCCGCAGTCCTGCAATCGTCCGCAGATGTTTCATTGACGGTATACAACAGCAGCGGCACGATGATCGTCAATTCCAATCGGGGAGGAGCCGGTGTTGAAGAAGCCCTCCAGTTCACAGCTCCAGGCGGTGCGTTGACGTTCGAGGTAGCGAACACGTCCCAAAATGCCCGTTCGAGGTACTTGCTCGAGTTGCTCAGCCGAAGCAACTAACAAGCCCGGTCACCCGGCCCATTACCTGAATCCAGTCCCATGTGCCTACTCGGGCACATGGGATTTTTTCGTTGGGCTCCGCCTGGGTCTCGGCGACTTTCGCCAATTCGGGCCGCCAATTCACCCGTTCCTAGCCGAAATTCAGCTGAAATTCCGGCATTTTCGACTTTTCTGAAAACATTCCAAGATCCGGAGAAGGCTGGCGAAATACTCCCTGTCACCACGCAACCACGTGCACACACAAATCCACAGGAGTCAAAAATGTGCAAAAAGATTATCGGGCTGGGACTGGGAATCGTCATGGCAATGGGTTTGCTTTTCGGCACCGATGCTCTGAGCTACGTCACCACTTCGGCGAACCAGGTCACCACAGCCGTCAATGACAATGTTCCGATTGATTTCAAGATCAACCGGGCACAAACCATGGTTGCTTCGCTGCAACCTGAGATTCGCAAGAACATGCATCTCATCGCGAAAGAAGAAGTCGAAGTGGATCGTATTGCACGCCAGATCGAACAGCTGGATAGCAAACTGGCCAAAGATCGAGCCAACATGGAGAAAATCTCCGTGGCTCTCGACACCGGTCAGGATTACATCCAGCTTGCAAGTCGCCGGTACTCACGCAATCAGGTCAAGAAGGACCTTACTTCCCGATTGTCGCGAGCCAAAACCCGCGAATCGACGCTGAACCAGTTGACTCGTATCAAGAACGCTCGCGAACAGAAGTTGAACGCTTCGCGACAAAAGCTGAACAGCATCTTGAGCTCGCGTCAGACTCTTCAGGTCAAACTGGAAGAACTGCAGGCTCAGCATCGCATGAACCAGGTGGCTGAGGCTACCAGCCAGCTGACCATCGACGACAGCGTACTTTCGAAAGTTCAGGAGTGCTTCGATGACCTCGAAACACAGATCGCTGCCAACGAGCGATTCCTGAGTGTCGAAGGTGAATTCCACTATGAAATTCCTGTCGACGCGGAACCAGAAGTTAACGAAGACATCATGGATCAGGTCGCTGCATTCCTCGGCAAAGACACCGCGTCTCTTGCTGAAATCGTGGCAGTTGCTGATCTGGATCTCGAATAAACAGGATTCCCTGTCCTGTGACCGGGGCCCAACCTCAGACGGGCTCCGGTTGCTTTTTTCAACGACGGCGGAAGTTTGATTGGCCATTTTTCCAGGAAACGGCGCGGGAGGGCGAGGCTCCGTCCGAGCCGCTGGGGCGGGCAACGCTT
>CALHZT010000310.1 GCA_938040995.1 uncultured Pirellulaceae bacterium | reverse complement strand
TTCGACAGCACGGCGCCGCGGGATGAATGGCTAAGTATGTCCCTTGATTCGATCGTGCCGGGCATGACGCCTAACATGAATCCAGTCGATCGTGTTGAAGTCTCGGTCTTGTTTGCAGACGGAGCTTTTGGCGGCGTACCTAACGATTCTGGTCCAGGCACCTTCGCCTATGCTGATAACTTCCGGGTTACCATCGACGAACCATCCCCTATTTTCTATCAGGATACCGCTCCGCCGACTGGTCCTACAACGACTTTCGGTACGTTTCTTGGGCAGGCGCCGGATCCTACTGATCCGACGAATACCGCTGGACTGGTTTCGCTGGGAGGATCGGGTGCATTCGTGAACGTAAGCAGCGGCCCCGCTGTCTCGGTTGCGGCTTTCGAAGGACAAAAGTTTCGAGCCGCTTTCGATTACCTGATTCCTGCAGATACGGCTTTTAACGATAACGACACTCTCTGGCTACAACTCGGCCTCTTTGATCCGATAAGCAATAACGCGGTATTTGAAGGTTCGACAAACATCGCCGGCGGTAATAACAGCGCCTCGGCCGGTTTTATTGACGTCCTTGCTGAAGCGGATGGTCAATGGAGAACGATCGAGATCGAAGGCGTCATCCCTGCAGATTCTGACGGTGGAGCGATGAGCATTGTGTTCACTGACAACGGATTTGCTGGTGGCACTCCGGATACTTTTGGCGACGTCTTGTTCATCGACAATCTGATTTTCGAAGCAGTCGAGGTGTTGCCCGGCGACTTCAACGGCGATGGACGGGTTAGTGCGGCTGACTACACGGTTTGGCGTAACAACTTTGGCGATGAGGCTCCTTCACCTGATGCTGACGGCTTTTACCTGTATGGCGACGCCATTAATTCTACGGGCGAAGCAAACATTAACTTCGCTGGTGATGGTATGAATGGCGTGGACATGGCCGACTTGCAGATTTGGATAGATAACTATGGTGCGACGAGTCCCCCGCCTGCGGTTCCTGAACCATCCGGCTTCGCTTTGGGGATGTTTCTGGCATTGGCCAGTTTGACCTGGAGGCGGCACCGTAACTAAGTCGCTTCGGGCACGACACTTTTTCCTGACCACAACTCAAATGGCTTTACGACTGGAGGCATTCAATGGATTGCGTGAGAAAGAGAACCACTTGCGAGTGGTCGGCTATGGATAGCAGACTGCGGAGAGTCGCATTTACGCTCGTCGAGTTACTTGTCGTGATTGCGATCATTGGCATCCTCGTTGCGTTACTTCTTCCTGCAGTGCAGCAGGCGCGGGCTGCGGCTCGCCGCGTGCAGTGCGTGAACAACATGAAAAACATTTGCCTGGCAACCTTGAATTACGAATCTGCAAGAGGACAGTTGCCTGAGGGTGCAGTTTTTTTCTCCGGCGGAGAGTTTCATTTTACAACCGGTTTGCTCGCGAGAATCTTGCCATATGCCGAAGATGCGGCACTGCATGACCTCATTGACTTCGACGACCCGGACGGTACCGACAATCAGGTCATGGAGAACGGGACCTTTCTGGCCTCGTTCCCTATTAGCATGTACATGTGTCCGAGTGATCCGAGCGCGGTCACGGAGGACATCGAGTGGTGGGGTGTCACCGCACCCAGAGCGAAAACGAACTACGTGGGTTCGGTTGGTTCCGCAAGGCTTGTCGGCCGAGGTGCTTGTCGTGAAACGTTTACGATCTGGAACCGTTTCGCACTCGGGGTCGCATACGATCCCGATAACGAGAAAGACTATTCAGGAGTATTCACGCGGCACAATGTTGCCACGAAGCTGAGACATATCAAAGACGGATTGTCCAAGACGATTTTCTTCGGAGAAGTTCGGCCCAGTTGTTCGCAGCACGTGCGTGCGGGATGGCTGAACTCGAACAATGGTAGTGGCCTTGTAGGCACCGTAACGCCAATTAACTATGACACATGCCAAAAAGAGGAAAGTGCCGGATGTGCGTGGTGGAACAACTGGGAAACGGAACTTGGTTTCAAGTCGAACCACGAAGGCGGAGCACATTTTGCACTGGGTGACGGTAGCGTTCATTTCCTGGGTGAAGGCATTGATCATTGGACTTACCAGTATCTTGGTGACAAGGCGGATGGAAGAGTCATCGAGACCAAGTTTAATTAGACAGGATGTTTTTATGATTCCCAGGCTGAATGTCATTCAGTTGACTATTGCGTTGTCTTTTTTGTTTTTGTCCGGATGCGGCGATAGCCAGTTTGGGCGAGTCGAAGGCACGGTTACAATGAAGGGAAATCCAGTTAGCGGAGCAACGGTGACTTTCCGATGCGACGACGATGGCACGATTTCGACTGGGACCACCGGAGAGGATGGCGCGTTCCAGCTTGCGGTCGCCGGCACGGCGGACAAGCCAGGTGCGAAAGTCGGCAGTCACTCAATCGCGGTTTCTTCGATCGAGGTTGAAAAAGTGAAGACCGATGCCAAGTCCGGATCCTTGGGAATGATGGCCAAAAGTAAACCAGCAGTTAAGTCGCTTTTGCCGGACAAGTATGCGGATTTCAGCACGTCCGGCCTAAAGTTCGAAGTGAGCAAAGGCGGCAACGTGGCGGACTTCGATTTAGTCGAATAAATGGCACAAGTAGTCAGTAACATATATAGATGCGACGAAAGACAAACAATTCGAATCTCGAACGATTCGATTTTGCGTTAAAAACCTTGAATCTCAACCAGGAGCTTATATCCATGCTGCCCTCAATTAGATGGAGTATCGCGTTATCGTTGGTCGTTGCGTCGGTTTCTCTTGGTCAGCCAATGCTGTCGGTAACTGACGTTGGACTAAACGGCAGCAACAATCGCGAGTGGCTTGTAGAGATCACTCCAGACGCGACATTGTTTGTCGATACTGTTCAGGGCAACGGAGGGTCCATCGCTGCGGAGATAGGATTTGAAGTTACGGCAGGGAGCTTGGTGGGAGCCGTTGCCAATGCGATTGACTATCCGGTGAATACGCCTGGAAACAATCCCTTCACTTCTTCGGTGTCGTTTGGAGTCGCAGCCGATACTGTTAACAACAGTCTTTTTGCATCTCTCGGTAGCATTTTCTTCACCGACGCGAGTCCAAGAGAACTGCTAACCATCGAAACACTGGGTAGCGGGTCCACAACGCTCAGTTGGGGCGGTCAAACGCTTCTGCCTGGAACAGCAGACTCGTACATTGGCGGGCGGATCGCCCAGGAGGGCGTGGACTACGACGAATACCAAGGCACGCTTTCTTCCGGTGGCGGCAATCCGCTTGGAGACTTCAACTCCGATTCGATGTGGGATTGCGCTGATATCGACGCACTGATCGGCGAGATTGCTTCTGGGACGAACAACCTGTCGTTTGACATGGACGGTGACGGCATGGTGGACACGAGTGACAGGGATGAGTGGCTTGCCGTCGCAGGTTCACAAAACCTGCCGAACGGTAATGCGTACCTGATGGGTGACGCAAGCCTTGACGGCGTTGTCGATGTTTCCGACTTCAACTTGTGGAATTCGAATAAATTCACGAACACACCTGCTTGGTGTTCTGGCGACTTCAATGCCGACGGTGTGGTCGACGTATCGGACTTCAACGTCTGGAATGGCAACAAGTTTCAGTCTTCTGACGTTTCGACGGTTCCAGAACCAAGCACATTCGTGTTGTCGACGTTGACAATGTTTGCAATCTTGTTTGTCGGGCGAAAAAGACGCTGATTCTGAGACGCCTAACAACACTCAAACTGCATTGGGGGATTGGAAGGTGTCTGTTCGAATTGCTGTATTGATAATCGTTTCGCTATCTACGTGCGACGCGATCGGGCAAAACTGGGGCCAATGGCGGGGGCCCGCCGGCAACAATCATTCAGATTCGAATGCAACAGCTCCCCGGAAATGGAGCGACGAGTCAGGACTCGCCTGGAAGACGGCTATCCCGGGGCGTGGTCATTCGTCACCCACCGTCGTTGGCGAGCGGGTCTATCTGACGACTGGCGATGAGGCGGCCGGTACGCAGTCTTTACTCATTCTCTCCCGGAAGAGTGGCGAATTGCTTAAGACGGTGGTCGTCCATCAAGGCGGCCTACCAAAGAAGTTATTACCCAACAATACGCATGCCAATTCTACGGTGGCTTGCGACGGTGAACGAATCTTTGCTTTGTTCCTGAATGACGCGCCGGTCCTCACGGCATTGGATCTGGACGGCGAAAAGCTCTGGCAAGAGCGGGTCTGCGGCCCAGATCCCATTCATTTTGAGTACGGATTCGGTAGTTCGCCAATTCTTGTTGACGGCTTGGTGATCGTCGCGATTGAGCATCACAAAAAAGGAAGCGGGATTTATGCGCTCGACCCGGCGACAGGCAAGCAGGTATGGCATGCGCCTCGAGCCATGGAGCATTCCTATTCCACGCCAGGCATCGCGCGGCTTGACGGTGCGAACATTCTGTTGATGTGTGGCAACAACAGCCTTGCGGCTTACGATGCGAAGACCGGAAAAGAGCTCTGGATTCGGGAAGCTCCCACTCTCGCGACTTGTGGAACGATGGTCTGGGACGAACATCTTGGCCTCGCGTTCGCCAGTGGTGGCCATCCAGACCAGTTTACGCTTGCGGTCAATCTGCGAGGCGAGCACGATATTGCGTGGCAAAATAATGCAAAGTGCTATGAACAATCGCTTCTGACGCACCACGGATTCGTTTACGCCGTCACGGATGCTGGAGTGGCTTATTGCTGGAAAGGTAGCGATGGCCGAGAAATGTGGAAGCAGAGATTGAGCGGGAAATTCAGCAGTTCCCCCCTTCTCGTTGGTGACAATATTTATGTCACAAACGAGGCCGGCGAGACGTTTGTTTTCGAAGCGAACTCGAACAAGTACGTAGAACTGTCCAGGAACAAGTTGGGCGATTCCGGCTACGCTACCCATGTGCCGCTGGATGGGCGTCTTTACTATCGCTTCGAAAGTGATGGCCAGGGGTACGCGGCGGCGATCGGCGAATAAAGTTTTTCGAGGCAATCGCGGTTTCGATGGGGTGTCGAGCCGTTCGCCTGCTGCGGGACGTGTTCTCACGACTGCCATGCCATCGGGACGGCGAGGCCTTCACGCAAACAGCCGTACGCTCACATAGTCGGCTCTATCGATTGGTATCGTCGTGTTAATTTTGAAGTAGTAGGCGACTGCAATTTCGAATCGAAGGGACTTCAGATGGGCGAATTCCAATTGGCAGCAGATCAGATTCAATCGTTTCGAAAAAACGGTCACATCTGTCTGAGACAGGTTATCGGTAGAGCAGAGGCGGCGGAGTTCAGGAAAGTAGTCAATGCTGCCGTCCAGATGCACGCAGCGCAAAATCGAGATTCACAAGTTCCGCTGAAGGATAGAGATACCTATGGAAAGGCATTTCTTAAGCACATGAATCTATGGACGATGGACAATGGGGTTCGGGAATTTGTGCTCCACCAACGATTCGGAAAAATCGCCACAGAGTTATTGGGCGTCGACGGAGTTCGAGTGTATCACGACCAGGCTCTGTATAAAGAACCCGGGGGTGGACTGACTCCATGGCATCAGGATCAATACTATTGGCCAGTCGACACCAATAATACGGTCACGATGTGGATGCCGTTAGTCGACATCACTGAAGACATGGGGATGCTGACTTTTGCATCGGGATCTCATACGAAAGGCTATCTTGGAACCCTTCCTATTTCCGACGAATCCGAAGAAGTCTTTAACAAGTACATCGCTGAAAATGACATGAGCATCCATTGCGAGAAATCAATGCAAGCGGGAGACGCAACGTTTCATTATGGATGGAACTTGCACTCGGCTCCGCCCAACTCGGCCAACACGATGCGGGAAGTCATCACTGTCATCTGGGTGGCTGACGGCTGCCGCGTAACTGAACCCATTAATGACAATCAACGCCGTGACTTATCGCGTTGGATGCCTGGGCTGAAGCCCGGTGATGTTGTGGCCAGTGACCTCAACCCGGTGACGTATCACCGAAACGCGAATGCATGCGTGAGCTAGGGATGAAGCTCTATCTGAAAAGTGGGTTGTAGATCGGCAGATGACGGTAGTATACCTCGAGCATGTAGGTGCAAAGACAAGTCGAATACAACCGCCCGCCAACTTCCGTCCAACGATCGTTCGGGTGATACCAGCTGCCTCGCTCGCTTCCAACCGACGCCTGCCGCTTTGGCAATTCGACTCGCATCCGGTTGTTCCATTCCTCCCACGGCTGACCTTCCATGTGATGAAGCACCTGAGTCGCGTAGTACCAATAATACAAATTGGGATCCCGCCACTTGATCGGATTTTTCGTTAAGTAATTCGCACCCGACACCAGCCGTTGGTCTGCCTGGCCCCATCCAAGATACTGCCGACAAAGCAGTCCTTCGGCCGTCATCGATTTCGTGGCGATCGTCTGGGCCATATAACCG
>CALHZT010000309.1 GCA_938040995.1 uncultured Pirellulaceae bacterium | reverse complement strand
CCTGACCTCGGCGGCTCGCCCCAAGCAACCCTCCTCCGACGCAGTGGTGGCATGCGAAGAATGAGCAGGGCATACCACGCGCGTGAGGAGGGTCGGAGCCTTAGCGACGGGGAGGAGCGGCCAAACGCGTCGATGTATCTGCAACAGTTTGCACCGTTCTGGAACAACTCAAAACTATTGGCGATAACAACTTTACAACACCCCAACCAGACTCTCCCGTGGCTGATGGT
This sequence comes from uncultured Pirellulaceae bacterium, assembly GCA_938040995.1. GTDB lineage: Bacteria > Planctomycetota > Planctomycetia > Pirellulales > Pirellulaceae > CALHZT01. Next base: position 7,130 of record CALHZT010000309.1, on the reverse strand, counting down.
CGTTCGTTGCGTTCGCATTCCAAGGGGCCCAACTCCCTCGCTTACGCGCTAACGCAGCAGGTTGCGATTTTACCGCTGCGTTCTTCGGAGCTACCACCACACAAAGGCGCTAACTTTCCAGCGCACGCTTTACAACCTTTCGCAATTCTTCAAAACCATCCTCGTCGGCCAAGTGTTCACTCAGACGTTGAAGATCCGGCAGCTGGTCCACGTCGTACCACTCATCAAGCTGATGAAACGATGCCCCTGCCTGATCGAGCCGACCGATCGACTGCTCCCATACTTGCTCCGAGCCCCAATCGACATCCACAAACAATTCCGAAACCATCTTTGACATACCGACGAGGTAGTACCCACCGTCATCCGACGGACCGAGCACAACATCGTGGCTGGAAAGCGCGTCGAACGCTGACTGAATGAATGCCGCTGGCAAATTTGGACTGTCGGATCCAATCAAAACGACTCGCGTGGCACCGGCGACGAACGCCTCTTCAAACCAGGCCGCCATGCGAGCGCCGAGGTCACCGGCGACTTGTGCTTTTACCGTCCAAGCTTCACTGGCAACGGCGCGAAATGCCTCTTCACGGTCCGGCGGCGAAAAACCAACGACTCGACGATCTCCCAGCGAAGCGAAACGGTCCAGAATCGTCGTGACGCAAACACGGTGAAACTCCGTTGCCAATTCTTCACCGATCGAAACCGCCAGCCGCGTTTTGACGGTACCCGGCGTCCAGTGCTTGGCGAACATACCGAACTGAATCATGACTGCTCCGTTATGCCTGCTGCATTATCCCTGCTTCGTCATCCCTGCTTCGTCATCCCTGCTCCGTTTTGCCTGCTCCGTTATGCCTCGTCCTCTAGCACCCTGCGCAGCAGGACTTCGTTTACCTTGCCGCGAAACCGGACTTTGCCGTCGATCTCGACCACAGGCACGCACGTATTGAATTCCTTGAGAAACTCCGGATGCTCGTCGATATCAATGATCTCAGGCGACAATCCATGCTTTTGAAGTATTGCCAGAGCGTCGTCGCACAAGTGACATCCTTTTCGCGTATAAAATCGGCAAGTCTTCATAAGCACATCGGAACTGGTACAAAAGGTTGCGGGCGCTTTTCGCGGCCGTCACCATCAAACCCGGTGGGCCACGTGGTCGTCCGGTTGGTCCCGCGAAACATCGTGATTACGATAACCTGTTCGCTGCTGTCGCGTAACCGAACTTGAACAAACACATCCCGGCTGATCCACGACTGATTTTCTTCGTACGAAATTACACCACGGCTCGATGACTGATTTAACATCACGACAATTCGTTGAATTGATCCAAAAAAGCCGCCTGGTATCCAAAGACGAACTCAAAGCCGAGCTCGACAGCTACAAATCACAAAACGACGGCAAGATCCCCAAACTCGCCGAGAAGTTTGCGCAGCATATGATTGCCAACGGCAAACTGACAGAATGGCAATATGACAAACTCAAAACTGGCCGATACAAAGGTTTCTTTCTCGGCAAGTATCGGCTGAGGTCTCACCTCGGCAGCGGTGGCATGAGCAGTGTTTACCTTGCCGACCATACCGTGATGAATCGCCAAGTCGCGATTAAGGTGTTGCCCAAAAAACGAATCGCCGACAAATCGTATCTCGAGCGGTTTTACCTGGAAGCGCAAGCCGTCGCCCGGCTGGATCACCCCAATATCGTTCGCGCCTTTGATGTGGACGCCGATGGTGACACGCACTACCTCGTCATGGAATATGTTCCGGGTGCCGACTTGAGCAAAGTCGTCGCGCAATCAGAACGACACCTTCATTTTGGCGATGCGGCCAACTATATCGCTCAAGCGGCACTCGGGCTGCAACACGCCCATGATGCCGAATTGATTCATCGCGATGTGAAACCCGCCAACTTGCTCGTCGTCACCGACGGCACCGTGAAGCTGCTCGACCTTGGGTTGGCACTGTTCACTGCCAAAGAAGACGGATCCCTGACAGAGAAACACGACGAGACCGTACTCGGTACCGCCGACTATCTGGCTCCGGAACAGGCCATCAGCAGCCACCATGTCGATTCACGAGCCGACGTGTACGGGCTCGGCTGCACACTTTACTTTGCACTTGTTGGCCAGGCACCATTCGCCGAAGGAACACTCGCGCAGCGAATCGCGGCTCATCAGAGCGTGCCCGCGAAGAGCGTTCGGGAATCACGACCCGACTGCCCGGAAGAGTTGGCAGACATCTGCCTGAAGATGATGGCCAAGTCGCCGGACGATCGCTTCCAGCGGATCGGCGATGTTGCCGAGGAACTTGATCGTTGGCGTAAATCGGCGAAGCTCGCCGTTCCGGCTCCGGCAGAGATGCCCGTCATCGTCACCACGACCAGCGATTCTGCAGTGAGCAGTTCGACGTCGGATAGCGGCATCCAAACGGACAGCGCCGACGTTGGTAGCGTCTCGCTGAATGTTGCACCCGACGCCGGCACCAAGAAGCGGCGCACCAGATCCGCCGCGAAGAAACCACCCATCCTGCTTTGGGTATCGCTGGCTGCACTTACAATCGTCGCGGCGGTGTTGGGCTACCTTTTCACGCAGCGTTAAATGCGCGCCACGGAAAATGTCCCGCAGCCAGAATGTATCCCGTAGCCGGAGTGGCAACACTTCGGGCGAAGCTTTCTTCGCTTGACGCCATCAAGATCCGTACGCACTCGGCAACGCGCCCGAGCTGTTGCCAACCCAGCTACTCAAAGCGTGTCCCGCCACAGCCTCACCGCCCCCTCTGCAGGTGGGTAAACTGCCTATTCTCCAAGTCAGTGTGGGTGACTAGCCAAGTCATAAACCGCTTTCATTTAACGACTTAAGCGTCATTGCTTGAATCTGGGTAGGCAAGCTGTCTAGCATGGAATAGACGGCAAAGCGTCCCCATTCGCGCTCGCGAACGACCCACCCGCACCAGATCTTCTTCGATCTAGCTTACTCGCCGTCAGCTTTTCCTTTCGGCGAATCACCGTCGCATCCGTTGATGCATTGTGATTTTGCTAATTGCTGTCCATTGAAGAACTTAGGTGAATCATGCGCAATCGAAGAATGTCGAACAAACGAGTTCGCATTGCCGCGCAGACAGTGGCAATGGCCAAATCGGCGAATCATCACCAAGTGAGTAAGCGAAGTCGTGGCATCGGGCTTAGTGAGCAAAATCCGTTTACGGCTCCGGAAGACTGGCACGAGAGTCACGAAGAGTTTTCCGATGAGTACCGAGTCATCAAACAACCTGCCGGTGACGGGTATGTACACGCCGTCACGGAATCCGAAATCCGCGATCGTCTGGCCGATCTACCGGAGTGGATGATTGCTCCACTCGAAGTCGTGCAGCTCAGCCGTATGACTCGCAAGAAGCAAACGTTTCCTTGTTACGGCATGCAGTGGGGGACGAGCCTCTACCTGTATCCGATCGAAGACTCACTGGTGGAAGTCTTTTCGCGGCCACCCAAGCCAACGGTTTATAACGAGGCGCGACAATTCGGCGGTCGGTGGATGCAAGTCGATGGTGAGTGGCAATTGCATTGGTCCGAAGATTCGCTCCGCAATTTCTACTTGAACAATATTCTGATCCACGAGCTTGGCCATTTGCTTGACGATCGAAACGCAAGTTACCGGGAGCGCGAGCGCTATGCAGAGTGGTTTGCGATTGAATACGGATACAAACCGGCAATCGCGAGCGGCAAGGCCAAACCGAGGACTCGCAAAGTCAAACGCCGCCATCACGCGAAGTAGGCGAGCAGGCTCAGGCTGGCTGTCGACCAGTCAAGCGGTCGAATACCTCGGCAGCCTGCGAGGGAGCGACGGTTCACGTCTGACAGACCTTCGGCCTGCCAGACAAGATTTGCGTCGGCCCAGAAGTCCATCCTATCAAACTCGCCACGAGACTCGCTGGTAGCAGAGTTATCTAACAAGCCAGCAGCGGCTAAACTGAATGCATGGCCTTCCCGACTCCATCCCGCCAGCCGCCAGAAAACCGTTCGTTCCAAACGACCAGGTGGAGCATGGTCCTTGATGCGGCCAAAGCCAACTCGCAAAAAAGCCCGCAGGACGAAAATCGGCCGGTCGAAGAAGCAACGCCCGACCCGGCCGCACGTCAGGCACTCGAAGAACTTTGCAAAATCTACTGGTATCCGCTCTACGCATTCGCCCGACGCCAGGGAGAAACTCCCGACGCCGCCATGGACGCGACTCAGGCATTCTTTGCGGACCTTCTCGAAAAGTCGTGGATTGACCGGGCTGACCCGGCGCAGGGGCGATTCCGCTCTTTCCTCGTCACCGTCTTTCGCCGCTTCCTGAGCGACCAGCGAAAACGCGCCGCTGCCATCAAGCGCGGCGGTGGTGTCAAAACGTTTTCCATCGATGCGGCTTCTGCGGAAGAGCGTTACCAGATGGAACCAGCCGACACCGGCAATCCGTCCGATGCGTTTGAGCGACACTGGGCCATCGCGCTACTCGATCGCGTTTATGTGCGACTTGCCGAAGAGAATGCTGAAAAGGGACGAGAGGATCAGTTCAAAATCCTGAAAAAGTATCTGACGTCAGCCGACGCTCCGTCGTACGCGGAAGCAGCCCGGCAGCTTGAAATCTCGGAAGGTAATGTAAAAGTATCCGTCCACCGGCTGCGTCAGCGTTTTCGCGAACTGCTTACGGAAGAAGTCGCACAGACGGTCGAATCAGCCGCCGATGTGCCGAGCGAAATGAACTCGCTATTGGACGCACTTTGCCGAACCGGCTAAATCGCAGAAAAAAATCCGGGAATTGCTGTAACCTGCGTGAAATTAAGGCCAATAGACTGATACCACCCGCCATACTTTCCCGTTCAGGCGGCCACGATCACCCTCCATTGTCCGATTGAAAATGCCTGACAACATTTGCGATACCTGCTGCCGCGAGATTCCTGCCAATGCACCTGGCGGACTGTGCCCGGCTTGTTTGCTTCGAGCCGGCATTAATCAGGACGCAGACGTTGCTGAGCAAAAGACGACGCCGTTCCCGGCGGCTTTGCAACCAGTGCCAAGTGCGGCAGATCTTGCTCCCTTTTTCCCGCAGCTGGAGATCCTGTCGCTAATCGGACAAGGCGGCATGGGGGCCGTTTATCATGCCCGACAACTCAAGCTCGATCGTCCGATCGCGCTAAAGATCATTCGCCCCGAAGCTGCGATGGATCCGTCGTTTGCGGAGCGATTCGCCCGTGAAGCTCGCACACTTGCCCGACTGAATCATCCTGGCATCGTCGGAATTCATGATTTTGGCGAGTTCGAACAGGGCTACTTCTTTTTGATGGAATATGTCGCAGGTGCCAACCTTCGGCAGGTCCTTCGCGAAGGAAAGCTGGAACAGTCGCAGGCGCTTTCAATCGTGCGTCAGATTTGCGAAGCCCTGCAGTACGCTCATGATCAGGGAGTCGTCCATCGGGATATCAAACCGGAGAATATTCTCGTCGACCAGAGCGGCCAGATCCGCATCGCCGATTTTGGACTCGCTCGGCTGAATCTGACCGAAGATGGTCGCGCCGCCGAAAATGCAGAAAACTACTTTACTCTGACTGGGACGCATCAAGTCATGGGGACGCCACGTTATATGGCTCCCGAGCAAATTGAAGCGTCGAGCGGTGTGGATCATCGAGCCGACATTTATTCGCTGGGCGTCGTGTTTTACGAAATGTTGACTGGCGAAGTCCCCATGGGCTCGTTCGAAGCGCCGTCAAAGAAAGAAAGCGTTGACAACCGACTGGACAATGTCGTCCTCAAGGCGATGGCCCGTGAACCGGAACGTCGGTACCAGCAGATTAGCAGTCTCGCGAACGACGTGAACGCAATTAGCGATCCGGGAACAGTGGATACATCCCGCTACGCTGCCAGTCGAACTGACTCTGGCGAAAACACACCAACTACGAGCATGGCCGGCGCAGACGGATTCAGCGTCATCCTGAATCGCGATGCAAAAGCTTTCGTGCCATGGGTCACCAGCGCATTTATTGCGGAGGAAGAGGCGCCGAAGCGGCCACCGGTGTTGATGATCCTCGGTTGCTGTATTGCCGGAATCATCGCCAGTCTGTTTTCCTGGGCGAAAATCGGCACTGAAGCATTCGGCAGCGATACCTGGTTTGGCATCGTCGGCGGTTGCATGGTGATCTCGTGCCTGTGCATCGCAGGCATCGTGCTGACCCTGGTTCCCGTCAAGAAGATCATGCCTTCTGGGCTCGCAGTCGCCCTCGGCATACTGAGCTTCGTTTCGTTCATCGGGATCATGATATTCACCATCGCCACCCTGACTACATCGGAGGCCGGGTTCACGCCAGCATATTACGTTTCGCTGGTGTCGATTATCGCTGTGTTTGCCACCGGTATCGTTGGACTCCGCCACTGGATCGTTGATGCCCGCAATCGCGCCAGCGAACTGGCTGAGAATCGCGGCACCAGTCAAATTCCCGACAGCAGCCTGTTCGTCGGACCAGACTGGGTTGTCATTTCCAACGACGATATTCTCTCAGGCAAGCTGCCAAACATGTGCATGGTTTGTGGAGAAGAGTCAACGGGTTGTGTCAGTCGCACTTTCGAGTGGCAACCGAAGTTTTTGGAAGAACTGCAACGAAACTGGAAAACGGCTTCGATAGCCAAGCGGCGATTTCGGGTCCCCTGCCCGACTTGTACAAAGCACAGAGGCCACTGGACGAAGTTTATTCTCTTTTGCAGCCTTGGCTGGATCGCACCGATCGTTTCAGGAGGCATCGGTACAGCGATTGTCGAACAATTCGGTTCAGACAAAGGGTGGTTCGGGGTCGTGCTTCCGGTGATGTTCTTTGTCCCCATGGCATGCTACATCGGCGGCATCATCTACCTCGCACACAAACAGATCCGCGTCGTCCGAATCGAAAACGACTCGATCACGCTTGATCGGGTGTCACCGAGGTTCGCCAAGCTGTTTCGCGATTCGCAGTCGGCTTAAGTTAGTAACGTAGGCCGGCAACAAGCGGCGGTTTGATTCTAATTGTTCTATCGGTCAACGCCGCGCAGTTCCGGCAATTGTGGTTAGTGGCGTTGAGATCTTCGGTCAACGCCGGCGTGGATAGAACAAGGAAGCTTCCGTTGCCGGAACTGCG
>CALHZT010000308.1 GCA_938040995.1 uncultured Pirellulaceae bacterium | reverse complement strand
GAGCCGCTGGGGCGGGCAACGCTTGGGATTGGTTCGCGGCTCGGACGGAGCCTCGCCCTCCCGTCGACCGCTCACATCGTTTACGCGTTAGCCACGCTTGTCAGACAATCGTGGCTAACGCATGAACGGCAGCCGAAACGGTACAAACCGACGGCGAAACCAACCAACACCCCACACGAGCAAGTTCAAACAGCCATGTTTTCCGCCTTTCGATGGGACGACCGGGATACGAACTACTGGCCCAGTTTCAACTTGTTCGGTGATTCGCGACAATCAGGTAATGTGGAGCGTCCGACCGTGGCATGGAATTTAAGACGCAAGAGCGCTGGCGGCAAAAGCCGGAACGGTTCAAAGGCTGACACCGACGGAAAGAACGGTCGGGCATCCACAACGGACCACACCCGAAATCAGAAACGCAAGTCGCAATCGAGACAACCGATCGTGAACCGACAAGGACACCAACCTGCCGGCCTGTTATGGATTGACGCTGTCGGCGGATTCCTCGTCTTTATGGGCGACCAGATTACCATCGGCCAGGCAATTCCCGGAACCAACGTCGAACTGCCAATCCTCGGCGACTTGTCGCGCAGACACGCGATCATCAGTCGAACGGGCGACGACTACGTTGTGCATCCGATCGGAGTCACGCGACTTGACGATCAACTATTAAGCGGACCAGCCCGGCTTGATGATCATGCCGTCATCGGACTGGGGCACAGCGTCCGGCTGCGATTTCGCCAGCCGAATCCGCTGAGTAATACGGCGCGGCTTGACTTGATTAGCCCGCACCGCACCCAACCGTCCAGTGATGGCATCATCATGATGTCCGAAACCTGCATTCTCGGCCCCGCAGAAGACTGTCATGTCGTCTGCAAGGCGTGGGAAGACCAGCTGGCGCTAATGCCAACGGACGATGACCGGATTCGATTCAAAGCCAGCGGAAGCGTTACCGTGGACGATGTGGCCACTTGTGACGTCGGGGTTCTGGATTGGGGTAGCCGGCTGGCGGGCGAAGATTTCGCCCTGATGTTCGAGCGTTTGTAGAATGGGATTCTTGCGACCACGCCAACGGGAGCAAACGAAGCGGTACCATCCAACGGCTGGTGCAGATTCGTCGCTGGCAAAGTCGCGGAAACGGAAACGATAACATGTTCCAGGCAAGCGGGACTATGCAAGATAACGCCTCCTCAGGATCGCAAGATTTGAATCAATCGGGCCGCCGAGCTCGTCGCGGTCCACGATTTACACTGGGCAGCGGTGCCAAGCCGCTTGATGGCTACACGATCAAACGTGGAGTCGGCGTCGGTGGATTCGGCGAAGTCTACTACGCCACAAGCGATGCGGGCAAAGAAGTCGCACTCAAGCGCATCCAACGAAATCTGGATATCGAATTGCGCGGCGTTCGCCACTGCCTGAACATTAAACACCAGAATCTCGTCGCACTGTTCGACATCAAGTTTGATGCAGACGAACAGGCGTGGGTCGTGATGGAATACGTTTCGGGTGAGTCGCTACAGGATGTAATCGAACGTAATCCCCAGGGCATGCCTCTCGATCAGATCAAGAAATGGTTCGGCGGCATCGCAGCCGGTGTGGCTCATCTTCACGACTGCGGCATTGTGCATCGTGATCTGAAACCTGGAAACATCTTCATCGACCGCGGCACAGTCAAGATCGGCGATTACGGCCTGTCAAAGTTCATCTCGTGCAGCCGACGGAGTGGCCAGACGCAAAGCGTCGGGACGTTCCACTACATGGCTCCGGAGATTGGGCAAGGCACCTACGGCAAAGAGATCGACGTCTATGCCCTCGGAATCATCCTGTACGAAATGGTGACTGGCCGCGTACCGTTCGACGGTGAAAGCAGCCAGGAGATCATCATGAAACACCTGACGGCTCAACCGGATCTGAACGGCATCCAGTCACCATTCCGCGAAGTCTTGCGAGATGCACTTGCCAAAGATCCAGCCGCGAGGATCTCTGACGCGGCTGACATGATGAACCGCATCGAGGGAATCGCTACCGCCAGTGACGTCGCACGAAAAGTCGCCGACACAGCAAGGTCGGCCGGCAATGCGGCCGGGCACTACGCCGGGATCGCTGGAGCGCAGTTCAACGCAACGGCTCCGAAAGTTGCCGATGCTGCCAAGTATGCAGCCAGCCATGTTGCTGCGAATGTCCACACGGTCGCAAATGTCGCCGTTCAGAATGTACGGGCTACCGACGCGACTCGCATTCCGCCAGAGCCTGTCGCGGCGCTGGTATCGAGGGTCTACTACGACGCAATCGAAGCGCATAAGGGCCTGACGGCTCATATGTCACCGGCACAAGCCAGAGTGTTGCATCTGTTCATGGTGATCGGCTACGCGATCCTCGGCTTGATGGCCGTTCGGCTCATGGGTCCGTTGCCATTCATGCTGCTATTTTTCTACGGAATTTACTACGTCGGACGCTGGGCACTGCTGTCCCTCTTCGGCACGGGAAGTTCCGCAACGCCGACGCCAGCGAATGAAGTTTATCTGGCTACAGAAGTCGCCATGCAAACAGATGATCAGCCAGTTTTGGCTGAGCCGGTCGTCAAGTTCGAATCACCTGACAAGCGACGAGCCGCAAAAAAAGCAGCGGCGAAGAATCGTCGCGCCGACAGACGTCGCGAAAACCCGGTGGCTGTCCAACAGCGTATCTTGAGGACTTCGCTGAAAACCAAGACGTCGCGCAATCACTTGACGGAACTTTCCGGTTCGTACCTCGTCGCCGGCCTCGTCTGTGCCATCGTCGCCTTCCTTGGATTCATCATTTCGAGCATGGCCGATGGTACGCAGTATCGCTGGATTGGAACGTTTACCTGGGTTGCAATCTCCAGCACGCTGGCAGCATGGTCCGTCCTGTTCACATCGAAGTGGTGGGAAACATCCAAAGGCGACGCCATCCTGCGACGTTTCGTCATGTTTGGTGCTGGCCTGTTCGTCGGTGCTGCATCCTGGTTGACTGCCTTCGGCATGAACCTTCAGCCACGATACTCGGAGTTGGGCAAGGAACTCATCGACGAAATGCAACCACTCGGACTCGAGAACCTGCCGAGCCCTCTTTACAACGAGTTAGCTCAACCACTGCCCCTCGCATTCCTCGCCTTTTTTGGATGCCTGTTTGTGGCTCTTCGCTGGTGGAAACAGGCAGATCCGATTCGCTCTTCGCGATTCGGAATCTGGCGAACAGGTCTCGTCCTCGTGGGCGCATTGATTGTGCAGCTATTCTTTCCGTTCCCGGGCGGACTCGTTATTGCTGCCTCAACAGCGATCGCAGTCCAAATGGCAGCACCGTTCATTGACAGAGAAAATCGCGACTTGATTTGCAAGGCAGCCGCTGAAGGTATCGAACAAGGAGAAGTCGTATGAATCCTGAGATCACCGTTCGTACAGATATAAGCATCCTGGCAGTCTTACTCGCCGCCGCACTGATGCTGATCGCCCTCATCGTGCTCGTGAAACTGATCGCAAAACCCACGTTTGCAAAGTTCGCGATTCTCGGCTTCCTTGGCATGGCCATGCTTGTCGGTACCGTCGGCCTCTTTGGCGTTCGCAGTTACCGGTCGATGGAATATCCGACAACCCATTCCATGGAATACCCGCCGTATGTCGTTGAACTTCCCATGGACGAGATCAGGGATGCCCAGCAGAAGGCTCGACAAAAACAGGCAGCCAGGCGAGCCGATCAGTTGGAAAGGCTTGAAGAAACCAAGGCGGAACTTGCGGATGCCCTGGCGGAAGTGAATGCCGCCAAGGAAGAAGCGCGGCAGCAATTGCTTGAAGCCCAACTGCAGGCGAAAGAAGCCACCGAACAGGCCAGGGAGATTGCCAGGACAGCCACCAAGTCAGCCGAACAACAAGTCTGGCAGGACTTTGCCAAAGGACTCTCGAGAGGCGACTGGAAAGATGCTCTCAAGGATCTGGGCGATTACCTGGATGCAATGGAGGGCATTGATATCGACCTCAGCATCAGCAATGACGATGAAGATGAAGAGTTGATTGTCTCTTACGACGGTGTAGGGAAAGAAGCTCCCAAGTGGATGAACCAGTTCCAGGGTCCCGGCCAAATCATTCCCGACGGAGATTCTTTTCACACGATGCTGTTCCTTGGTCCCGACGACGATGAAGAACAGGCCTTGCGAGCTTCGCTGGCCGAATGTCAGCGTTGGTACTGTTCGGCGCACGAAATCAACAGCGAACTCGCGACAAGCGTGCCCATGAGTATTTCACGAAACAGACTGAGCGACTGCGTGAAAGAAACGCACAAGACGACATCCCGGTCCACCGGCTTGCCCGTCGAATACCTGCTTGTCGAATTCAACGAACACATTGCACGAAAAATGAAGCAGCATGCCAAAGATGTCGAGGCCGCAGAAAGCAGTGTCAGCGCAGGCATCTACAGCGCCACAACGCTTGGGTTTGTTGGTATGCTGTTCGGGTTCCTGAAGTTCGGTGAATGGCGTACCGGTCGCAAGTCCTGAGCATTAACAGAGAACAATCCGGCAACCGACGAACGATTGCGAAACACTTCAAAAATTCATGAATGATTCCCGCGAAGCTGACAAACTAATCGTCCGGCAAATTCGATCCGGAGATACAGGCTCGTGGGAACAACTGATCGCCAAGTACGAAGGACGGTTGCTCGCCTTCGCGCGAAGTCGCCTGGGACGACGCGGCGCTGCCGAAGATGTTGTGCAGGAATCCTTTATCGGCTTTCTCACCAGCCTTCCCAATTTTGATGAGAATCGGAATCTGGAAAGCTACCTCTTCTCGATTTGCGCTCACAAGCTGACCGACCACTTACGTCGCGAGGGACGGCGGCCCGCATTACCATTTTCGGTCGCGCGCGGATCTGCCAGCGAGTCATTGCATCTTCCCGCGGCAGGTCGTGGCCCCAGCAGTATTGTCCGTCAGGAAGAACGGCGCGACCTCGAAGAAAGTTCACTCGCCGATGCGGTCAAAGAGCTTGTCGACCGTTTCAAGAAGCGAGGCGACTGGACCAAGCTCAAATGCCTCGAGCTGATATTCCTGCGGGGCAAAGCCAACAAAGCCGTCTCTGAAGAGCTGGAGATCACCGAACAACAAGTCGCCAATTTCAAGTTCGATTTCCTGACGCAATTGCGAAAAGGTGTGCGAAAGCAGGCGCTGCCACCCGACGTATTCCCGGAACTTTACGAAACCTAGGATCTCGTTGAACCCAACGCGGCACGGGAGGGCGAGGCTCCGCCCAAGCCGCAAACAACAACGCACGGCGCGGGAGGGCGAGGCTCCGTCCGAGCCGCAAACAACAACGCACGGCGCGGGAGGGCGAGGCTCCGTCCGAGCCGCAAACAACAACACACGGCGCGGGAGGGCGAGGCTCCGTCCGAGCCGCAGAACCATCCAACGCTT
>CALHZT010000307.1 GCA_938040995.1 uncultured Pirellulaceae bacterium | reverse complement strand
TTAACGCTCAATGACTTTCCCTGCATCAAAAAGCCAATCCGATTCAATGGATTCCCGCTTGCGCGGGAAAAACGGAGAAAGATCAGGCAGTAATTTCTCGAACGATCCCAAGTCGCGTCCTCACCGCGATTGTTCTTCGGGGACTCGTCTCCGGGCCCACTACCAAAATCGTTCGCCAGCACATCTCAACAACTTTAGTCGCTCGCAAAAAACAACCAATCGGTTTGAGATTCATTAATCAGATCATTTTCTACGGTGACTGGTTCGGCACGGACGTTGTTGAATACGCTGTGCAGCGCGTCCACGAATGGCGAACTCTCCGCATAGGACCAGACACCGAGAATCCCATTCGGAGCAAGGTGCTGTTTGGCTCGTTCGAGTCCGGCAGCGGTGTAGAAATTCGTGTTGCCATCGCCGAGGTTGTCGGCGGGCGAATGGTCCACGTCGATCAGGATCAAGTCGTAAAATTCTGTCGGCGACTCACTCATTAGTGCATAAATGTCACCCTGGACAATGTGCAGGCGATCATCACTGGTCAAGTCATCAGACAGTGGCACCAGACCGCTTTGCATCCATTCGATGACTTGAGGAAGAAACTCAACGACTTTGCAGCCGCGTACGAGTTTTGAATCCAGTGCCGCCCTGGCAGTGTACCCCAGTCCCAGGCCGCCAATCAGGACTTGCAGATTGTTGCCGGCGTGCGACTGAATCCCGATGGTAGATAGCGCCTTTTCTGATTCCGTCAGGTAACTGCTCATCAGGAACTCGTGGTTGAGCGTAATCTCAGTCACCATCGTTCCCGGTTGGGAAAGCAACTCGCGACGCCGCAGACAAAGTAGTCCAAGCTCAGTCGGTTCGTATGCCAGGATTTCGAAGTTTAGTTTGCCCATGGGTTTCCTGTAGGTGAGTGACGTAGGGCAGTTGCGTGGACCGCTTTACGATTGAATTTGACGAAATGTCCTGGCGAGCTTCTTTGCAGTGGCGACTGGTACGCCGGCAGTATCAGCGTGTCGTTCCCAACTCGCGACAGACGCCTGGACTTCGTCGATAATCTGCCTGGCTTTGCGGGGCTTCAGCCGCGCGATTTTTGCAAGCGAGATAAGATCGTCCATTTCAAAATGATCGCGTTTGCCGTTAATGCTCATTTGATGTTGGCTGGTCCATGCACCGTCCGGATTATAGGCGTAAGTGATGTCGAATGCCGGGGACAGTCGCCATTCGCCACGCTTGTTCATCAGGAAGGCAATGTTTTTGACGTGATCGTCCTGATTTCTGGTGATGACATTAAATGCGGCTCGGCGGAACTGCTGGTCAAAGTCAGCCATGGGCAGTCGCAATTCGGCAATGGTCTGCATCGCTTGCTCATAGGAATAGCCGCCGGCGAGGTTGAAGTCGTAATGTTGCATGCCGCAGAGGGATTGCATGTGAAGCTTTTTGTTCTTCGCCGTGCGGTCGAAGCGTTGTGTCATAAAGTGGGCTCGACCGCCTTCGTGGTGAACGCGGCAACGAGTCATCTGGATTCCGGCGTCGACGGCCATGAGATGATAGGCGTATTCGATGAGCCCGAAACCCATCGGGTCCGCGAGTTCTTTATCGCGGTTGTTGCTGATGCCGTCGAATTTCATGATCCATTGCGTGAATCCGTCTCCCTTGGCGGAAGTTGTCGAAAGCTGGCCGGACCGAAATTCGCCCGTGGTTTCGTTCCACGCAAGAATCGCCTTGGCGCGTGCACCACCCGCCGAAGTTCCGACTCGCAGGATATCCTGAATCGTTTCCGCATCATCGGTGCCAGAAAAAGTGCCGGACAGAGATTCACGTTCGGTGAGTACCCGGCTGGCAAGCTGGACGAGGGCGTCGATTTGGAGGGCTCGGCCCGGCGTTGGTGGACCGGCGATCGTCGGCTGAAATTCCAGGGCACCGATGCCTCGCGTGCCGATGTAGCATAGTCGCTCTACGGGATTAAATGACTGGGCGGTTCGACCCTGACTGGCGAGCCACGCGTCGATGAGTGCGTTGCCGAATTTGTCGGGAAGCGAGTCGGCGAGCAATCCTGGCAGTCGTTTGAAGGTCTGCCTGGGCAGCGAAGGGAATTGATAGGTGCCTTCGCGTAGCGGCATCGTAAGCGGCGCCACTTCAATACCGCTGCCAAGGAATTCGGGCGCGTACTGAAAGACGCCGATCTCCCGTCGGTCGTCCCACGTGACGGCGGCAATATCTTTGCCCCAAAGCAACACGCGCGCGTCGGTCACTCGTCACCCCATTCCCATGGCGTGGTTGGAGATTTGACTTTCGAAGCCGCCGAGGCCCGTCGACGCTTGTATTTGACGTCGCCCGTTCGCTGAGACTTCGCTGCCTTTTTGACGCGGTCTATCGGCAGAATATCCGTCGAGGGGATCAATGTTTCCAGGCGATCGGTCAGTCCGAGGGCACGCATTACACGAATGAATGTGTCGAGAGAAACGCCTTGCCCGTTTTCCATACGACTGATGGTGCGTCGCGATACCCCAGCGTTTTCCGCAAGCGCGGCCTGGCTGATGTTCTTGAGCAAGCGAAGCGAGACAAGCTTTTCGCAGAGGAAGGCTTCCGTTTGTTCGCTGTTTAAGGTGCTGATTGAATGCGACATTTGTTGATCGTAGCAGTGGTTTTATTGCTCCTACGATCATTATATGTCTCATTCTTCATATGTCAATTTCTATGATCAATTAGTGGCACTTAATAACTTATTTTGAGCTTCAGTGATACATAAATTGATCATTAAGTGCCTGCGAGCCGGCTGCGTGAGCTACCAGTCGGCGCCCGCCTTGCGGGCAGCACCGATCGAGCAATCTTGGCTTCCCAGTTTGATCATCAGCAAATCGCAAACAAAAACGCCGCAGAGCAAGTTGCTCAGCGACGTTAATGAACGCTCATTCGGTGACTTCGGTAAAAAATCTACGCCGTCAAACCTTCGAACAGCGGAGTCGAAAGATAACGCTCGCCAAGGCTGCACATGATCGTGACGATTGTCTTGCCTTTCATTTCTGGCCGAGCCGCCACCTGCGCCGCAGCCCACATGTTGGCTCCGCTACTGATCCCGGCCATGATGCCTTCTTCGGTTGCCAGCTTGCGCGACCACTCAAACGCGTGGTCGTCTTCGACTTTCACGATGTCGTCGATAATTGACGTGTCGCAGTTCTTCGGAACGAATCCGGCGCCGATACCCTGGACGCGGTGCTTTCCTGGTGATTCACCGCTGATCACCGCCGAGTGGATTGGTTCGACCGCGATCGCCTTAAAATCGGGATTGCGACTTTTCAAAAACCGGGAAGTACCGGTAATGGTTCCACCCGTTCCGACTCCCGCCACCAAGCAGTCGATTTTTCCGCCGGTATCCGCCCAGATCTCCGGACCGGTGGTGGCCTCGTGGACAGCCGGATTTGCTGGATTCTCAAACTGCTGTGGCATCCACGCGTTGTCTTCGGTTTCGACCAGTCGCCCTGCTTCTTTAATCGCTCCCGGCATTCCCTCGGCGGCTGGAGTCAAAACAAGGTGCGCGCCGAGTCCTCGTAAGAGTGCGCGTCGTTCAACCGACATTGACTCAGGCATGGTCAGCGTGAGCTTGTAGCCTTTCGCAGCACAGACAAACGCGAGAGCGATTCCGGTGTTACCACTGGTTGGTTCGATGACGTGCGTATCGGGATTGATGACATTGTCGCGCTCAGCCGCATTGATCATCGCCGCGCCAATTCGGTCCTTCACGCTATTCAGTGGCTGGAAGAATTCGCACTTGGCGTAGACAGTCGCATGATCGGCTGGAACCAGTCGATTGATTTTGATCATCGGAGTGTTGCCGATCGCCTCGGTCACGTTGTCGAATGTCTTGCCGTGTGGCATGTATATTTCCTTTGCCGTGAAATCCTGAATATCTGAAAGCTGCCGCCGCAGCCCTGAAACTTAGCGATTTCGGGCAAGCATGGTCAAGATCGCTCCGTTACCGTGTCGGATCTTCTGGCAGGAATCGCTCAGTCCCCGCCGGGCCCGTTGGCTGTTCGAGCAGTTCAGACGGTTGATGGCGGCGTACGTTTTGAAGCAGTCATTCAAAAACCACGAATGGACGCAAATGAACACGAACGTCGATTTGTTTTCGCAAAACGTCATGGACCGCCTCGACGGCCCAGCGTAGGATCGGCCGGAACGTTCCACGACGTGAGGAGCATGGCAATGCCATCGTTCCTCGGCCCCGCAGCTCTCGTGCAGGAAGTCAATCTTTGTGCTGTTCAGCCGACTTGAGATTTTCCAGTTCCTCCTCAAGCCTGTTGAGTTGCCGCCGGATAAGTCCAAGCTGTCGGCGGGGGCTTGTACTCTTGAGCATTCGTACCACGAGCGAACGAAGCCATTTGTCGTCCTGTCCGGCTCGCCGCGAAAGCTTGCCGGCGAATGATCGTCGTACTTCCCGGTCGATTCCGCAGATTCGCAAGTCCAATGCAGAACGAATCGCTCTCGCAGTCTCTTCATTCAAAGCAGGGAACTCGACACCGGACTTCCATTGTTTCGAAACGAAACTGTTCGTCGTTTTCCCAGCAAAGTCTGTCAGGTAGTTCCAGAGTTTCGCAGAAACGGTGACGACACTTGCCCGGTTCTCTGCAAAGAACCTGGCTCCCTGCGATTCTTCGTCGTTCCGCCAGTGGGTCCAGCCGACAGATTCCTTGGTGATACCTGTGTAGCGAATGTTGCTTGTGACCTGAGTGGGCTCCATGCCTTGCCGAGTCGCCATGAATTCCAACGTTTCTTCAAGGTTTCCGAGCGTCGTTCCCCAACAAACGAAGTCAACGAATGAGATTCCGTTTTTCGACTGGGCAATATCCGCAGGGCCGAGGTTCAAGTCGCTGAAATGATTTTCCAGTGCGACGATTGATTCTTCGTCGCTGTTGTGAACTTTGCGGATTGCACCGGAATCGTGATCTCGCAAGCTGAACGGCAACAGGGTGATGGTTGGCGGTTGGGACGTGTCAGAAAAAATGCTTTCGAGCAAGTCGTAGAGTGGTTCCGGTGAACGCCCTACAAAAACCAGATCGTTGCCACGCGCGGCGGCTACAACATCGGCGCAGGCCTCGAGCAGTTCTTCGTGGTACCCGTAGAAGCCCGTCGGTCTTGCTTTGGCAACAAGTTGCTCCAAAGCTTCCCGTCTCGCCTGAGTCCATGGGACAGGGTTGTCAGTCATGGAAACGCTCTAATGAATGCCCCGATGTTTTGTTTCCAGAATCTACGTCAGCGCCGGCGTTTTTTGATTCGCCAGCGTCACGTACCAGTCGAAATCCGCACCAGCGGCTGGAAAAGATGACGATGGCCAAAGCGATACTTCCAACAATTCGCCCGCCGCCGTACGGAAGGAAAATGTAAGTCAGTGGCCACGCTTGATTGATGCTGAGATTTACTTTGCCATCAAAGACATTCCAGCGATATATGCTATCGGCTCCAAAAGAAATTGTGATGTAGAGAAGGCACGCCACAATCGCCAGCAGATGCGATCTTGAAAAGGACGCCAGGATAATCGGAGCCAGAAAAGCCGACTCAATGGCCGCCCAAACCAACAGTGTGTGATAGTGCTCGACAAACAGCCCTTTGCCCAATGTCACGTTCTCCAGGTGCAAGCTGTTCTGGGCAAGCGCAGTAGCCGCGCCGACGACTCCCGTTAATGCAAGAAGTTCTTTCAGATGAACCGCCCTCGGCGTAGTGCATTGCCCTACTCGCTTCAGTCTCCATCCGAACTGAAACACGGCTAACCAGATGAGCAGCGGCAGCAGATAAGCAAACACTGTCGCGGGAACCGTGCAACTCACATAGCGTTGGGAGTAGTATGTTGAGTCAAATGCCGGAGCGGTATTCAGTCCCACGAAGAGGACGATACCCAGGAGAATGGCAAACCAGACGGATAGAGGGGCAAGTACAAGCCAGATTGCTCGCGTGAATACGCGAAATGAGTAAAAGACCGCAACGAAGCTCGCGAGCATTAAGGGCGGCAAAAGGCACGGGTAAAAGAAGGCCTGCCCGGTGGCGTTGCTACAACCAAAATATCCGACGAGTACCAGGAACGAGTACTGCGCGATTAGCAACAAATCAACGGCGCGTTGTCCGGGCTCGCTCAAGATAGATATCTTTACGTCTACGCGTTATTGCGAAGTTTAAAGCCAATTTCTCAGATTTCTCAGATTTCTCAGTTTAGCAACTTATTCTGAGGCTCACGATCTACCTGACACGCGGATTGCCCCGCTTGCCCAGGCCTCGTCAGCGATGTGTCTGATCGGTGTCGGCCCAAAAAAACTTGAATTTGCTACTGGCAGTGTCACGACAACTCCTTATAGTGAACGAAATGTTAACTACAGGTGTAGTTGCCGGGGCAATGGGGATCAGAGGGTGAAGCCATGAAGAGAAGACTTCGATTTGAACAAATGGAATCCCGGCGATTGCTTGCAGCGGACATTTGCCAGGTGGCTCATGTTGGCGACACCTATGTTGCTGGCTCATTGTGTGCATCTTTGGGTTTTGAGCCCGACGACCACGTCGATGAAATTGGTGCCGATGCCACGCCAATCGAGCTGGTGCCTTCGAACGGTGCTTTGGTCGGTCGCGAATACGGTCTGATCGAAGTCACCGGTGACGTGGACGTCTTCCAGTTCGAACTTGCTGCTGGTGACGCGGTTTCCATCCAGTTATTGCCTGTATTGCTCGAGTCTTCGTCGTTGTCTCTTTTCGACGCGAATGGTGACATCGTCTCAACGATGGACAGTCCGGGCTTTTTGACTCCAGCGTCTATCACAGAATCACTGGAAGCCGGGACGTTCTATGTATCCGTAACGGGAACGAATTCGTCTGGCGTCGGGGACTACACGCTCGACCTGGCGGTCGGTGAATTCGAAGATCCTGATCCACCGACTGACGATCATGTGGACACGATTGGACCAGATGCGACTGAGATTGAGTTGGTGCCACTTAACGGTGCATTGAACGGTAACGAGTTCGGCATCATCGAAACATCGGGAGATGTTGATGTTTTTCAGTTTGAAGTCACCCAGGGTGATGACGTAGTCATTCAGTTGCTACCGTTTGTTCTTGATACGACCACGCTATCCCTGTTGGATTCGGATGGAGGCCTTGTCGCCGAAGCGATTAGCCCCGGTGTTTTCGCGCCAGCGACGATCGAGGCGGCTCTTACATCGGGAACCTATTTCGTGTCTGTCACGGGGGAAAGTGCGGCGGGTGTCGGTGAGTACACGCTCGACGTCACGGTTGGCGATTTTGATGATCCAGACCCGCCGACCGACGATCACGTTGACGAGATTGGCCCGAATGCGACTCCAATTGTTCTTGACCCGTTCGAAGGCGCTCTCATCGGCGGCTCGTTTGGCGTTCTCGAAACTAACGAAGATGTGGATGTCTTTCAATTTGATGTCGCCGAACCTGACGTGGTCTCAATTACCGGAATGGGATTTCTTCTCGACTCGACGACTTTGCACCTGATTGGAAGTGATGGAGTCGTGATATCGGAAGTTCAGAGTGACGGGTTCTTCGCTCCGGCAGAAATCAACGAGTCGCTTGAAGCGGGTACCTACTACATCTCGATGGCTGGTGTGGCGACTGTGGGAGTCGGCGACTACAGCATCGATGTGCGGGTGGGCGAGTTTGATAGTCCAGATCCACCAGCAGACGATCATGTGGATGAGATCGGCCCGGACGCGACACCGTTGGTGTTCGAAGACGATTTCGGCACGCAGCTCGCCAGCGAGTATGGCTTCCTCGAAACGGCGGACGATAACGATGTGTTCCAGTTTGATCTTGAAGAGTCGGATTTGGTGACAATTTCTTTGTTCCAGTTCGCCATACCCACGGCAACGCTTGGTCTCGTCGATGTGGCAACAGGAGTCGTCACGGAAGTCACTGCGACGCCGTTTGAGAATCCCGAAGCCAGCGTCGAACTGAAGCCTGGCACCTACTACCTTGTCGTGAATTCCAACGAAGGGGGCGTCGGAGATTACTTCCTCAACGTTCGCGTTGGCGATCCTGGCATTCCAGGCGACGACCACGCGAATACGCTGGGCCCCGAAGCAACGGACATCGTGTTCGGTGAATTCAATGGCGGTGTGGTTGGTCGCGGTAGCGGGGTCATTGAAATGCCTGGCGACGTGGACGTCTTCGAGTTCGAGATGGCGACTGACGATGAAATCGTTCTGTCTGGAACCCACAGTGCCCCGTTGACTGTTCAGTTGCTTGACGAGGATGGCAACAGCGTGGCTGTTTCCCAGTCCAACGATGGTGACACATATCTTGCCCAGTTGTTGGATTCCGGGACCTATTATGTCGCGGTAAGTTCGACCGACTCGGTATCGGAGAATGCCTATTCATTCGACGTGTACGTGGAGGACGCGGATGCTGCTGTTGACGATCACGCCGATGTGATTGGCGTTGGCGCAACCGACTTGCTGGTGGATGCGAGCGGAAGCGACTTTGCCGGTTTTGGTATTGGCACGCTCGAAAATAGCGACGATATCGACATGTTCCAGTTCAGCTTGCCGGCAGCTTTCGATGTTACGCTGCAACCGCTTGGTCTCGGATCACCGGTTGAATTTGACCTGCTGGATGCTGACGGCAACTTGTTGGCGGAAGCGGATGACTTCGCTACTGCCCCTTTGACTCTTGGCGAGGGCACGTACTACGTCAGTGTGAGCGGTCGGGTTGGCGCTTCGGTGCCGAATGCGAGCTTCCTGTTTTTGGTGAGTGGAACGCGGGCTGCAGGCACAAAATTGATTCCTCGCCACGGACATGTTGCAACGCAATCGTCACGGGCTGTTCTTCCGCTCGAGACGAATGATTCCAGCGACGAAGAAGGCAAGATTCCATCCGAATTGCGAGCGTGGTCGTGGCTGGCGGAATAGCTGATGGAATTTGTTGTATTGTTTCACGACGGTTCCGTCGAAACCAAACCGACCACACCGCCTAAAAGAGATCGGCCTGCGAATCGCGACTGTACTTGGCCAGATAAGGTTTTACTTTGACCTTTCTGGCCGTATTGTCGGAGCTCATGTAGCGAATTTTGCCAAAGATGGGTCGCTCTGGGCCCCATGCTCGATCGTATCTCCCGAGCACCCAGAAGATGCCGCTGTAGGAGTTGGGGTTGCGCCCGTCGAGTGCGTACTTGTTGTTGAGTTCGATCATGACGTCGAGGGCATGCTCGGGTTTTGCTGACCATTCGTAGATCTTCTTGCCCCACAGCATTCGCAAGTAGTTGTGCATGCGGCCTTCGCGAACAAGTTGCGTCTGAGCCGCATTCCAGAGGTGATCGTGTGTCTGTGCCGTTTCAAATTCTTCGAGTGAATAAAGATATTCGCGGCGATCTTTGGCATGCTCACGCATCGTCTTGCGGGCCCAGTCGGGTAACGAACTGTACTCGGTGTAGTCGTCGCGTTGCCAACACATGTTGTAGCCCAGTTCGCGCCACGTGATGATCTGGTCAAGGTATCCTTCGACACTGTCCCGCAGGCCCCACCAGCCGCGTGAGCTTCCCTTCGCCTTTTCGGCGACCATATCCTCCGACCATTCTTCCTGTTTGCGAATCGCTTCGAAAACCTCCGCCGATGAGATGTGTCCGAAGTGAAGATAAGGCGCCAGTCCGCTGGTCGCATCCTTCGTCGGTTCGTTTCGCATGTCACCGTAGTTATCGATGA
>CALHZT010000306.1 GCA_938040995.1 uncultured Pirellulaceae bacterium | reverse complement strand
GTATTCGATAAATATTCCGTCGTTGCCATCGCCGCTGGTAGAAAAGAACTCGGCGTCGTCATTCACCGCCTGCAGTGCGAGGAACGCACCGCCTTCGATCGGAGCGAACCATTGATTGCCAGGAGCGATGTCTCCGTTGGTAACGTAATCTGGAGACCGAATAGCAGTGAGGTTCGGGGGCGTGCCGTTTTGTTGGTAAAAGTTGGATAGATAAAAGTCTGCCGCAGACGTTCCGCCTGTAACATTGTTACCTTCAAATGTTTCCGAAATACCGGGAAGGCCCTCGTCTGAATTCAAAATCCCATCGCCGTCTATATCGGCGTCTTCGTGATCAGGAACACCATCCCAGTCCTTGTCTGCTACGAAACGGACTTCACTGAATTCCCGGTTAAAGCGTTCGGGTCCTGTATCTGTCATCACGACAGAATAGGTGCCTTCAGTCAATTCGAAACCGGTGACCACGAGCGGTGTTCCGTTGGGAAGTACGACAGGAGAAGACGCGGACCCAGAAAAGACAAGATTGTTCGCGCTATCGAAGATTTCGAGGTCGATATCCCTCAGTTGTTCGCCGGTGCCTCCACCTACGGTGCCATAGAGTTCAAAACCGTTGACCGTCTGTCCCGACCCAATGGTCAGGGAATACTCAAAGGTCGGATTGGGCACACCGTTCGCTGCGGTTGAGTCGTAGACGAAGCCATCAGTACCGGCACCATTGAGCTGGTTGATCACTCCGTTGGCGGTATCCGCCGGATCATCAACTCCCGCGATGTTCTGGCTGTCGGCGTTAGTAGCGACAAATGTTGGCGTCACGACATTGAGAGTCCCATCCCAGTTGTGAGCCTCCAGAGTGCTCGCTTCAATGGTTCCGACGTTGTGTTCCAGTTCCCAGTCGCCGCCCAATTCCGCCGCACCGGTCAGGTCATCCGAAGCCGCCACGTCCGCGCCGGTGATCGCGCTGATCGACTCGACAAATTGTTCTCCCTCGGCATTGCCCACCAGGTCACAACCGTAGAAAAGGAGATCCGCGTCTTCGGCCATAGCGTCTGACCAACCCGCCAGTTGATCGGTGTAACGGCTGAGGTTGTCGGCGTCGAGGGTTGTATTGCCGAGTACAACAGCCCCCTCATCACCATGCGAAATCACATGAATCGCCGAGAGATCCTTACGCCCTTCGAGGGCATCCGAAATCTGCGATATCCCGTCCTGGTCTGCCTTGAGCAGCACAATTTCGATACCCAGAGACTCAAGCGAGGCTGAAATCTCCTGATGGCCTTCGACCCCAGAATCGATAAAGACGATCTGACCGTCAACGGCTGCGGGGCTTTCATACCCGTCCAGTATCTGGCCGGAAGAAAGCTGATCCAGTGCCCCGGGAGTTTCAAGGGGGGCCACTGTCGCGTCAAAGAGTATGCGATTTTCGAGCACGTCCGCAAAAACGAAACGCTTCTCAGGCAAAGAATTGCGCATATTACATCCATTGTAAAATTTTGGGAGATCCGTCCTCGAAAAAATACACGACCCTCAGGCCGACGACGGCATTCGCTAGCAAAGCAACCAGAAAAAATCGCACGTGAGTTCGGCCTGCTCTGGCCGATTCAATAATTCGCCAGAATGAAAACATCCTCAAGTCGATGTACGACAAATTCACTTCTTGAGAGGGGTTCCGAATGTTTCAGAAAATGTTTCGACTGGCATTCGCGCTTTGGCCCCAATCGTGACATCCCCCTCGACTTGCCGAGCGTTACAATACGTGGCTATCCAACTCACTCCTTCCGGAACAATCATGCCAAGACTGGAATTCGAAACTCTCGCCAAACTCACAGAACATCTGAAGCATTCCACGGACCTGACGAACGCGGTTTTTCAGTCGCTGGATCTCACCAAGGTGGAACCTCAACTCTCCAGTGCAACGCTTCGCAAAAACGTGCTGTTGGGCTGCAAATTCAACGATGCCGTCCTCGAACATTTTGATCGTCCACTGATATTTCCAGAGCTACCCGATCTCCCGTTCAATCCTTACCGCTCTTTGTTGTATTCACCCGAAGAATTGCTCGGTGGGTACCAGATCGGCGATGTCGATTCTTACAAAAGCACGATCGACGGCGCGAGCTACCACCACTATCTGGAACATCGCGGCGCGGCTTCCATGGATGCCTATGTCACGCTGGCCCGGCGGCTGCATGATCATGCAATGACGGATGCCCTCCAGGAGTTCATTGCCGACAAAAAGGTCGTCGCCATTATGGGTGGCCATTCGGTCAAACGTGACGATCCGGTTTACCTGAAGATCGCCCGACTGTCACGGGAACTGGTACACGCAGGATTCCTGCCAACGAGTGGCGGTGGACCAGGACTAATGGA
Source organism: uncultured Pirellulaceae bacterium (assembly GCA_938040995.1). Classification (GTDB taxonomy): domain Bacteria; phylum Planctomycetota; class Planctomycetia; order Pirellulales; family Pirellulaceae; genus CALHZT01. Next base: position 12,480 of record CALHZT010000306.1, on the reverse strand, counting down.
AGCCACCCATCTGGGCGCGTGGTTTGCCGAACGAAGCGATGAAGAACTTGTCGATGCTGTGCAAATTCTGAGCGAAGCGCCACTGTATGATCCGATTGGTCCGTGGCTGGATACGGCATTTACCGTTGTCGAAAAATACCCGGTCGAGAATCCGGAGCATTGCCAGAGTCTCGGCATACCGACTTGGCTGTATGGTCACGAACCGCCCACCTGTTTTGCATTGCAGATCGCCAAGTATTTCGCCAACAGTGTGCGGGAGGAAGGGCTTCTCGCCATCGCGACTTATGGAGTCGTGTTTGCCCCGGGAAGCGCCGGAACGATCCAGGAAATATTCCAGGATGCCTGCCAGAATCACTACAAGACGTTTGGGCACGCGAGCCCCATGATCTTCCTTGACGAGGAATACTGGACTGTGAAAAAACCGGTATATCCATTGCTCGAAAAACTGGCGACTGATCACGACTATGGGCAATTGCTGAGCATCACCGATTCTCGTGACACGGCGCTAGAGCAGATCAACAGGTTCGCGAAGTTGCTTGATGCGGATCAGGCGTGAGTGGCCATCAACAACCGATGCGAAGATCACCAATTAATAGATGAACCTTCGCCACGAAGTGGCAAAACAAACCAGCCTGGGGCATAGCAAAAACGAGCCTGCGAGTTTGAGCGACGCCCCAGGAATCCGGACACAAAGATAATTTTTGGTCGAGCCACAATGCCCAATACGTCTTCATCGTACCGAGCCCGAAATTGAGGTGGCCAAGCTCATTGCTTGCGATCTCGGATCATCTCAAAAGTTTCAATCAGACTTGCTCGATCGCCCAACCATCGGGATTCAGGAACCTGGGGCGACTCGCGACTCGCCGGGGCTCGCCGCGTTTGCCCCAGGCTGACTTGTCGGGCAGCGCGTTGAATTCACGGGTAGTGGATCTTGTTAAAGATCCTTGCATCAATAGCGTTTTTCGCGGACGACTGAGGGATCTTTAACAAGATCCACTACGAACGCTTCGGGCTGGTACTCAAACGGCGGCACAAACCACTTCCCACAACATGGGACAACGAGACCTACGAACAGCCAAAAAACTCCGTTAAGATGATCGACCGGACTGAGAACGAACCTCGCACTGGAGTTGGATATGAAAATCAACACGCGAACAACGACGGCAGCGATCGTGATACTGGTTTCTGCAACGCTGAATCATTTTGGAGCCACAATTTTGACTGCGCAAGAAACCACGGATTCGATTTTGCTCAAACCATGGACCGGCCCCTTCGGCGGTGTCCCTCCCTGGAACCAGGTTCAGCCATCAGAATTTGACGTTGCATTTGCCATAGCGATGGAAATTTCAAAAAACGACATCAACAAGATTGCCGACAATCCCGAACCCCCAACGTTTGAAAATACGCTTGTCGCTCTGGAAAAGGAAGGCGACACGCTAACCCGACTGGGGTCCATTTTTGGCGTTCACGCATCCAACCTGAACACTGGCCCGATGCCGGACATTCAAAAATCGGTCATGCCAAAGCTGGCCGGATTCGAAGACTGGGTCACGCAAAATGGAAAACTCTTCGCCCGTATCGAAGCCGTCTACAACAGTCCGGAAAAGGACAAGCTGAACGTAGCGCAAAAGCGACTGCTGGAAGATCGCTACAAGTCGTTCGTGCGGAAAGGAGCGAAACTCAGCCAGGAAGACAAAGACCGGCTGACACAGATCAACCAACGGCTGGCCACGCTCTTTGCCGACTTTAGCCAGAACGTTCTCGACGACGAACAGGGATACGTCACCTGGATTGAAGACCAGGCGGACCTTGCCGGATTGCCAGAAAGTCTGGTCGATGCGATGGCGAATGCGGCGAAGGAGAAAGGCAAAGAAGGCCAATGGGCGATCACCAATACCCGGTCTTCGATGGATCCTTTCCTGACTTATGCCGACAAGCGAGAGCTACGGGAGAAGGTCTGGCGAACGTATTACAACCGCGGAGACAACGGCGATGAGAAAGACAACAACGCTCTGATCTCGGAAATCCTCAAGCTTCGCGCCAGACGGGCAAAGTTGCTGGGATACGAAACGCATGCTCACTGGCGACTGGAACCGCAGATGGCGAAGAAGCCAGAGGCCACGATGGACCTGATGATGAAGGTCTGGCCGAAAGCAGTTGCACGCGTCAAAGAAGAAGTCGCCGACATGCAGAAGATCGCCGACGCCGAAGGTGCGAACATTACGATCGAACCTTGGGATTATCGTTATTACGCCGAGAAGGTTCGCAAGGACAAGTACGACCTCGACTTCAACGAAGTCAAACCGTACATGCAGCTGGAGAAACTTCGCGAAGCCATGATGTGGTGTTCGACGGAGCTACACGGCTTGCAATACAAAGAGATTAACAACGTTCCTGTGTTTCACCCGGACGTTCGCGTCTGGGAAGTCATGGACCGGGACGGCAAGCATGTCGGACTGTGGTACTTCGATCCCTATGCCCGCGAAGGCAAGCGAAGCGGTGCATGGATGACCGACTACCGGGCCCAGCAGAACATGGATGGCAATGCGATTACCACTATCGTGTCCAACAATTCGAATTTTGCACAAGCCACCGAAGGCAAGGCGGTTCTGATTTCGTGGGACGATGCCGACACGCTATTCCACGAGTTTGGGCACGCGCTACACGGGCTGCTTTCGAAGGTAGAGTATCCGTCGCAGTCAGGAACATCGGTGGCTCGCGACTATGTCGAATTTCCCTCGCAAGTGAATGAGGACTGGCTTTCGACTCCGGAAGTGCTCAACAAGTTCTGCGTTCACCACGAAACGGGTGAACCGCTTCCACAGGAACTGGTGGACAAGATCAAGAAGACATCCACGTTCAATCAGGGCTTTGCTACTGTCGAGTATCTTGCCAGTGCCTTGATCGATATGAAACTTCATCTCGAGGGAGAAGCCGACATCGATCCGGACAAGTTTGAGAAAGAGACGCTCGCCGCCATGGGTATGCCCAAAGAAGTTGTCATGCGTCACCGGACTCCACAGTTCATGCACATCTTCGCAGATGACGGATATTCTGCTGGCTACTACAGCTACCTTTGGTCGGACGCTCTAACGGCTGATGCCGCCGAAGCGTTCGAAGAGGCAGGCAGTTTCTTTGACAAGTCGCTGGCGAAGAAATTACACGATTGCATCTTTTCCGTTGGTGACACCATTGATCCGGCGGAAGGTTTTCGCCGGTTCCGCGGTCGCGACGTGGATACGTCGGCGCTGCTGCGGAAACGGGGTTTCCCAGTTAACTGATGTGGGCTTTGGGTCGCGCGTAGCCGGAGTGGCAACACTTCGGGGGAAGCTGGTTGTGGCGCGAACGAAGAATTGATGCACAGAGAGACCCCGCCCGAGCTGTTGCCAGCCCGGCTACGGGCGACTGCTTCGTTTGCGGGCTATGTGTCGCGCGTAGCCGGAGTGGCAACACTTCGGGGGAAGCTGATTGTGGCGCGAACGAAGTATTGATGCACAGAGAGACCCGCCGAGCTGTTGCCAGCCCGGCTACGGGAGCTGTTGCCAGCCCGGCTACGGGACAACAATGGGCTGTGGCGGTTACCGTTGCCGCCCGCCTCTGCCTCCGCCGTTACCCCGTTTGGGAGGTGTCCCGATCAAGACGGCGGGTGATCGCTCGGTCATGAGTTCCGTTTCCGACTCAACGAATCTGCGGGCAGAGAATCTTGGTGCAATCCATGCATTGGAGTTTAGTGGCGCAGAAACATTTACACGTACAAAGGTCGAATCGTAATTAAGAGGATTCGGGGAAACGGTGATCGTCGCATCGTTGACTCTGCCCGCTGCGAGAATCTCCTGAGCAGCAGCGACGGCCTCATTGGCGGTGCCACCGGGAACCAGTACGTGGCGAGCGCCTTCATAGCTGGCGTTATCAATCGTATGCTGAACCATTCGAATGCGTCCAAATTCGAACACACCAAATACAAACACGAATACGATTATTACTGCAAACGCGAATTCGACTGCGGTGGCTCCACGTCGAACTTGTTGGCATTTCTTCATGATGGTTCCGTGATTCCTATTCGGTGATCAAAGTAGGCAGGCTCTTGGCGACTTCGCGAAACGCGTCAATCAGCGCCTGCCCGGAACTTGCGTGGAAGTGATTTCCGCCTGTTTTCCGGGCCACCCTCCTCATGTCCCGCTGCTCGGCTTCCTGGCTAAACGTGATCGTATATATCGTTACGTCTTCCGTGGAAGCTGCGGCGGCAACTGGATTGGTTCCGGTGTTGTGCACACCGTCAGTCAAAACGATAGCGACTTTCGTTGCCCACGGGCGCGATCCAGTATCCACGAGAGCTTCCGCCCCATTCGCAATCCCGCCACCGATATTGGTGCCACCGCCATGGAATGCCTGCGTGACGTCATTCAGACCGTCAATGATCTCATTGTAGCTTCCAGTCAGTCCGATATCCCTGGACGCTGTGCTGGCGTAGGTCGTCAACGACACGAGTTCGGTTTGCGGAGTCTGCTCAAGCATATCGAGCAAAACGTTCGTGGCCGCAATCATGTCCAGCCATCGCGAATTGGGCGGAACGATGCCGCCATAACTCCAACCGGCAGGAGCGGCAGCTGGATTCACTCCCTGATCGTGCATCTGCGTCGCATTCTCGATGTCGGAATATGCCATGGATCCAGACCGGTCGACGACCAGCGACAGGTCGAGTTCGATCTGGGTGGATCTGGCACGTTGCTCCAGCTCGAATGCAGTTCTACCCAGGACGTTGGGCATAAAGTACGAGACCGAGCCACTTGCACCACCGTTCTTACGGCGTCCCATGATCTGCAGTGAATTGGGATTCTGGTTCGAATTTGCATTGAAATTGTATCGGGAAGTTGGCGTCGGGCGCGTCGAAACGCCAACCGTAAAGTCATCGTCGGCAAGAAGTAATGGTGAGCCCGCGACCAGATTTCTGCCTGCCGCGTCCCGCGCCGCCGCCTTGGCCTGATCAATATCACCAGTCAATGACAGTTCGCGACCGCCAGCCCGGGCAGCCGCATCTGTTGCGATCCGCAGTTCGGTACGTGCCAATTCAATGTAAGCAACATTGATGATCATCGCGATCAGGAAAATGGTGACTGGCAAAAGGACAGCGACCAAAGGTATGATCGCACCAGCTCGACTCTTCTTTACCATTCAGGAACTCCTCTGATTCTGCGGGCACAGGAACGCTTAAAATTCTTTTCTCATTTCCACTCTGGAAGTGAGTTGCTTACTACCGAAGAAAAAGCTGCCAATAAGGGAGTTACTGCCACACGGGGCCGTGGAGGTGACTGCGATAAACTCACCCACTGTCGCTGTTGCGACATCAGGGGTAACCGCGACTGTAAAATCGTTGACGCGACGATTTGCAAGAATCAGCTCTGCCTGATACTGCACGTCGTCCGTCGTTATCTCTGGCACCAGGGACACCCTCGCTGCTTCGTACGAAGCAATCGAAAGCGACTGCTTGAGAAACATCATCTCGCAAGCCTCAAGAGTTCCGAAGCAAAGCACGACAAGCAGCGGTAGGCATACCGCAAGCTCTGCAACAGCGACTCCACGCCTGTTCTTGTTTTTCTTAGGTTTCGCTACCAAGGGAGGCCATGTCAAAAATCGGGAATTCGGGGTGTACTCGGAAAACGTAGGTCAAAACCCCCACCCTGACATGCAAAATCTGACTGGATCGAAGGGTGAACCGCCGTTGCAACCGCAACAACTTGAACTGTTGCAATTCAGCAACATCACGCGATAACGCCAAGCGCATTTGGCAAGACGCGAAATGTCGCCGGAAGTCGCCCAACAACCTCTCCATCCAGTTCAATCTGGACAGGAGAACCGTCGGCAGATGTCACGTTCATCTGCTCAACAGAAAATCCGTCTATTTCTTCCATCGCGGCCAAATCGCCGCCGTAGAAGCGATGGATATTGGCAAGCAACCGGACGAAACCAATTGGCCTCACAACAACCGAGTACAACCTCGAGTCACCGAGATCAGCTTGCTGGGCAATCTGGATTCCGCCGCCAAAATATTTGCCATTGGCTATGACGATCGCAAGCACATGAGCGGTCTGCTCGGGCTCCCGCCCCGCAGTGAATCGAACTTCCACTGGCTGAAAACGCGACTTGGCCACGAGCGTCGCGATCAGATAGCAAAGCCGGCCGCTCCACCGTTTCCCAAACCAGTGCCCGTGGCTATTGACCAGTCGGTTAACTTCCGGGCTCAGGCCACAGGAAGCGACGTTCATGAAGATCCGCTTTTGAACCTGACTATCATTCCCTACGAACTCGACTTCGCCGGCATCAACGAGCTTGATGCGCCCCGCCTCAAGAATGCCCAGGGCTTCGTTCAGTTTTGAGCTGATTCCGAGCGACCGACAAAAATCATTGCCAGTTCCAAAAGGAAGAATGCCAAGCTGGCACGCTGGATTTTCTGAGCCGAGAATGCCATTGGCGACTTCGCTGATCGTTCCGTCACCCCCGAACGCAACGATCCTGCCCGTACCGGCTGCGATCGCTTCGCGGGCGATGTGGATCGCGTCGCCCCTGCTTTGAGTTACCCTCGCTTCAAACGGCCCGATGGCATTTCGCAGTTCGGGTGCCAATTTTCGCCAGCAGGAACGGGCAGCTCCACTTCGCGCCTCCGGATTGATGATGACGGTAGTGTATATGCTGGTCACGGTGCCGGTCACTATGCTGTCACGATCCGTTTTTCGTCAGCGCGAACACCGAGATTGCCGTAGCGATGGTAGTTATCGGAGATACTCTGCTCTTCAAAGTACCAGAGCAACTCAATTCGACCGTTCGCAACCACGGGTGTATCAGCAAGGTACAAACCGGTTTCCGCAGCTGCCTGACGAATCGTTCTTGGCACACGGTCGGGGGTGGCGTATCGAATTCGAAGCGTGTGACCGTCACGAATGACGGTCGCGAGTTGCTCATCGGATTCTTCGACGAACTCGATCGATGCAGCCCAGCTATCTGTCACTGCATCCAGCCATCCGACCGGCTGCGGGTTCATCAAATCGGGATTGGTGCTGACTGTTATTCGGCAACCGGCGGCTTTGGCCGCACATACCCGGGCGATCGTTTCGAATGGCGAATCGTTCTTGTGCACCCGGATGCGTATCTCCCGAACGGGTAAGTAGCGTCGGAAGTTATCCTGGCCAATCAGTCGAAAATGATCATGGGCATCTGCAAATTCGGTAACGAACCAGTGCTGATACGAGCGAATTGCTTTCTCCAGCATGTCGCGATCATCCGTTCGAACAATGGCACTGTCGACCTTTTCCAGTCGCTCCAGCAAACGACGAAGCTGCTCGCCATTTTCGTTATCCAGTTCTATGGGCGACGACTCTTCACCGGCGACATGTTCAAAACGCATCAACTGCGCAACGTAGTTGGGACCGCCCGCCTTGATACCCGGACCAAAAGCCGACTTACCCATGCCACCAAACGGCTGACGCAAAACGATAGCGCCCGTCGTGCCGCGATTCACGTACAGATTGCCGGCGCGAATCTGGTCTTTCCAGAGCTCCTGCTCGCGATCGTCGAGGCTCTCCAGTCCCGAAGTCAAACCAAACCCCGTCGCGTTTACCAGGTCAATCGCGTGGTCAAGATTGTCGGCTCGCATCACCCCAAGCACTGGCCCGAAGAACTCGGTTTTGTGCGTGAAGCTACCCGGCTGAACGCCCCATTTCACTGCGGGCGAATAGAGATGCGGATTGGCAAGCGTGCGCCGTGGCATGACCGCCCACGACTCGCCCGGTTCGAGTTCCTTCAGTGCGGTTTCCAGTTCTCCACCCGGCGGGCGAATCATGGGACCGACCTTTGTTTTGAGATTCCATGCAGAATCAACATGCAGACTGGAAACGGCATCGCACAGATTCTGTTTGAATTTGGGATCGTTGAAGACCTCGGTTTCGAGAATTAGCAGCGAAGTCGCGGAACACTTTTGTCCAGCGTGGCCAAACGCAGAATGAAGCACGTGCTTGATGGCTTGATCGCGATCCGCCATCGCCGTAACGATCGTCGCGTTCTTTCCACCCGTCTCTGCCAGTAAGCGAGTTTCCGGACGATGCCTGAGCATGGTCAACGCGGTTTCGGTCCCACCGGTCAGGATCACCGTGTCGACGTCTGCATGAGCCACCAGTTGCTGGCCTTCGGTTGCGCCGGAACACGGCACGAACTGAAGTGTGCGGCGTGATACGCCACCGCTCCAGAAGCACTTGCACATTTCATAAGCCACCAGCACCGTGTCCGATGCCGGTTTGAGGATGACGGTGTTTCCGGCGGCAAGCGCGGCAGCGATTCCGCCGCAGGGGATTGCCACAGGAAAGTTCCACGGCGACACGACGACGACGACTCCGCGACCAGTCGCCGAGATTCCGGGCAGTTGCTCAAAGTACTCGGCGGTCTCGCCATAAAATTCAGCAAAATCAATCGCCTCGGAGACCTCGGGGTCCGATTCCGGCAAAATCTTGCCGCCGTCGGCCAGGGCCGCGCCCATTAATGCGGCTCGCTGATTGCGAAGCTCCTGAGCCACCACGCGCAGGATGGCTCGGCGTTCAGTCGCTGGTTTGTCGCGCCAGCCCGAAGGATCTTCTTTCGCGCAGGCCACCGCATCCGCGATATCTTCCGCCGTCGCCATTTGATAGCGACCAACCACCACGCCGGGTCGCGACGGATCTTTGCATTCGCGAACGGTTCGCCCCGTCACTATCTCCCTGCCGGCGATCACCAGTGGAATCTCCGCGGCTCGCTCCGAATGTCGATCCTCCCAGTCTGTAATGATCGACCTCGCCCATTCATAGTTTTGAACGAGGGCAAAATCGGTATCCGATTCGTTGGCGAACGAGTGCCATGACGGTGGATCCGGTGTCCCCGTTTCGGCTGGAAGCTTGCGAGGCACCGGCGCCGAGGTAACTTCGCTACGATTTTGCGTGCGTCGCGGCTGGTCCGACAAACGCGGTAGCAAATCAAACGCTTCGATAAACTGCTTTTCGAGCTGCTCCCATTCTTCGCTATCAACCGTCAAGCGAAAAGCGTGCCTCAGGAAATTGCTCGGCCCGGTATTCTCGTCCAGCCGCCGGACCAGATAGCCAATCGCGTTAATAAACTCTTCCTTGCGACAGGCAGGTGCGTATAGCAGGAGGTTCTTTGACAATTCGAACAAGGCGCGACGCTGATGATTGGCCATGCCTTCGAGCATTTCAAACTGAACGTGCCCGCTCGCGTCCATCTCCGCCGACTTGACCAGCCCGTATGCCAGCTCGAAAAGATTGTGCGACGCGATTCCCAGACAAACCGCCTTGCGATTGTCCGGATCGAGACCAAGCTGAACCATCCGGCGGTAATTCGCATCCGTTTCAGCTTTGGCTTTGTAAGGAGCCTGCGGCCAACCGTAAAGCGAGGCTTCGAATTTCTCCATCTCCATGTTGGCTCCCTTCACGATCCGCATCGTGATCGGCGCGCCGCCTTTGGCGACTCGCTCGCGAGCCCACTCGAGAATCCGCTGCTGCGTTTGAAACGAATCGGGAATGTACGCCTGCAGAACGATCCCGGCAGTCACGTCCTCAAGCCCCGGTCGATCCAGCGTTCGCATGAACGCGTCGGCGGTCAGCGACATGTCGCGGTACTCTTCCATGTCGAGGTATACAAATTTCGGAACCACTGTCCCGTCGGATCGCGTGAATGTCGCCTTGGCAGCGGCGCGATAGAGTAGTTCCATCCGGTCGCAGATGACCGCCAGCGACTGCTCCCGGGCGACCGAAGAAATTTGCGAATAGATCGTCGAAATTTTGACGGAGATGACTTCGATTTCTGGCAGCTGCAAAGACTGCAGGTAATTCCTTAGTCGGTTCTGCGCGTCGTCTTCGCCCAATAACGCTTCGCCGAGGTAGTTCACATTCATGCGAACCCCTTCTGTCCGTCGATCACGCAAGTGCTCTACGAGCAAGTCGCGTTCCGCCGGCAGGACAACGTTGGCGGTCTCTTCCTGCATTTTGTCTTTGACCGCAGGAACGGCGACTCCAGGAAGATAGCTCCCAAACGACTGAAAGCCCTTCAGCAGCATGCGATCGAACGGAGTAAAAAAGCGGGGAATCCCCTGCACGTCCAGAATATGGACGAGCTGATCGACGGCTCGGGTGGGCGTCGAAGCCCGGAACGCCTGGTCGGTCATCTGGGTCAGCGTGACTTTGTCGTTCGGATTCTGGATCATACGATCCAGCTCGGCTTGCTGCCGCTTCTCCTGCGGAGTCTGCAGGGCGTTGGCTCGCCGCTGCAGATGCCGGGCGAGCGCAATCGACTTTTTGATTGTTGCCGGCGTGTTCGGGCCGCCGATACCGTCTAGCGGCAGATCGTCAATCAGCTGTTTGAGGCTGCTTGCCAGCAGCAATGCGGCGGCGGATGTTGCTGGATTTGCTGACTGGGAAGAGTCCGACGCCGCCTGGGCGGCATCCGTTCCAGCTTTTGATCCAGCGTTCAATCCAGTTGGCGTTGGTTGTTTGGCGTCCATAGAGCACTATTCTCCGCCCAATCGTCAATGTTCGGTCAATGTTCGGTCAATGTTTGATAAAGCCCGGTCAACATACCAGCGGAGCCCAATGACGAGCAAAGGAGGGTCAACGCACTTGCGTGTGGAGCTCATTTGGCTAGAATTTGGGATTGGCCGAACGTCGCGGGAGGGCCCGGTGGGTCCGCTCAATTTACACTATCGGCTGATGAATACCCGACCGAGAACCGCGTACCGGAATTCCGGCGAACGCATTTGATTAAATCACGCACAAAGCAACCAACTTAAAGGCTGAGTATGAAAGGCAGAGGCGGACGACCGAATCGCAAGAAGCGACGCAACAACCGAACACGCGCCGTTAAGAAAGATCCGATTTTCGTTGATGGCGTTCGTCCAAGGCCGATGTATGTCGACTATAAGGATATCGAGCTACTCAAGAAGCTTGTAAACCGCCACGGTCGCATCGTTGGTCGTCGAAAATCAGGTTGTACTGCTGCCAGTCAACATGCGGTAACCCGCGCAATCAAGCGTGCACGTTTCATGGCGTTACTGCCCTACTCGGGCCACTAATCGCGGTCGGTAATCAATCAGACGTTCGCAAACCCGCCCGGTTTTCCGCGGCGGGTTTTTCAACGCCCATTCTGTTTCGGTTCAGTATGCCCAGTTTTCACACACAACGTCGAGTCGAGTTCCGCGATACCGACGCGGCCGGGATCATGCATTTTTCCGTCTTCTTTGCGTGGATGGAATCTTGCGAACACGAGATGCTCCGCGACACCGGCATGAGCGTGATGATGGCAGACGAGGATTTCGTGTTGGGTTGGCCGCGAGTTTCGGCGACTTGTGATTTCAAGTCGCCGGTCCGGTTTGAAGATGTGGTGGATGTTCACGTCCACGTGAAGAATGTTGGCAACAAAAGTGCTACGTACTCAGTTGAGTTTTCGCACGAAGGCCGGGAAGTCGCCGTTGGGGAGATCGTTGCCGTGTGCTGCGAAGTCCGCGAAGGAAAGCCGCCCAAGGCCGTTGAGATTCCAGATGATATTCGCCAGAAGCTGGCGCATTACTCCTGAATCCTCACATCAACCTCTTTGAAAAACTGACTTTTGCGCCCTCGCGCCTTTGCGTGAGACCAACTTCGTGTCTATCAAGACTCGCTGGCATCGCCTTCGGGATGCAACTATCTTGTTGGGACAGTTTCCAGTGGTGGCGCTGCGCTTACCACCGACTGCAGGCCAAGATCCCTTCGGGATCGACTGACAACAAACTTCTCACCTGGTAAGAAGTGGGGCAGTCATACCTGACTGTCGGGAAACCAGCAGGCCGGCCACGCCTGACGATGCACAACAAATATACGGCATGCACAGCATGCCCTACAGCGGGTAACAGCAGCAGGTAACTTATGCAGTCGGAACCGGGATACCTTGCACAACTGACCATGCGAATGGCTGCTGGCGTTTCGCTACTGCCTGATCCGCAACGCGAGATCCACACGAAGTTCTTTCTCGAACGGCAGCGACCCGATGGTGGTTTCGCCGGTCGCGAAGGCGAAAGCGACCTCTACTACACCGGTTTTGGACTTCGAGGCCTCGCGATTCTTGGCGAGCTGAAAGATCAACCTGCAGAAAACGCCGCCGGATTTCTTAAAGGGAAACTGACTGGCAAAGAATCGATCGTCGATTTCCTTTCACTCATCTACTCCGCCGAACTGCTCCGCGTACTAGCCGACATCGACATCTTTGAAGGCATCGAATCCGACTGGCGATCTGCCGTCATCGACTCGTTCCTCAGCCTCCGCCGTGACGATGGCGGATTCGCCAAAGGAGCCGAAGGGCATGCGAGCAGCACCTACCATACGTTCCTGGTGATGATCTGCCTCGAGCTGCTTGGCAGCACCGTTCCCGATCCGGAGAAGATCGTATCCTTCCTGAAAGCGCAACAAGCCGAAGATG
>CALHZT010000305.1 GCA_938040995.1 uncultured Pirellulaceae bacterium | reverse complement strand
CCGCGTGCAAGTCTAAATCTGATCTAATAACTGACCGGTTCGGCAATTCGCGGCTCGGACGGAGCCTCGCCCGCCTCGCCCTCCCGTCGCGCCGCGTGCAAGTCTAAATCTGATCTAATAACTGACCGGTTCGGCAATTCGCGGCTCGGACGGAGCCTCGCCCTCCCGTCACGCCGCATGCAAGTCTAAATCTGTGACCTGATCAGCAGCTCGCCCTCCCGTCGCGCGGCCGCTGCAAATTGCGGATTAGGAAAGCACGGGGCAGACATCAAACCAGTTGCGACTCTGGTCGCGCATCCATTGCGTGCACTCTTCGGGGCCCCAGTCGCCTTTGGCGTACGTTTTGAGTGCGGGACCTGAACCGCCTTGCCATGCGTTGATGATTGGATCAATGATCTGCCACGCAAGTTCGACTTCGTCGTTCCGTGCAAAAAGACTCGCATCATTGTTGAGCGCGTCCAGCAACAAACGCTGGTACGCATCGGGCATCGACTTGTTGGTGTTGTGCCTGGCGAAGCGGAAATCGAGCGGCGTCTCCTGCACCATCATGCCGGCATCCGGCACTTTCGATTGCAGATACATTTGCATCCCTTCCGCCGGCTGGACTTGAATCACCAGACGGTTGCCCTCGATGATCCCATTGTCTGACTCGCTAAACAAAGCGAATGGCGGCTTACGGAACTCGATCACGATTTGCGTCGTGCGGCAGGACATCGCTTTTCCACTTCGCAGGTAGAAAGGAACACCATGCCAACGCCAACTATCGATGTCCAGTTTCAACGCCGCAAAAGTCGCCGTTTGGGAGCCCTCGGGTACGCCTTCTTCATCGAGATAGCCTTCATACTGACCGCGTACGCTGCTGGTCGAAAACTCGCTCTCGATCATTGGTCGCACGGATCGAAGCACTTTGACCTTTTCATCGCGGACAAGCTTGGGATCGTACCTCGCCGGCGGCTCCATCGCGACGATAGTCATTAGCTGGAGCAAATGGTTCTGGAACATGTCCCGAAGGATTCCGGACCCATCGTAATAGCCGGCTCGCGAACCAATCTCCACCGACTCAGCCACCGTAATCTGGACGTGATCGATATAGTTGCGATTCCAGATCGGTTCGAAGATTGAATTGGCGAATCGAAGAACGAGCAGATTTTGTACCGTCTCTTTTCCGAGGTAGTGGTCGATCCGGAACACGTTATTCTCGTGAAAGACGTCATGCACCTTCTCATTAAGCCGCATCGCCGTATCAAGGTTAACGCCAATCGGCTTTTCAATGACGATCCTTCGCTTGCCAATCGACTGGTCGGCAAGCCCGGCAGCGCCCAGATTCTCGATGATCGGTGCGTAGATCGCCGGCTTGGTGGAAAGGTAGTAGACTCGCTCGTTGCTTTCGCCGTCGAGTTCCTTGAGCGATTCCGCAAGCTTGACCAGGTCGTCACCTTTTGTTGCGTCGCCCGGGATGTAATGGACCGACTGTTCGAATTCGTTCCATTTGACCTCGTCGAAATCTTTCGCGTTGAATTCACCGGTTGTTTTGCTGAGCATGCCGCGCCACTCTTCGGAAGAGTAGGGGCGCCGGGAAACGCCGACGATTCGCGTATCCTTCGGAAGTCGCCCTTTGCAGTGCAATGAATAGAGAGCAGGTATCAGTTTGCGGCGGGTCAAATCGCCCGACGCTCCGAAGATCACGAGAGTCTTGTCCATGTCTCATCCTTGAGCCGCAGGTAACCATAACCCGACGCGCGAGCGAGGGACCGGACCTTCGCTCGACACGGATTGCAGCAAAATGTTTTTGGAATACCTGTCGGTGGTGGTTGGTACGTGTTTGGCTAAAGCCCAGTACTGTTCAAACTGCTCAATCGTTTTCAATTCACAGGTAGTGGATCTTGTTAAAGATCCCTCAGCCGTCCGCCAAAAACGCGATTGCTGCAAGGATCTTTAACAAGATCCACTACGAACTACTCGGCGGTATCCTGTGAGTTTTTACGCCAATCCAACTCTCAATTGAGCAGTATTGGGCTAAAGCCGTCCCTCGCTCACGCGCTTACGCGTTGGGTTGTGATCAGGGACGTTGCGAACGTGATCACGTTGCGAACGCCCCTCCGCGATTTTATCCGAGCTCAATGAGGACGGGCACCTTGCACGGAGGGCACATTCAAATCGGCATAAGCCTTTAAGCCTTTAAGCCTTTAAGCTTTTAAGCCTTTAAGCTTTCGGCTTACTACGCTTTGGGTTGTTTTCTCAGGTCCAGCCACTCGGTATGGAACGAACCATCTTTGTCAGTTCGCTCGTAGGTGTGTGCACCGAAATAATCGCGCTGGGCCTGCAAAAGGTTTGCTGGCAAGCGGGCACTTCGGTACCCGTCGTAGTACGCCAGCGCCGACGTGAACGCCGGGACCGGAATGCCAAGCTGGACCGCTGTGGAAACGACATGTCGCCAGTCATCCTGAGCCGTATGGACGGCTTCTGTGAAGAATGGAGCGAGCAGCAGGTTTTCGAGTTCCGGATTCGTATCGAACGCGTCCTTGATTCGATCGAGGAATGTCGCACGAATGATGCAACCTCCACGCCAGAGCAGGGCACAATCCCCATAATTCAATGGCCAGTCGTGTTCGGCGGCTGCCGCTCTCAGCTGGACAAATCCCTGTGCGTAGCTGCAGATTTTCGACGCATACAATGCATTGCGGATGGCGGCGATAAACTGCTTCTTGTCGCCATCATAAGTCGACTTGGCAGGGCCCTTGAGGACTTCGCTGGCTCGAACTCGTGCTTCTTTGAACGAGGACAGGCTGCGAGCGTAAACGGCTTCGGTCACGAGTGTACTGGGAACGCCCAAGTCGAGAGCGAGCTGGCTCATCCACTTTCCCGTCCCCTTCGCACCGGCTCGATCAAGGATACGGTCAACCATATAGTCGCCGGTCTCTTCATCTTTCACGCTGAAGATGTCGCGTGTGATTTCGATCAGGTAGCTGTCGAGATCGCCCTGGTTCCACTCTTCGAACACGTCGTAGATCTCGTCATTCGACATGCCGAGCGAATGCTTCATCATCGCGTAGGCTTCGCAGATCAACTGCATGTCGCCGTACTCGATGCCGTTGTGCACCATCTTTACGTAATGGCCGGATCCGCGTGGTCCAACCCATTCGCAACAGGGAATGTCGTCGTTCGGTCCAACCTTCGCGGCAATCGCCTGAAAGATCGGCTTCACGATTGGCCATGCTTCCTTGCTACCACCGGGCATCAGGCTTGGCCCTTTGAGCGCGCCTTCTTCACCGCCCGAAACGCCGCTGCCGACGAATAGCAAACCGGCTTCTTCGACCTTCTTTGTTCTTCGCTCGGTGTCGGCAAAGTGTGTGTTGCCACCGTCGATGATGACGTCACCCTTGTCGAGAAGCGGAATCAGCGTATCGATAATCGTATCGACCGCAGGACCTGCCTTTACCAGCAGCATGACTTTTCGAGGAGTCGCCAGATTCGAAACAAGATCTTCGATCGAATGGCACCCGACGAACTTCTTGTCCTTGGCCCGGCCGTTAATCAGGTTGTCTACTTTTTCAGTTGTTCGGTTGTAGACGGCAATGCGATACCCGCGACTCTCGACATTGAGGGCAAGATTCTCACCCATCACGGCGAGGCCAATCAGGCCAAAATCACACTTCTCGGACATGGAAGCTCCTGGAGCAATAAAAAACAGACAATCGACCTAAGCGATATGGAAATCGTGATGGCACAAAAATAGCCACGGGTCTACAAAGATCCCACAGACAAGTTTATTCAATTACTCATCCGTGCGATATCTGTATAGATCCGCGGCTGCGAAAGGTTGGGGAAGGTTCGAAAAGGCCGGGAAAGAGCCGGTTTTTCGGAATCGACTGTTGAGAGTCAAGCGGCTCGACGAAGCGTCGGAACTGGTTTCGCGTAGTTCGCCAGCCGGTTGGTCATGTTGTCCATCAGCTGGTTCAGGACGGCACTTCGCAACCGGTTGAGGTGGCTTTCTGGAGTGCTTGGCGACGTGTCGCGGGCAATCTGCTCTGCGACGAGGACCATTGATCTCGCCCGGATATAACCGCGGGCTTCGAAGGTGGACATTGCGTGATCGCCAGCGATCACCTTGTTCCAGAGTGGCGTTTCGACTCGACCAACGATGCGTTCGACAGCGGCGTCAAACTGGGCGTCGCCAATAATCTGTGCCAGCCATTGTGGTAAGAATCTCATGTCAAATCTCCAGCTCACCAGTCAGGAACCGCTCCGCCGTCCCGGCTTGTTATCAATCGGAAATGTGGATGGATCAGGCACATCCTTGTGCAGCATCACCAAACCGGCTGGGGGCTGTGTTCGTGGGGCTTCCATGATTCCCAGCTATTTTTGGATCGAGTCGCGGGGGGGGAAAGCTTTAGCGACTCCGTGGCATCAACCGCGAGGAGCAAAAAGCCACACGGGGCGACCCGAATCCGCGTCAGAATCGGTCCCTTGAGGGTACAAGTCGCCGGTGAAGGCGTTATCAGCCGCCAACGCGAAAGGGATTCGCCAGTCGGCCTGAACCATCCATTCCTCTTGACCGGACCCGATCAATTACCTACTTTTCTGGCATCTGAGGTTTGTTCGCAAACTTCATGGTGGCGCCGTCGCCAAGTGGCTAAGGCAGTGGATTGCAAATCCACCATCGTCGGTTCGACTCCGACCGGCGCCTCTCTTTGATTGCTATTCCATTCTGGAACACACTCCGCGTAGGTCATGCTGTGCATGACGATGCGCTCTCTGAGAGCTCGAAGGTTCTCCAAGCTTCTTGATGGGCGGCATGCACAGCATGCCCTACCGGCCAGGCTCTGTGGATAAAACGGAGAACTGCACAGCATCCGTAAGCGGCACGGCGTTAGCCCGTTAGCCCAATAGCGCTCACCTAAATACTGAACCGGACGCTAAAGCGCTAACGCGTGGCGGCTGATGGAAACATGAGGATTTTTAACGCCCATCAGCCGCCACGCGTTAGCGTCCGGTTTTGAAGTGGTGCCGGTTCGGAGGTGTTCGTACGGTTGAACGGGTTGGCCAAGGTAGCCGTGGTGGCTATTCGGAATCGTGGGCTCGCACACAATTGTTCAACAGAACACTCGAGTGCCGTGAAAATCAGACGGCATCGTGCAAGAAAAACAAAGGGGCAGCGAACAAACCAGAATCGCGAGCTGTGGATGCGGTGTACAGACCCGCGGCATGTTCGTCTGCCCCCCCGGTTACGTTGCCAATTGAATCGTCGGCCCGACAAACTCTTCGCCGATTGCGTGAAAAAACGATGGCAAAAGTGGGAATCCATTCCCCCAAATTGCCGCCATGCTCTCTTTGAATGCCAATTCTGGAATGTGCGAAGAGTTTTCAGTCCGACTTCTAGGTCAGTAAACAGCGTTCTGGACGCAAGTGAGACGCAGAATCGAGTCAATTTTCAAAAAAGTCCAGGATCGAAATTTTCGCAATTCCGACGTGTGCGAACTGCCAAAGTGGCGATGCGTCGATTACGATTGCGGCTTCACAACGGCCCAATACTCATCTTTTGCCGTGGGGTTATGCAAGAAAAAGTCGTCAAGATTCAGCAAGATGATTCTGTCACGCGCTGGCTGACCAGCCTTCGGCAGGGTGACGATTCGGCAGCCACCCGGCTGTGGTCATTCCTCAATCGACGGCTTACAAGGCTGTCGAAATCCGTCGTCGGCAAAAGTTCAGCGGCCTACGACGAAGATGACGTTGCCCAGAGTGCGTTCATTGCGCTTTGCTCGGCGATCGAGGATGGGAAGTACGAACTGCTCGCCAACCGACACGACCTTTGGAAGCTGTTAGCGACCATCACGCTGAACAAGGCGAGAAACCGTGCTGCCCGCGAAAGCGCGCAGCGGCGAGGCGGCGACCGCGTCAAGCTAAGCCTGGCCGCGGACGAGGGTTATGAAATCCCCTCAAACGGCTTCTCGGGTGAAGAGCAGTTCATCATGTGTGAGGAGTGCGAGCGGTTGCTTGATCTGCTCAAACGCGATGAGGTCAAACAGGTTGCAATACTCAAGGTCGAAGGGAATACCGACGAAGAAGTCGCCGAACGACTTGGTTGCACTCGCCGCAGCGTGCAACGTCGTTTAAGCCTCATTCGGGAAGTGTGGTCGCGAGAAATTCAGTGAGTGTATCCAATAGCCCATCCGCCTCGATCGAAGAAAAGTTCCTGATCGAATCGCTCTGCAGCGAATTCGAACAAAGCTGGAGCCCTGATAGCCACGCGACACTCATCGAATTAAAGTTGAAGGATTGTCCTGAAAAGCTGCGTAGTGACTTACTTCTTGAATTGATCGCGATTGAGTGCGAACGTCTGGTAGCTGCCGGAAAGCAGCCAGACAAAGCGGAATACGCTGCACGGTTTCCGCATGCCGGGCAAGTCGTAGGGCAGGCGTTTGATTTGTGGGATTCTTCCCACGCGATTCCACTACTCTCGAAGATGCCGGATCGCATTGGCGAATATCGACTGGTGCGGGAAATTGGGCGCGGTGGTGCCGGAGTCGTCTATGAGGCAGTTCACGACAGTCTGCAGCGTCGTGTCGCGCTTAAGGCATTGATCGTACACCCGCTTCGCTTCCCCAAAAGGAAATCGCGTTTCACACAAGAGGCGCAGGCAGCAGCGCGTCTGCAGCATGAAAATATTGTCACGATCTATGAAAGTGGAGAATCGCAGGGGATTCTCTACTACGTAATGCAGCTGATCGAAGGCAGAAGTCTGCAGCAAGTCGTGCGAGATGCCAAAGAACAGGTAGAGCAGAGCGAAACGAATCCAATTTCCCATAAAACTGCAGCGACGATCATACTGCAGGCAGCCAACGGGCTGGAGTTCGCGCATCAAAATGGTGTTTTGCATCGGGATGTCAAACCGTCCAACCTGTTGTCGGATAGCAATGACAATGTTTTCGTTGCTGATTTTGGTTTGGCCAAGCTGGTCGATACAGACAGTGAATTTACAGCGACGGGGGACGTTGTCGGATCGTTGCGATACCTGGCTCCGGAGGCGTTTGAAGGAATTCGCGACGAGCGTGCCGATGTGTTCGGGCTCGGTTTGACGCTCTACGAGCTGCTGACGCTTCAACCAGCCAATCCGGCATCGGACCGGAACAAGTTGATGAAGCAGCTGACTCTTGGTGTGACGGCCTTTCCGCCGGAATTCAAAAGCAGGATTCCCCGGGACCTGCAGACCATCACGTTGCGTGCATTGGAGCGGGATCGCGCTGACAGATACCAGAGTGCGAGAGAACTAGGCGATGACCTTCAGCGGTTCCTGCAGGCGCAGCCGATTCGCGCCCGCCGGGCTGGTTACGTGGAGCGAACGTGGAAGCTGGCTGTTCGAAATCCAGTTTCCGCGGTGCTTGCGGCTATCGTGGCACTGCTCGTTTTGACGGGGTTGCCGATGCTTGCGTGGCATCGCGCAGAGGCCGGTGCGGCGCGAGCGCTTGCTGACTTGAAGAAGAACGAAGTAACCGAGGCCGAACGAATGGCGGAGTTGCAGGCGTCGAATGCTGCCTCCATTGCCAGGTCAAAACAGGAGGCGGAATATGCGTTTCTGATCCGCGATGTCGAAAGTGGTCTGCTTCTCAATCGGACCAACGAAGCCCGCAGCCGGATGGCGCGGGCCGCGCAGGACTCGAAGGCGAACGGGGGGGTGTTTCTGGACGAGCACGGAAACGACCGTCGGGACTGGGAGTGGAGTTATCTTTCCCGCCAACTTGACTCGTCAAGCCTGACATTTCGTGCCTCGATTTTGAGAATCGACTTTCTGCGAGTTTCACCAGATGATGCAACGCTGGTCACCATCGGGAATTTACGTCGGCCTTCGGCCAAGGAGGCGTTTCCCGCAAGCGCCGTTCGCCTTTGGGATCTCGAAACCGGCGAGCATTTGCATTCGCTGGCAACCGACGGAGCGGTAGCTCATTGCGACTTCAGCCCGGATGGAAAATGGCTGGCGACGATAAGTATCCATAATGAATCCGAATTGCAGCTGACGGGCGACGTCAGAATTTGGGATGTCAAAACCGGGCAACTGGTTCACACCATCGAACTCGATGACGAGCATGCGCTGGAGTTCATTGAAAAGAATCTTGGGTTCCGCAGAGGATTGTTACCGAAGGTTCTCTTTGATCAATCGGGCGAATTTCTCTTTTGCTCGCCGCCAGTGGCCGCTTATCGCACCGATACCTGGGAGAAAGTCTGGACCCATGAAGGGTATATGACCTGCGTTACGCCAGACAACAAGCTGCTGAACTACCTGGCCCCCACGCTTCAAATGCTGGATCCGGCGACTGGCGAAACGCTTCTGGAATCCCGTTTCGGCGAACATCTTGAGCACGGATTTGATTTTTCACAGTCGGGTGAGCGGTTCTCTACGTTCAGCCGTGGCGGTCGCGAATATTCGGAATGGAAAGTCGGCGGAGAGAAAATCGAACGCGTTAGAAAATCAGGCGAGTTGCTGCGTTCGGATGCCATTCTTATTTCGCCGGATGGTGATGGGTTCATTCGCTGTGGACAACACGGAGATATTGACGAGTTTCGTTTCGACCGTGGCGGCCAGTCGATCCATGCCAGAACATTTCGAGGGCATCAGGATAATGTTCGGTCTGCGGTGTTTACCGGCGATGGTAAGCGACTTGTAACCGCGGACGATGCGGGTTGGATTCGCGTCTGGGACTTTCAGGAGACAGGCAAAATCCACCGTTTCGATGCGGTTTACAAAGGTTCCCCCCCCGTAGAAGCCATCGGATTTGACGAAGACAACGGGCGGATTTGCTATGCCAATTCCAGATTCAGACCGCTGGAAAAGGCGGGGGCTGGCGCCTTTGGCTGGTTCGCTCTCGACGGCACCGGGCAAGACCGCCGCACCATCGAGACGACATATTTTACCCACTGGCCCAGGACCGATTTCGCATTTGATCCGAAGGGCAAGTTTTTTGCCGCAGCGATTCGCGAGGAGGTTGCTCCACCCACGAGTCAACGAGTTGGCTATGCGGCGGGCAAGATTGGAATCTGGTCCACCGGGACGGCTGAAAAACTCGATACCCTGGATACCGATGGCCGGGCAATCGCATCCATTTGCTGGAGTCCCGATAGTGATTCGATTGGCATCGCCGCCAACACGCTGAGCGATGACCAGGATCCCAACAGTCGACTTGGCATCGTCCCAGTAACAGCGGAAGGCAAGCTGGAGCTGGCGGCTTTGAAATGGCACATGATTGACGATGATGTTCAATTAACGAACATCACCTTTCGCCCGCAGCATAGCGCCGTCATCTGTGCGACGAGGACCAGCATCTTTTCGTTGAACTATGAAACAGGAGAGACAAGAGAGATCATCGATGGGTTCCCGTCAACGAGGGTGCATTTTGCGGTCAGTCCGGATGGCAACCAGTTAGCCGTAGCCAGACACGGAGAGGAAATCGTTCGCGTTTATGACCTGACGGACAGTCCTGGCGAAACCGCGTCGCTGGAAATCGCCGCACCAAGAGTCGTCTGCAGCATGTGCTTCAGCCCGAATGGCCGACGGCTCGCGATGGTTGGATACGACAGCATCGTGTATCTGTGTGATGCCCAGTCGGGGCACCGGCTGATCGCGCTGAATGGGCAGCAGCGGGAACATCCAACGAATATTGGATTTAGTCCCAAAGTGATCTTTAGTCGGGACGGCCGGTTCATCGGCACGAATGCCCTTTACGGTCGCATCACTGTTTGGGAAGCCGAACCCGTCATCTCGCGATAGGTTTTTCGTAGGCGATTTGGCGCAAGCCGCCGGTTTGGCTTGGGTGACCCGGAAATCTGGAATTCGCGCCAGACTTGCTGTGTCCACGATTTTGAATCCAAGCCGCCAGTTAGCGGTTTCAACCTCGAATAGCCCACTGTTGACGATTTGCGTTGACAATTCTGACAAGATTTGACTTCGGTTGTCGAATAGCTTCTGTAGGGCCTGGTGGCTGACATCGTAACGTTGGTCGCGTGAGGCCTTGGGCAAAATGCAGGAGGGGAATGATGGATAGTGGTACGCGAACGTGGGCGATGATATTGCATCTTTCTACATTGGCTGGATTCACCGCAATTCCGCTGCTTGGGTTGGTTGCACCGATTCTGATCTGGCAACTGAAAAAGGAAAGCATGCCGGAACTTGATGCTCATGGGAAAGTCGTCGCCAATTTTCTGCTGTCAATGTTTATTTACATGTTGGTTGCCGGCCTTCTGATATTCGTCTTCATCGGGATCCCACTGATGTTTGCACTTTGGTTGGTCGCTATCGTCTTTCCAATCATCGGAGGGATTAAGGCGAACGATGGGATCGTGTGGAAGTACCCGATGATGATCCAGTTCTTTTAGACGTATCTGATTCGCCCAGGCGATTTTAGGCCCACCCGGTAAGGATCGTTCGAGAAATTACTGCCTGATCTTCCTCCGTCTTTCCCGCGCAGGCGGGAATCCATTGAATCGGATTGGCTTTTTGATGCAGGGAAAGACATTGAGCGTTAATACGCTTCGAGTGGGGCTCTGCGTTCGCGGGGAAGACGACCTCCCGCGCATGCGGGAATCCATTGAATCGGATTGGCTTTTTTGATGCCGGGAAAGACGTTGAGCGTTAATACGCTTCGAGTGGGTCCCCGCGTTCGCGGGGAAGACGGCCATAGGCCGTCAATTGAGTCGTCATAAACGGAGATTCCTCC
>CALHZT010000304.1 GCA_938040995.1 uncultured Pirellulaceae bacterium | reverse complement strand
CCACGCCTGTCCTTCAAAGGTCTCGCACTCAATTCCCGGCAACAGTCGATTGATTTGCAGCGGATCGACAGGCCAATGGGCAAAGAGCAAATCATGCCAACGCATTCGCATCACGTGCGAACGTGACGGCAAGGGCCATTGGCGATCGGTGGCTGAATCGGTGCGCGGCATGAAGGGGAAACCGTACAACCGTTGGACTTCGTAACTCAAATCGCCTGATTCAAGCGGTTTCAGAGCGCAGCGTCCATACAGATACAGGGACTCGTGGCCTCGTCCACTACGAAGCGGCCCACTACGGAAGCGAACACTACGGATGCCTTCAGCTATTCCGCGTGCCGGTCGCGAGTGCTGACGGTATCGGCCGGTGGAACCGGAGTGCTGACATTCAATGGTGCAGCTCCCTCTTTCTCGTGAACCGACGGTCCAATCAACTCACGAATGTCGGCTTCGCCAATCTCTTCGTTCTCAACCAGAGCAACCGAGAGTTTATCCAGCTTGTCACGATTCTTCGAGAGAATCTCGATGGCTCGATCCGCTGCCACATGCAGAATGTTCGAGACTTCTTCGTCGATAATCTGGAGCGTGTGTTCACTGAATTGACGTTGCGACTGCATCTCCCGTCCGAGGAACGGATCTTCGTCGCTCATCTTATAACTAACAGGGCCAAGCCGCTCGCTCATGCCCCACTTCGTCACCATCCGTCGTGCCATCGACGTTACGCGCTCGAGATCATTCTCGGCTCCGGCACTGTACTCGTCGTAAACGAGCTTCTCGGCGGCTCGACCACCAAGGATAAACGCAAGACGGTCCGCGATTTCCGATTCGCAAATGTTCATACGATCTTCTTCGGGAACAGTTTGTGTCACACCAAGGGCGCGACCGCGAGGCACCACCGTCACCTTATGGACACGATCTGAACCTCTCGTCAGCCATGCGATCAACGCATGGCCGGCTTCGTGATAAGCCGTCTTTTCTTTTTCATCTGCCGTGAGAATCTCTTCCCGCTTCGGCCCCATCAGGATCTTGTCGCGAGCGTGCTCAAAGTCATCCATCATGACAACATTCTTGTCGTTTCGAGTCGCCCAGAGTGCGGCTTCGTTGACCATGTTGCGGATGTCGGCACCTGTCATTCCGATCGTGCCCGCCGCCAGCCGCTCGAGATCGACATCGTCGGAAAGCGGTACGTCGCGAACGTGGACTTTGAAGATCGCATGTCGCCCCTTCTTCGTCGGGCGATCAACGGTAATGTGTCGATCAAATCGCCCTGGACGCAGCAAAGCCGGGTCGAGGACGTCAGGTCGGTTGGTCGCCGCAATCACAATCACGGAATCAGCGCCGCCAAACCCGTCCATCTCGCTAAGAATCTGGTTCAGCGTCTGCTCACGTTCGTCGTGCCCGCCACCGAGGCCCGCACCACGCTGCCGGCCGACTGCGTCAATCTCATCGACAAAAATGATCGCCGGCGAATTCTCTTTTGCCGTGCGAAAAAGATCTCTCACACGACTGGCACCCACACCGACGAACATCTGAATAAACTCAGAACCGTTCACCGTGTAAAACGGCACGTTGGCTTCACCAGCCACGGCACGAGCCAACAATGTCTTTCCCGTTCCTGGAGGTCCATTGAGCAGCACACCCTTGGGGACTCGGCCACCAAGCCGCTGGAACTTCTCCGGGTCGCGAAGAAAATCGACAAGCTCCTGCAAGTCGGCTTTGACGCCCTCAAGGCCTGCAACATCGTCGAACGTAATCGGTTCTTCCGGTTCTTCGTAGCGTCGAGCCGTGCTCTTGCTGAATCCGGACAGGAAACCGCCACCCATCAGCTGATCGCGGGTGCGGCGGAACATCGTCCAAAGGAACACAAGCAGCAAGATGGGAAGCAGAATACTGCCGATCGCCACCAGCAAACTGTATTTGTCTTCGGTTGGCTGGTTAGCTTTATGAACCGGAGCCAACTCGACGCCTTCGCTGTTCTTGCCACCGGCGTACAGGCTTTCAAGTCGAACCTTCTGCGCCTCACTCATTTGCGGATCGAGTTCCACGATGAAGAATCGCTTGAGATAACGATCCTTCCCTTTGGTCTGGGGAGCATCAACCAGCTCGCCCTTTTTGTTGTACCTTTGCGGCTCTTTAGGAGGCACCTTGAACATCCCGACAACGCGCGTGTCGGTTTGATAGGTAATCTCGGCGATATTGCCGGACTCCAGCTGGCTAACAAAGAAGTCTTCGCGAATGGGCGAACGCTGGGTGCCAGTACCGAGCAAAAGCAGTCCGAGTACCGACACAATAATCAGCGCGAATACCCAGGAGTTCGGGCTGCCGCGACGGAACATGGAACCTTGCGACGTATCGCCTTCGTCCTCGCCTTCGGTTTGCTTTTTGTCAGGTTCCTGATCCATGGCTCTTCCTGTTGGCGACTCGGCGTGCAATTGGCCAAAATACGGCCGGGCCGAATGCCCTGTTTCCAGTTTGTGCTATCTAAACGCCGTATAAAAACAGCGTAATTTTCGTCAGTCGTTGGTTCTAGTTTCGCGTTTGCCCGCCACCTCTTCAAGCAGCGTAGGGATTGTACCGAATTTGGGCAGTTCGATCGAACCGAATTCACTGCCCTGAGGCTTGCAGGGCAGCCCCATGGTCAACTTCGACCACCCTAAGTCCGTCAACTTTCACTGGATCAGCGACTGTTGCTGAAGAAAAAACATCAGCTCCAAATCATCGATCTCGACCGGGACACATTCTCTCAACTGGTCAAATTCCATATCCACACCAGGTTCCACCGCAGCGACCATCACCCCCAGTCGCGCGGGTTCGATTGCGTTGCGAAGTGGAATGTGCAACCCGTCATCGAGTCCATCCCGAAGGTGTTCCCAATAAGTCGCGATGTCGATCTGGCGAATGGCCAAAATCTCGTGCGGGCCAAACATGCCATCCTGAACCAGCTTGCAAGTCCAATAATAGGTCGGGCGTCCCGCACTGCTGTCGCCTGGCTCCGAAGTTCCTGAATCCTCGGGTGAGTTTTTCTCAGGGCTTACCTCGTCCAGGTCCGATTGTCGGAATTCTACGCGTCCTGCTGGCAGGTCATCATCGGCATCGTCCGCTGGTTCGGTTGAGATGCCGGCCTCACCGGCGACTGTTGCCGGCCCATCCGACGCGCTCTCAACGGTCGAAGCCGGGTCGGTGGCCACTGTTTCTATCTCGGTAGGCACCCGTGGTTTAATCTTGCGCGGCTCGGGTAGCGACTCCGGCTCGATATCCACCCGAATCTGTCGTATCAACTTTTTCGGCAGCAGGATTGAAACGCTCCCCTCCTCGGTATCCTTCATCACGTTTCGGCCCATGGCCGACAACCGAAGCAGCGGACGATGCCGGTCGACTTCAAACTGTTCCAACCACCCGACCATTAACATCGCGTCCAGAATCTTCACCACGTCCGTTTGCTTGAGGGCCTTCAGGCGCCCGAATGTTGAAACTTGATCCAGCCGCAATTGTCTGATTTTCTTCGAACGCGATCCGGACAACATCCCGGCAACCAACGTCTTGCCGACTCGTTCTTTCGCCCTCGCCACACCGCTGAGCGCGATTCGCACGACTGTTTTTACGACGGGGTCTTTCTGAAGCTGTACCGAAGCCAGCTGGGTATCCTTGTTGGACGTCCCGTCACAATTATCGCAATGATTGCACGACTCAGCCGAGTCGTCACCGAAGTAGACCAGAATGTTGGCTTGGCGACAGGCATTCGTCGTCGCATAGCGAACCATGCGATCGAGTTTGTCATAGTCGAACTGCTTCCGTTTCTCCATCGTGTCAAAGTCGATTTCCAGTTCATCGAACGGAACATCCCGTCGCGAAAAATGAATGGCTCGACCACGAAACGGCGGCACGTAGTTGAACGCTTCCAGCTTGTTCAACTCACCAAGCGATTTGCGAACCGCCTGCAGCGACAATTCGCTACGCTGCACCAGATTATCCAGGTGGATATATACCGGCTCGAACCGCGTATCGCCCACGAGCGATTCGACGGCCCGAATCACCTTGCGATTGTTGCGGGCTTTTGAACTCACGAGGTCCACGATCGAGAACAGATCGCTGTTAATCTGGATAACCGACATGTTTCGATGAGGAGCCAGACGCTGCATGATGCCCGACTTTTCAAGCAGACGCTCACAGGTGCCAACGCCGTCGGCACCGATATCAAGATCGAGTTGCTCCTTGAGATCCTGCTGCGTGATCTCGATCGGATCGTCTTTCATCTTTCGCAAATGGTCGTAAACCTTCCGGACGACCGCGCGATTCGGATACGCGCTATCAATAAAGAACCGCTGGATGCGAAGATCGCCCGAACTGTAAAGCAGGTTGCAATCGGATGGCAAGCCATCCCGACCGGCGCGACCAGCTTCCTGATAATACGCCTCGAGCGTGCCCGGCATATTGAAGTGACTCACCCAGCGCACATCCGGTTTGTCGATTCCCATGCCGAACGCATTGGTCGCCACGACGACTTCGATCTCGTCGTTCATAAAACGCTCTTGCATGCCGCGCCGCTCGGCCGGATCCAGCCGACCATGGTAGTAACCGACGGACCTGCCGCAACGCGCGACGATCTCGGCGACCTCGATGCATCGCTTCCGTGCCGAGACGTAAATAATGCCGGAACCTTCCGATGTCTTGACGAGGCGTTCCAGCGACTCATCCTTCTCCTGACGCGATCCACAATTGACGACCCGGTAGTGAAGGTTGTCTCTCGCGAAACCGGCAACGAAGACCTTCGGATCGTCAAGGTTCAACTGCCGAACAACATCGTCGCGAACATCCTTCGTCGCCGTTGCGGTCAAGGCGATTGTCGTCGGGTTCCCAAGTCGCTCGCGGTACTTTCCCAGCCGCGCATAGTCGGGACGAAAATCATGTCCCCACTCGCTAATACAGTGGGCCTCGTCGATGGCCAACGCACCAAGATTGATCGAGCGCACGATTTCGCAAAACCGGCGGCTGCGGAACCGCTCCGGCGCGACGTACAACAAGTCGTACTCGCCTCGCTGCAGCCGATCCAGCCGACCATACGTTTCAGTGGTGTCGAGCGTGCTGTTAATAAAGTCAGCGTTGATCCCTTTGGCTCGAAGACCATCCACCTGATCTTTCATCAGCGCGATCAATGGAGACACAACCAGCGTGGTGCCTTCCTGAAGAATCGCGGGCAGCTGAAAACAGAGACTCTTGCCGCCGCCAGTCGGCATGACGCACAGGCAGTCACGCCCGGACATGACGGTCTGGATGACTTCGCGCTGAGCCGGCCGGAATGAGCTCAAGCCAAACTGCTCAAGCAACTCTTCGGGATTCCTGGTTTCAGCAGCCATGCGTTGCTTGAGTGTTCAATCCGTTGGGCGAGACAGAAGAACCGATAGTATACGGCTGTTTAGAGGTTGGTGTACAGGGTTTCGCCGTTCTGAAGCTGGTTACAGGCATCGGCCTGCCGTAAATGCTGATTGGTGCTTCTTTGGCGGAATGAGCCGACTGCTGGAACAATTTATGGCTACTCGTCAAAGCCAAATGACCTCGCTGCATTAGTGACAAATGACAAGTGACAAATGAAAAATGAAAAATGAAAATTTGAAAAAGCAAATCGAACCACTAATCGTTGTGCACCGGTTGGCCAACAAGTGCGCGGTCGCAGGCTAAAGCCCAATACTGCTCAATTGAGTTAACAACATGGCTCATTGTCCGCCCATCGTGGCTATCAACAAACGGTGCGAAGATCTTCCAGAATCACCAGTGACAGACGAGCGTTCGCCACGCAGTGGCAAAACAAGACAGCCTGGGGCACAGCGAAAACGAGCCTGCGAGATTGAGCGACGCCCCAGGAATCCGGATACGATGTTGAGTATCGGTCGAGCCAAAATGCCCAACACGTCTTCGTCGTACCGAGACCGAAATTGAGGTGGCCAACCTTATTGCTTGCGATCTCGGGTCATCTCAAAAGTTTCAATCACACGCTGCTCGATCGCCCAAACTGGTGGATTCTGGAACCTGGGGCGACTCGCAACTCGCCAAGGCTCGCCACGTTTGCCCCAGGCTGACTTGTCGGGGCCCTTTCAGGGCGGCAGCGCGTTGATCTCAAATTCACAACCAGCCAAGATTCTTCCAGTACGCCCAGATCCACGGATGCGTCCATGGATTCAGCAACGGATAAGTCGCCGAGAAAACGGATACCGCCAACAGGCACATCATGATGACTCGACCAGCGCGGCGACCGGCGAACCAGTCAGCCGCCGGGATCATGGCATACACCCAAAGCGGAATCAGCCAGAACGCCCAGCGGAACCCACAGCAAGACCCGCCGTAGTTTCGATCTTCGAGCGGTCGCAGGCAAATGAAGAACACCAGACAAATCGACGTCAGTCCCGCAACGGCCAGGAAGAACGCGAACCGCTTTCGCCCCAGCCACTGAAACGCACCAACGATGCTTAGCAACCAGACCGGAGTCAGCGAAAGGATACCGTGATGGCCAGCGATGACATGGAATCCATAAGTCGCGATATTTTCCTCGCCAACATCAAACCCGCCTTTCTTTCCATCGACCCAGTACGTGCTTTCGTAGCTGTACCAATTGTCGCCTTTCCAGTCTTCGCCTTCGGCCCGGTGCATATAGGGAGGCCGCCAACTTTCGTGTGCGGCATAGGTCGTTCCAAAATAAGCCGCCACGACCAGGGCGACTGGCGGGAGTGCCGCGATCAGCGTCCTTTTTGGCGACTTGATAAGTAACGCCCCCATCACGCCAACCAGCAATGACAACGCCGGCAACTCACAAGCCGCAGCGCAAGCGGCCGCAAATCCAGCCACCATGTAACGCCACCACTGCTCTTCGCCGTCGTACCAGATCGTCAGCAGAAGATACATCGCGACGGCAGTCGCCACCGCACCCGGCAAATGATTGTTGATCGAAATCGCGAATGTCGAAAGCAACGTACCGAACGTGACCACCGCCATCACAAACGCACGGCCGAGGTCCGACCTGCCCCACCGCTCGAGGGCGCACCACGTCACCCAAAACAGAATCAACAGCAACATCCCGTTGGTAATCACGATGACCGTGCGGCCAACGTAGAATGGCGCCTTTGCCAGTCGCTTGCCCGTCACTTTCTGAACTACATACGTTTCCCAGGCCAGGAGGTAAGCCAGAATCGGCGGCTTGCTGGAGTAATAATGCTGTTCGCCATCGCGACCACGATGCGACACCTTGTCGATACTGTCCCAGCCTTTGCGACGAATGACACGATCAATCTCGTACGTCCCATAGTCGACTAAACTCGCGACGTTACACCAACGGCTGCGATCGTTCGCACTGAGAAACGGTGTGCGACTGTCGTTGGAGCGGACATGAGTCGCCTTTGCGAAGAAAGAGCCCATCGCGATGGCAATCAGCAACAGATAAATCCAGTGCCGCTGCAATCGCAAGCCGTCGCGAAGGAACTGTTCTTCCTCACCAATCGGATCGGCATCCTCGCCAGTTCCTTCCGACTCGCCAGTTCCTTCCGACTCGCCAATTCCGTCCGCCTCGCCTATCCAGTCCCTCATAGATCTGCCGTTTTCCTTTTCGGACTCGTGACACGGGCAATACCCGCCACCGCGTCTTCGTCACCGTCCGTCGTCGCCCGCAACGAATAGCCGGGTTGCTGATTCGCATTCGACGCGGTTAACAACGCGGCGAGAAAACCCATTCCCATCAACTGGGCACCAAGCAACATTGCAGCGAGCGAGTAGTAAAAAATCGCACGCTGATGAAGATGCACGTCTGCCCAGCCATCAAATTGTCGACTGAGAAACCACATCGCGGTCAACATGAACAGGCCGATCGTTCCCGTCCCAAACCCCAGCAAGCCAACAACGCCGAGGAAATGCTGAGGCCGCTTCCCGTAACCGATCAGAAATTTGACCGTAAACAAATCCAGCAGCCCTTTGGGAATTCGCGTGATCCCATATTTAGACTGGCCCGCCGTTCGGGCCCGATGGTCCACAACGATCTCACCAATCCGCCAGCCTTGCGAAGCCGCCAACACCGGGATGAAGCGGTGCAAGTCGCCATACAACTGCATTCCGCTGAACACTTCCCGCCGATAACATTTGAATCCACAGTTATGGTCATGCAGCTTGACGCCAGTGATCCGGCTGACCAACCAGTTAAAGACGCGTGAGGGACCGACTTTGTGCCACGGATCGTGTCGGACTTTTTTCCATCCGCTCACGACGTCAAAACCCTCTTCCATTTTTTCGAGGAAGCGGGGAATCTCTTTGGGATTGTCCTGGAGATCACCGTCGAGCGTAAAAACGATGTCGCCACGGGCAGCCTCAAACCCGATACTCAACGCCGCCGATTTCCCAAACGACTTTCGCAAAGAAAATCCACGGACACGATCGTCGTCTTTTGCCAACGACAAAATCTCATCCCACGTACCATCCGACGATCCGTCATCCACGAGAATGAACTCAAATTCATAATCGTGCTCTTCGGCGACGGCGGAAAGCTCTGCGTGCAATCGACCAATATTGTCGACTTCGTTCAACGCCGGAACAACGATAGCAATCATGATGGGCCGCCTTGATGATGGCTGGACTACAGCTTTTTGCGGATGGTTGTAGCAACTAGCGGCTGGATTCACCGCGGGGAACGCATAGATACAGGATAGTCGAAACAAAAAGCTCCGTCACCAGCCAAACGATTCGCAGCAGGGCCGGAGCCACCAGAGCAACGACAGCTCCGAATGCTGGCGTCATCAGCTGATTGAGCACCCACTCCCGGACGAGAATTCCGCCGGGTATCAACGACACAAATCCGCCGACCGTCGCCAAACTTACTGACGCGACGAGATCAATCATCGTTCCGCCAGTGATCGTAGTTTCATCAGCGAGCGGTAGCGAACGGATCACCGCCCACAGACTGAGTCCGTAAAAGCACCAACAGAACAGAGCACATCCCCAACCGATCGCCAGCGTGCTCCAGTTCAGCTGGTCAAGGATTTTCGACATTCTTTCCGCTGACTCGCGAGACTTCAATTTGCGAATAATCACTTTTAGCACGGGTGGAATTGTGAATGCAGCCGTCAGTAACATCATGCCAAACGCGACGACTTGCAAAAATCGCTGATCGCGAAACCGCACGAGCAGAATAACGCCCGACAGAAATGCCCCTGCCGCCATCATCGTTAGCGTATCGACGAACACGCTCGTCGCTGCGATCGTCGAATCGACTTTGGAGCTTTTGAGCAGCCCGGTTCGAATCAAGACGACCATAAACTTTCCAGGCACGTACTTGCCAAGATGCCCAATAAAGAACGCCCGCATCGTCGCATAAAAAGTCGGCTGTTGATCCAGTCGTCGCAGGAGGACATACCAGAACCAACCCATCGCGGATGCCCCAATCGCGTAGCAGCCGCCGGAGAGAACCAACCATCGCCAACGAATTGACGAAAGCTGCACCTCCTGCCCGGTGAGGTCGGCCTTTGCTTTGCCGAATGCCCGCCAGATCCCCCACGCGACAAGGGCAACGATGATGAGTTGCGCATACGGGATGATTCGTTTGAGCATTGACTTCGAAGGTTGGTTCGTCGGTTTCACGCAATGTCCGGAAAATTTCAGATTTCAGATTTCAGATTTCAGA
>CALHZT010000303.1 GCA_938040995.1 uncultured Pirellulaceae bacterium | reverse complement strand
AACGGTGTAGACAAATGGAATCCTTTTGCTGGTGGCGGTACATCTGCTCTTGATACAACAATGCCACGCACGGGCGATAGCGCAGTCAAGTTGAATCTGGACGGTGCCGATGGTTTCGCCGGTTTCTTCCAGGACGTTCCGGTCATGGGTGGAGACATGCTTGAATGGAATGTTTATGCCCTGGAAACAACAGGCCAAGCCGGTGCTGGCGTGGAAATACGGGTTGAATGGTTTGATGATATGGGCGGCGCTTTGGGTGCTACTCCCAACTTCGTACCTTCCCTGAGCTCTTCATACGAGTCGGTCGGCATCACGGAAACGGCTCCTGCCGGTGCAGCTGTGGGACGAGTTGTATTCGCAATTCAGACTTTCGGTGCTGATGCCCCGCAGATGGTATTCGTGGATGACGCGTTTGCCCAGGTCGTGCCTGAGCCTTCGTCGCTGGTCCTGCTCGGACTTGGTGGTCTGGCCCTCGTTCGTCGCCGTCGCAAGTAATCCGGAATTTGTAATCCGGTATTACGAAATACAGTCGAACATTCATGGGGCGTCCTGACAGGGACGCCCTGTTTTCGTTTAACGATACAATATGCATATGTGGTATTCCGGTTCGATCCTTCGATGCATGTCTGCTCTTGTGGCATTCGCGCTCGTATTTCCTGACGCCCGAGCTTCGGCGCAGGGTATCGAAGCCCTTCGAGCCGATCAGCTGGTTCGACTGCAGAATTACGTTCTGGACGCGACGCAACCGAATGGTCTTGTTCGCGACTCGTTGGTGCTCGACCCGGCTGCCAGTCATTTTCATCCGGCGACTCCTGACGCAGCAGGATTTGCCCTGGTTGCTCTTAGTGCTTTCGATCATCTTGGTTCGCTTCCCGATGCGGAAAATCAGGTGCTGAATATTCTGAGAGCGCACGCGGGACTCAATGCGGGTGTGACGCCCGGTCGGTCCGCTGACGGGCATTTCGTACACTTCATGAACATTGCAACCGGCGCTGTTCAGGGAGGCGGCTGGGACGATTCTTATAGTCCCATCAGTTCGGCTTTGCTTGTCAGTGGTGCCCAGTTTGCTGCGAACCATTTTCCCGCAAATGGTGAGATTCGGGCGATCACGGAACAGCTTACGTCCAGCATTGATTTCAATGCCGCAATCCATCCGGCTCTTGACGGTCGGATCTTTCTCGACCAGACCCTGCAGGGCGGCGGTAGTGGTGGCGCAGTTCGGCCGTGGAATGAATACATGTTGGTCCAGAGTCTGGCGTTGCGGCAACGGGATAATGGTCGTGCGGTCGCCGTCAGGCACCACTGGCTGAACACCGGCAACATCGCAAAATCAGGTTTCGCCGGTCACCAAACGCTAACAGATTCTCCGGGTACTTTTGCACCAGCGTTCTGGACGCAGCATCAGCAATTTCTGAACGGCGACTTTCGTCATCGCGATGAATTTCAGTCGTTTCTTGAGAGCCATCAACTGGCGGATCAGGCATACTCATCGGCTGTTCTCGACGAGCCATTTCGCTACGGCCTGACGGCTGGTGTGACTCCGAATGGGTATCATGCCGATCGGATCAACGATCATCCATTTGAGATCTTTTCACCAGAAGCCGTCGCAGCCTGGGGCGATCTGGATTCGTTGCTTCAATTCTACGAAGAGCAGTCGCCGGATTCGGATCCCCGTTATCGGTATGGTCTGGTTCGCGTTTCCGATGAACAGCCCGACTGGGTCCCGAACGACGCCGGACTCGTTGACCATCTACTCCTGCTCTTTGGACTGGTAGAGAGTGTGGCACCCGATTTCTTTGCTGACCGGTTGTTCGCTCCGTTGCTGGATGGCGACTATAACTTTGACGGAGTCGTAGACGCGGCCGATTTCACGGTCTGGCAGGACACAGTCGGTTCGGTAGTTGATCTTCGCGCAGATGGCAGCCTGAATGGTTCCGTGGGACCGGAAGACTTCGTCATTTGGGAGAGTAATTTTGGGGCGACTAGCGACCAGGGCGGGTTGTTTTTCACCGTCCCCGAACCGGGCTTCTGTCGATTCCTTATTTTACTTTCTGGTCTGGCGTTACTTCGCAAAGCCTCCCGGGAAAGCACAGGCCGCTGAGTCTTTCAGTTTTTTCGCTTCTTATATACTTTGGGATCGTACATCTGGATGCGACGCACGACTTCGGCACCCGAGTCGGTGAGTGCGACGAGTTCGCCGTATTCTTTGCCTTTGGCAACGGCGGAAAGGAGTTGCCAGACCGGCCGTGTGTAAGTCCAGTGTTTTTCGCCCAGCAAGATCATGGGCGAATAGTTTCCCTGATTCCCATAGTGATTCTGGGCAGCGTCCTGAAAAATCTCCTGCGTCGTACCGGCACTGCCCGGCGCGAAGATGACGCCATGGCTGGCAATCGCAAGCAAGCCGTCTTCGCGAACGCTGTTGGCGAAGTATTTGGCGATATGGGTTGCGAAAGGCGCCGGTGGTTCGTGACCGTAAAGCCAAGTCGGGATTCCAATGCTCTTCGACTTTTTGATGGCTTCGATCTCATGCAGCGGATAACGTTCACGAACACTCCACGCTCTGTCCAGCCAGTCGGGATCTGCGTATTCTTTGCCGGGCACTGCACCAGCCGGTCGCGGCTTGAGCATGTCAATCGCCTGATGCAGGTTCTTCTCGCTGCGGTTGGCGAAGTATGCGCCGAGATGGGTGGCTTCCATGGCACCCGGTCCGCCACCACTCACCATCAGGAAACCCTGTTTTGTTAGTTGGCGGGAGAGTATGGCGACTTTCGCATAATACGGATCACTGCGTTCCATTCCATGTCCGCCCATGACGGCAACGACTTTACGATCGGCGATCTCTTCGGCGAGCGCGTCGGTAATGGAGTGATCGTGCAGCCGTCGGGCGAGGCTCACCAGAATCGACTGCGGGTTCGCACCGTTGTCGTTGAGATACTGATCGTAGATCCGGTAGTCGAGAGTTACCGTATAGCTGCGTGGATCGGATTCGGCGAAACCGTCGAACAGCTCGTCGACCGAGTAGAGATTTTTGCGGTGCAGCTGAAACTCAAACGCTTCAAGGTCGGGGATGACCAGCCCACCGGTCCGCACGATATGGCCCGCTGACTTTGCCGTCATCTCACATCCGAGAAACGCGGATCCTGAAAACTTGCGGCTGCGAATCAGTTTCGAATGCTCGCAAATGTCGAGATCCTGAATGGCCGCGGGCTTTTTATTGGGGTTCTTGCGTGCCCATTTCACAAACTGCTTTTCAGAAGTGATTTCTTTCACGGTGCCGCCTCGCGTCAATTGAATCAGACTAGCCAATATGGGTGGTGTGGTTGATTCTATCTGCTGGGCAAGTGGCTGTCGAAGTGGATTGGCAACCTGATCCGCGGCAATTTGTTGTTCGAGGCAATTCCAGGATTTACCAAGTGTAATTTTGTTGAAACGAGACGGGCTTTCCGCCGGGGATTTTCAGGAACAAGTGTAAGAAAGTCGGTTGACGATTCTTGTTGAATGAATATCCGCCG
This sequence comes from uncultured Pirellulaceae bacterium, assembly GCA_938040995.1. Classification (GTDB taxonomy): domain Bacteria; phylum Planctomycetota; class Planctomycetia; order Pirellulales; family Pirellulaceae; genus CALHZT01. The sequence goes on along the minus strand of CALHZT010000303.1, from coordinate 8,020 downwards.
AACTGCAGTCCATGCGTTCTCGCGGAATCCCGATCCTGTACCTTTGGCCAGCGCTTCGCCGAACAAGAAAAGTCGCCGGTTTCGGACGAGGCTGTCGGCTTATCGTTCCTGATCGGTGGTCGATTGCGGGCTTTGCAGTTGGTCGAAGACTTCGTCAACATAGCGGCGAAATTCTGGTTCCGCGTCGTCGAAACGGGTGCGAGCGTCCGGATCAATGGCCAGTAAAGCACTTGCAAATTGAAGTCCGTCGTTGTCATTGCAATTAACAAATGAACGATGGATTCGTTTGACGAGTCCTTTGATGGCAGGTTCCGCGGCTTCACCAAACCGGCGCAACGAATTGGCTGCGTTAAAAGCCACCGCGCGGGCATCGTCGCCCAGTGCCGTCGTGAGCGACTCGACCATCGCTTCATCGTTGATCCCGATGTAGTGGCCCGCGGCGGACGCGGCCTCGGCTCGAACTGCCGGTTTGTGATCACCGAGTGCTTCGCAGACTTCGAGTAGCGCCTGTTCATCGCGTAAGAAAACTGGCAGCGATCTGACCGCAGCGGATCGTACGTCAGCTTCGCGATGGTTCACGCGAGACAGGACGAGCTGGCAAAGGTCGTTGTCCGGTTTGAATACTTTCGCATCGACTTGCCGGAAGAGATCCCAAAGTGCGTTGACCTGTCGCGAAGCCGACCCGTTTTCAAGATCCTCAATTAGCGTGTCGGTCTCGGGTAGTTTTCCAATCCGGTCCCGATTGAAAGTGGTGTCACCCGTTTTTGTCAGGTACTTCATTCCCTTTTCAAACGCGACCGCTGCATCCTGACGCAAATGTATCGACCATGGATAATCGTCGTCTCCTTTGACGAAGGTGCGCAGCGCCATCGCATATCCGAATATTCGTGAAGGCAAAACGCCCCGCCTGGACATGCTCCAACTATGCGAGGTCCCATCAGAGACGGCAGTGTCTTCGATCGTTGCGTTGGCGGCGAAGGCACCAAGTCCGAGGTAAGCCGGCAACAGCTCGGTTGTCCAGTTGTTGTCACCGACGAGCTGCTCCGTCAGGCCGTGTTCATGGATCGCTGCCTTGGAGAGTCCTCGGGCCATGGCGGCAACGAGTGTATCGCGATGCGCGAAGTCGTCTTCCTGGATTTCGACGACCGAGGCATCCTTTGGATCGTCAGGGCCTTCAATTGAATCGGGAGACACAACACTCGAATAGAGTTGCAGCCTGAGCTTGCACTCCTCGATCTTCATCCACGTTTGCAGAAACTTGAGAAGCTCGTTCGCTTCGTCAAAATTCGAGACCGTCGGGATACCCGGATAATCGGGTGGAAGAGTTGGCGTTTCCAGCAGTCGGTCGGCTCCGAAGTGGCTGGCGAGCCAGTTCATCCGGTGCTCCGTCCATGCCTTCTCAAACGGCGCGAGTGGAGGTCGGGATCCAAAGAGGCCGAACATGGCTTGTTGCCTTTCAATCCGTTGGCTGCGAACGCCAGAGAAAGGCATTCAAAATCCTGGCAACCTTGCCAGGCCTACTCGACAGATACCGGCAGCGGGCGTCGGTCGTTAAAGCCTTCATCAACGCCGTGCCAGAAGAGAATTTCCGGCTCGCCAAGCTTCCAACTGAGGTGGATCTTGGTGCCGTCAATTTCCGACGGAAAGATGACGACGCCGTCCACGTGATCGCGACACCAAACGCCAAGCTGATCGAGTTCGGTCTCGTATCGACCCAGGTACTTTACATCGTTTTCGAGTTCTTCGAGTATCTGCTGTCGCTCTTCCGCGTATGGATCGTTTTCTTTCCTGGTCGTAGGGCTTGCCAGTTGTTCAATTCGGTTGCGTCGCTCCGCCACCTTTCGCGAAAGTTCCGACAAGTCGTTAACAATTACGCTAACAAGAGGAAGCCGCTTGTTGGCTTCTTCCACCGTGAAAACTGGAGAAGAGTCGCTCATGTTGTTACTCAATCATCGGTGTCAGGCAAATGACAGTCGCCGTGCGGGCGCCGCGACGCTACGAAATTGACGGCAGTAGTGTGCCCTGTCGTTGTCGTCAGGAGTTCGGGCCGGCGTGAACCGGTTCCGGAATGACTTTCGATTGGGCAACAGCCGTAGGATTCAGTGTAGCCCGTCCCCACGCAACATCGACAGGCAATCGAGAAAAATCGACGATGCAACCATCACGGCTGTAACAGCTCAAGTCATGGGTGGCTCCCATGAAGATGCAATCTACCGGACAAGGTTCGACGCACAGTGCACAAAACATGCACTTCGAGTAATCAATGGTATAGCCGGTTACCTTAAAGCCCTTGCCACCTTCGACTTTTTCCTTGCCGATGTAGATGCAATCGACCGGGCAGGCTTTCGCACACTGATCGCAGGCGATGCATGTCGTCAGGTCGAATCGGTGAAAGCCACGATATCGCGCCGCGACTGGGACTGGCTTTTCAGGGTACTCGAACTTCTCGGTGAATGTTCCCCGATTTGCAAAGTATGTCGATAACCAGTAACGCAGTGTAACGACGAGCCCTTGAGCTACTGTCCCTACGGCTACGTAAACATTCCGAAACCATTCAAACATCTTGGACCTTGGCCGCAAACAAGCGGATTGGAAACGTGGCGAGAAATCGCAAACCTTGCCCTGACTTGTATCTCCATCAGGACGCTAAGCGGGATTATAGGCAGGTGGAATTTCGCTGCAACCGAAGCCGCATTGCGAAACAGAATCGACGACCGACTTGCCACGCATGAAACGGGGTTTCAACCTGCCCAATCGACTTATTCGAATTTTGAATTTGGGCGCCCCGACGTTCGTGCTCTGTTGAAATCTCTGCTCGGTGGCACAATCTTCATTTGTTTGCCAAGCTACCTATTTTCACTAAGTGACGAGTTCATTCGAACGATGAACACCTCTTGCTCCCTGTATAGAAAACCCCCATAATGGGGTCTTTCGCTCACTAGGTTTGGTGGCTCGCAGTCGCGAAAAATACGGCACGCAACCTCGCGACTGCGGGCCTTTTTGCCATTTTCTGCCGTTTTTAAGCTTTCTGCTTTTCCCTTGATGTCGCCGTCAAACCCTCTGATATGGGGGTTGGAAGACCATTGTCGGCCATTATTTGGGCATTTAGAGGGCTTCGTTTTCTTGACTACGTATTATCTGTACTTAGAGTGGTTTTAGAGGAAGCTGTGAACTTTTCATGAGACGCCGAGTCTCTACCGGGCATCTGGATGCATTTCCCACCTGGCCCAAACAGCTGACGCTCGTCGGTCTCTGCCATTAAGGCAGGGCGAATTAGAACAAAGGAATGGACCATGTTGGTACTTTCGAGAAAGAAAAACGAAAGCATTGTTATTAACGACGACATCACGATCGTCGTTGTAGAGATCCGCGGGGATAAGGTAAGGCTGGGTGTGGAAGCGCCTAAGGAAGTGCCAGTTCATCGGCGTGAAGTTTTCGATGCAATACGTAGAAACGAAGCGAAATTGACCGACGATTCCAAAGAGCAGACAAAAGAAGTCTGACCTTGGCATCTTGCAGTTTCCAACGGTGAATTGGCCGGTTTTTGCGATCGCAATCCGGGGCTGCGGCTAGCCGGCCCGTCTCTCCGTCAATTTTGTGACGGGTGATTCTCCACTTCCTGTCAACTTTGGGTTGACGATCGTCGATCACACTCTTACAAACTCCTATTCGGCCCCTTCGTCTAGCGGTCTAGGACTCCGGCCTTTCACGCCGGCAACACGGGTTCGAGTCCCGTAGGGGTCACTCTCGATCGAGCAGATCATTTGATCTTGGCTCGTTTCATCCAGAGCGTAGAGCCGCCGTTTTTCGGCGGCTCTTCGCGTTCAATGGCAGCTGTCCGTCGCGTGATCCGCCTGTCGCTGCTAGCGGCACCGCGATAATTGGCTTTTTCGGCTGATTTTGCATGTTCCATCATGGTTGGCTGTCTTCCCCAGCAACTGTGATCCAACGCAGAATTCTTCTCTGATGCCGAGAACTTGAGTATCATTTATCCGTAAAGCCTGGTGTGGCCGATTTTCAAATGAGAAGAGGCCGTCCTCTACGGGCGCTCAAGTCGTAATGGAGACCCCATGAATCATTATCTGTCAGGCAAATCACCCAGCTTCCCTGGATGGATGAAATGGACTTTATGTGCGGCTTTGTTGGCAGGGATCGTTGGCGGATGCGCTGACAATTCTGTCCCGAGCCCGCGGCAGCAGGCGGCTAACGCCTATCGAAAAGGCGAGTGGCGAACGGTGCTCGCCACAGCCGGGCCCCTGCTTAAGCAATATCCGGAAGATGTGGACTTACTCACGTGGCGAGGCCAGTCGAATGTTGCGCTGGCTCGATATCGGGATGCAATCAGCGATTTCACGCGAATCATTCGAATCAATCCGAGGGATCCCGAAGGATACTACTTGCGGCAGATGGCTTATGCCCGCAGCGGCCAAGAGGCACTCGCCGACGCCGACGGAGTTCAGGCAAAACAACTCGATCCCAGTCACCAGACAGCCTACGCGTTCGACCCTTCGAATTTTCGCGAGCCCATGGACCCTTCTTTGCTGATTCGGAAAAAAACCAACAACGAGGACATCGACAAAGGCGAGGTGGAAGAGCGCGAAAGCAAAATTGCCCAGTCGGATGACGATGAAAGTTCTACCGACCCGTGGGGCCGTAGCGAAAAAGATGTCAAAGAGAATACCAACGCTTCGACCTTTGCCGCCAATCCTTCCCGCGAGCGAAAGTCGCCGACAACTTCGACGGCAGATTCACTGACCACCAGCCGAAATAAAGCCGCCAACAAGCTGAAAGACTGGCGGCGCGAGGATGTGACGGCCGAGGTTCCATCGGAAAAGAAAGATTCATTCGGAGCCGGGATGAGCGCGGTCAATCCGCAACGCGAAGCCGTTGTTGAGCGTACGCCCCAGGCCCCGCGTGGTCCCGAAGCTCCCGGAGCGGAGTTTCGCAGCAATCTCGATTCGCTCTCCACGACTCGTTCCCAACCGTCGGCAGCAGCCGGCGATTCAAGACGCTCTCGCTCTGCGATCGATGATTGGGTTTCGAAGAACAGTCCGGGCCCGGCCGCGAATCGGCTTGCTGAACGAAATCGTGACCGTAGGGAAGCTGCGAGAGAGCAGGATTTCGAAGCTCAGCCCGAAGCGCCGGCATATTTTCCACCGGCAATTTCGACTTCACTGCCTCCCGGAGCCACCGGGTTGAGTGCAGCCCCCGGACCAATTGCTGGTGCCCCAACGACTGGATTGCCGTCCGCTCCGTCGGCGCTTTCATCGGCGAACCCTGGTATCACATCAGGTGCTCGCTCGACCGGAATTTCTTCTGCCATTCCCAACGGGATTTTGGGTGCACCGGGGATCGTTGGTTTTAAGCCATACTCCGGAGCCACGGGATTGTCGTCCAGTTTGCCGTCGAATCTGCAAGTCGGACAGCCTCAGCCAGCCGGAATTTTGCCAGGACAATTTCAGGGGAATACGTTGTATCAGCGTGGTACCCGGCCTGTCCTCTCCACAAGTTTGCCAGGTGCGGCGCAGCCATTTCTGAATGGTGCCGTCAGCAGTGGTGGCGTTGTGAGCGGCGGCGTTGCGACTCCCATTGGTCCGGGGACCAATGGTGGGCGAACTCCCCTGGTTCAGCCGGGACGAGTTCAGGCTCCGCTGGCTGCCCCACGTCCTCAGGCTGCCGTGCCGCAGTCGTCGGGGCTACCCCCCGGTTACGGCGTGCCTCGCTAGTCGTTTGCAGGTAATCTTTTCAGGTAGTGGACGAGGCCACGAGTCCTTTCGTCACTAAATCGATCGTTTTGGGCAACACGCATGTCGATTGCACGTCAACGCCGTCGGCTTGGTAACAGCGCGATCGAAGTTTCTTCTGTCGGACTTGGTTGTTGGCCGATGGCCGGCATGACAACGATTGGTGCCAATTCAAGCGACAGCCTGGATACTATCCGAGCCGCGTTTGATGCCGGGATCAACTTTCTGGATACGGCGTTCGCTTATGGTGCGGCAGGCGAAAGCGACGCGGTCATTGCGAAATTTCTTCCGGAATGCGAGAGATCAGATCTAGTTGTCGCAACAAAAGGGGGCATCCACTGGGACGCCGACGGCAAGCGAGTCAACGATGCGCGGCCGGCAGTCCTTCGCAGCGAGTTGGAGCAGTCGCTTGAGAGGTTGCGAACCGACTATGTAGATCTCTTCTACCTTCATGCGCCGGACCCCAACGTCCCAATCGCCGAATCGGCCGGCGGTTGTCGGGAGTTGCTCGAGTCGGGGCTCGCGCGGACGATTGGCGTTTCGAATGTGGATGTTTCGCAGCTGGACGCGTTCACTGCGGAGTGTCCCATTGTGGCTTGCCAGCCACCGTACAACATTCTTCAGCGTGGCATCGAATCTGACATTATTCCATGGTGCAAGGAGCACTCCGTAAGTGTTGTCACGTACTGGCCGCTCATGAAGGGACTACTCGCTGGCAAGCTGAAGCGGGATCATCAGTTTGCCGAAAAGGATTCTCGCAAAAACTATGAGGTGTTCCAGGGGAAACAGTGGGAACTGAATCAGGATTTTGTAGATGTCCTTCGCGAGATCAGTCGCGAAAGTGGTCACTCGGTTGCGGAAATCGTTGTAAACTGGACGATCAACCAGCCGGGAATTACGACGGCACTCTGTGGAGCCAAGCGTGCCGATCAAATCCGCGAAACGGCACGTGCGATGACGTGGAGCATTGCGGACGGGCATCTGCAGAAGATTCAATCGGCATTCGAACTTCGCGAGCAGAAGCTCGCGAATTGAGTGCCGAAGATTCAGCCACGAAAGCCGAAAATGAAACGCCTTGTTGCGCTGACGCTTCTCTGTTGCGTATGCTCGTTCCTTTCCCGAACAGTCGAAGGGCAGGCTTCAGGGCAGGCTTCGGTTCGCTACGAACTCGCCCGCGACCTTTCGTATCGAGATAGCGACGACGAGTACGCGAAAGAACGTTGTAAACTGGATTTTTACTATCCGACGGTCAACAAGCCCGGCAGCGAGCAGAATGGGAAACCGGCGACTTGCGCCACAGTGGTCTGGTTTCATGGCGGCGGTCTGACGGGCGGAAAAAAGTCGATTCCCGAGAAGCTGAAAGAGCAGGGGATCGCCGTCGCGTCACCGAATTATCGGCTGTACCCGCGCATCAAAGCTCCCGTCTATATTGAGGACGCAGCAGCCGCCGTTGCGTGGGTGGTGAAAAACATTGCTGACTATGGCGGCGATCCAGACCAGGTTTTCGTTTCCGGGCATTCTGCGGGCGGATACCTGACGAGCATGGTCGGGCTCGATAAGCGGTGGCTGGCAAAGCATGGCGTTGATGCGAACGAACTTGCCGGCTTGATTCCGTTTAGCGGTCACACGATTACCCACTTCACGGTCCGCAAGGAACGCGGGATCGACGGGAAGCAGCCGATTATAGACGACCTGGCTCCGCTGTTTCATGTTCGCAAAGATGCACCGCCGCTCGTCTTAATCACGGGCGATCGCGATCAGGAAATGCTTGGACGTTACGAAGAGAATGCCTATCTGATGCGGATGATGAAAGTCGTCGGTCACGAATCAACGGAGCTTTACGAGCTACAGGGGCATGGACATGGCGCGATGGTCGATCCCGCATTGAATATTTTGCTGCGCCATCTCAAGCAAGCCACCACCAATCCACGTTCCGCACCAACAGTCGATCGGTGACGAGAAAGCGTTTGTTCGCAGTTAGTTTTGGGGGCAGACGCGACCTTTTGGATAACGTTGCGCCTGCTGATCTGTTAGCGATTCCGCGGTCGACGGGAGGGCGAGGCTGGCCTGTCAAAAATGTTGCTATTTGATCGCTAAATTAGAGATTGATATTTGAGAACTGTTGCGCAACTTCGTATTAGATATTTTGACAACACGTCCAATAGCGAAGGAGCGCAACAGTGTCGTTATCATCTCATTTATTGGTTCAACAATACAGATCACCTTTACCGGTCGTGGCAGGTTTTTTGCATCGAAGTCGCGAGACACAGAAAGAA
>CALHZT010000302.1 GCA_938040995.1 uncultured Pirellulaceae bacterium | reverse complement strand
GCGACTCATCAAATTCGCAATGCCACAACGAACGTGTCGCTACGCGGTGGAAACGATCAGTTTTCGTTCGATGTAGGGATGATGACTCAGGCTCAACAAGACGGCCGAGTCAACCTGGACGGTTTCTTTAACTCGGTTCAGTCAGGCCGAACGAATCGATTCAATCTGAACCTTGGCGGCGGGAACGATCTCGTATCGTTCTCGGACGAATCCGCCGGTCAACCAGTCTCTGTTAGCGACGTTGATTTCAGGCCTGATGATGCGGCAATCATTCTCGCTGGAGCCAACATCAATGGCGCTTCCGGCACCGACACCATGAGCCCAGCCAATCTACTGACGGTGGCTTCGACTTTTTCAGGCTCGCGCTTGAGGAGCATTGAGGTCACCAACGACCTGTCAAGCAATCTCCTGCCTACGCCGGTCGCCGCGAGCGAAGTCTTCAGCTTCGAAAATTACCAAACGATCGCCAGCGGTGTTTTGAATGGAATAACGATCCAGGGTGCCGATACCGATCTGTTGGCGGACGCCATGGATATTCTTGCCGAAGACAATCCATCAGCAGCCGATGTTGCCACTGCGCTCGGCGATGTCGCCACGGCTCGTGGCTTGTCACTGGCGAGCGTTCAGGCACAGTACAACGGATTCCTTCAGCTGAAAGCCGAGCGAGACCAGATCGGACAGCAAAACCAGCAGGACCCTGTGCCTGACCTTGGAATCAGCATCGACTTTATGGGGAGCAACGTTCAGCTTCGATACGGCAAGATCGCCGGAGACGTGTTGGGGCTGGACCCGGTGTTTGGAGCCTTGCTAAACCCGACCGGCGGACTGACCGGCCCGGGCAATTTTTCAGTCAACCTTGGTGATTCGCCACTAAGCATCCACGGTGCGGTACATGACGCAGCCGGTTATCTGTTCAACTATCACAATACCGGTCCTGGTTACAACTACCTCGGGACACCCGATGGGATTAATGACACCAGCGACCCGCTCGCGGGACAGATCAACGGCGTTGAATTCTGGTACACGTTGATCGAAGGCGATACCTCGAATGTCGCAGTCGCAACCCAGGCGTTGCTTAACCTCTTTATCGACTTGCATGAACCAGTCGCCGCGACGGCAACGGATACGCTCGCTGGCTTTTCCGCCGCGGATCTTTTCTCTGACAGCTTTACGGTGGGCAACTACCTTACCAGCACGTCGGATGGAGGATTAGGGAATGCGTGGGTCACCAATGCTCCCAATGGAGGCACCGGAAGTGACTACTTTGCCAACGGCACGACGAACCCGGTTGTTGAGCTGGATCTCAGCAACTTTGGCCTCGACAAATCGTTCGACAAAGTCGCAATTTGGGGCTACTCGGACGCAGCTGGCAATGACGTGAAGAGTTTCACGCTTGAGTTTTCAACGGATGGTGGAGCCACTTATAGCAGTTCAGTTTCACTGGAAAAGTCGATTGTATCTGCTGACAACTTTGTCACAGTGATCGACTTGGGCGGAGAATTCGAAGCGGATTACGTTCGCATGACGATCACGGACAATCACTTCGAAAGCAGCGCTGGCGGTGATCGAGTCGGTTTCAATGAGATTCGATTCGTTGACTCGAGTGCGATTGTCTAGCGATTGGAACCCTGGCGGGGTACCCGCCGCGACTCACCAAGGCCAAACACCCGGCGAGCCGGCTGCGTGAGCTGCCGGGTGTGTGGCAAGGAAAATCTCTGCATCGAGGCCGTGGTTGGAACGCCCTCGCACACTGCCATCGGCAACATGCGGGATCCATTGGCATGATCCGTCAGGTGGTATGGACATGATAGGTGTACGCTTCCTGAACATTCCCGCCATGAATCTGACAATGCGATTCATTCCGCATTGCACCCGGCAGCTTACGCAGCCGGCTCGCCTCCGGGTGCCGCAAGCAGATACCTAAGGGCCTACCAACGAACACCCGGCGAGCCGGCTGCGTGAGCTGCCGGGTGTGTGTTATCTAAATCGTCGACTCAGCGTTACGGATCGAATGCCCTGGGCCGTCGCAATCGACACGAGAAAGCGATTCACAGCCCGGTCTCCGTTTCATACCGCATTGCACCTGGCAGCTGACGCAGCCGGCTCGCCTCCGGGTGCTCCTGGTTGTTATCGGCTCGCCTACTGTTCGCAGGCGTTGTGGATCAGGCCACCGGGCAGATTTAATTCCGGGATGCAATGCGACCAGACGACGAGTGGGAATTCCTGCTCGATGGTGTAGGTAACGGCTGATAACAGCGATTCTTCAGTCGCCAGTTTTCGCTTCGAACCGCGGTCCGTCCACCAACTGCCATTCGCAGGACGAGTCCAGTCGCGATTTAACCGGCGGCTGCCGTAGCTTTTTAAGTCACGAAGAATATCGCTTGGAGATGGATCACCGACGACTCCGACAACAACATGGAAATGATTCGCCATGATCGAAGTCGCCCATAGTCGCCAACCACGATAGTCACACGTTTCTTGAAACTGCTCGAGCAATGCAACAGCTTGGTCGAGTAGCAAGAGCGTTGGTTTGCCGAGCATCGCATCCGCAGCATAGCGGCGCAGTGCTGGAACATCCGCGTCATGATCGGTGCCCACGACATTGTGAATAATTCGTTTTGTCGATTTGACGTCAACCTGCGGACGATGGTAGCCCACAAATCCACGTTTATCGCCCGGCAACCGACTGCCGTAAGTAGTGACGGTGATGAACCAGTTACGATCAATGTTCATGCGGGTAGTGTACGAATGGATACTATTTGTGCAAGCCCACACCCCGGCATTTGTAAATAACAAACACCGCGGCGAGCCGGCTGCGTGAGCTGCCGGGTGTGTGGCTGCTTGATCTCTACGTCGAGCCCACGGTTGGAATGCTTTGGCCCAATGCGATCGGCACCGCGCGGCGCTTATTGTCATGGTCCGCTGGCTGATTGGGCCTGAAAGGTGCACGCTGCCTGACCATTGCCGCCAACAATCCGGCATTGAGATCTGTGCCGCCCTGAGCACCCGGCAGCTGACGCAGCCGGCTCGCCTTCGGGTGCCGTCGGTGACTGCCATGGTGCCTTAACGTCCTGTTTTCAAAGGGTTTGCGATTGTTTGGAATTTTCCAGTAACGCGGTCTGGTTCTTGATAGTAGCGGACATGAAGTTCGGCTGATTTACCCGTTGCCTCAAGAATCGCTCACCTATCAGGGGACCTTCGATGAAACGTCGTCGCTCACAGAAAAATCGCCAGTCGCAATCTCGCCGCAAATGCCTCACCGGCTTCCAGCCGCTCGAAGACCGGCAATTGTTGACAACCTTTATGGTTGACGCCGTGGGCGATGTTTCCGACGGAGACTTCTCGACAGGGAATCAGACGCTTCGCGAGGCGGTTGAGCAGGCCAACGCGAATCCGGGGATTGACGAGATTACGTTTGCCGCGGGCATTGATGAGATTCAGTTGACCCAGCAGCTTGGCATTACGAGCCCGCTCGAAATCACCGGGAACGTGCTACCGGGTGGCAAGACGAACATCGTGGGAAACACGGACACCGACCGGATCTTTGATCTGTTCGGTGGCACGCAGCAATTTACATTGTCGAACCTTTCGCTGACTGGTGGCGGCAGCTTTTCCCTTTACGGCGGGGCGATTCAGTCGGGCAGCTCCCAGACATCCATTACGATCACGAACAGTTCGTTTGAGGACAACAAAGGGCTGCGTGGGGGAGCCATCAACGCTGCGGGGCCAGTCACTATTACCGACTCGGAATTTCTTAACAACGAAGCCGCCACGCGGGGCGGAGCCATTCGCGGCACGGGCGCCGTCACGATCAGCAACAGTTCCATCAGCGGAAACACGGCAGAACTCGGCGGCGCGATTGCGATGTCTGGTGGATCACTGACTGTTCAACAGGGAAGCACGCTGGGTGGCGATACGGCCAGCGACGCCAACACGGCCACCAACTATGGCGGAGCAATTTTTGGGGAAGACAACACGGCCATCACGATCAACAACAGCTCGGTCAGCGGAAACACGGTGAATGCCGGTGGTGGCGGCATTTTAATTATTGGTGGAACGCTCGTTATTGAAAACTCCAGCACGATCGGTGGCAGCGGTGCCGGCGAAGGCAATTCAGCCACGGCAGGTTTTGGTGGCGGCATTTGGGCTCAAGGTTCCGCAGTGGTGACCATCAATGAAAGTACTGTCAGTGGCAACATGTCGCACAATCATGGCGGAGGCATTGTCGCAATCAGTGGTTCCCAGTTGACCATCAACGACAGCACCTTGACCGGCAACTCATCGAGCATCGGCAATGGCGGAGCCATCCGCGGACGATCCGATGCTGTCGTCACGATCAACAATACCACCGTCAGCGACAACTCGGCCGTGAGTGGCGGTGGTATCTCTGCCGATACAAACGCCCAGATAATCGTACAGAACGGCAGCATGCTCGGAGGCGCCACGGCAGCCGACGGGAATACAGCGCAGGGCGGCAACGGCGGAGCGATTCTCGCAGAAACGGGCGCGGTCGTCT
>CALHZT010000301.1 GCA_938040995.1 uncultured Pirellulaceae bacterium | reverse complement strand
CCGCCCGCCCAAAGCAACCCTCCTCCGACGCAGTGGTGTCATGCGAAGAATGAGCAGGGCATACCACGCGTCGCGTGAGGAGGGTCGGAGCCTAAGCGACGGGGAGGAGCGGCCAAACGCGTCGATGTATCTGCAACAGTTCGCATCGTTCTGGAACAACTCAAAACTATTGGCAAGACCAACTTGAAACACCCCAAGGCGAGGCTCCGGCCGAGCCGTGAACGATCTGCCGCGTCACCAGCTGAACGCCGTGAAACCTTTTGGGAGTCCGTGAACGGCAAACGGCTGGGACAGCCGTTCTACATTACGCGCAAACGGCTGGGGACAGCCGTGCTACTATCGATTACTCGACGGTCACGCTCTTGGCCAGATTTCGTGGCTTGTCGACATCACATCCGCGGAGCACAGCGATATGGTACGACAATAGCTGAAGCGGAATGATGTTGGCGAATGGTTGCACGAATGGTTCCACGTCGGGAACCACAATCACGTCGTCCGCGATCTTGGCGACTTGCGTGTCACCTTCCGCAACTACGGCAATGATTGGTCCGCCACGAGCCTTCACCTCTTCGACATTGGCCATGACTTTGTCGTAAACAAAGTCCTTGGTCACGATGAACACGCTCGGCGTATTTTTGTCCACGAGAGCGATCGGGCCATGCTTCATTTCGGCCGCCGGGTAGCCCTCGGCGTGGATGTAGCTGATCTCTTTCAGCTTGAGCGCACCCTCGAGTGCCGTTGGGAAATTGTACTGACGGCCAAGGTAGAGGAAATTGTTTTCGTGGCAGTACTTGCCGGCAATCCTGCGGACTTCGTCATTGGTCTCGAGCGCTTTCTCGACATGATCGGGCAGTCGATGGAGCGCGTCGATAATCTTGCGACCCTGTTCGTAGCTGAGGTGCCGCAGTCGACCGAAGTAAAGCGCGAGCATGGTCAGAACCAGCATCTGCGATGTATACGCCTTGGTGGAAGCGACACCAATTTCCTGACCGGCGTGCAGGTAGATACCACCGTCGGCCTCTTGGGCGATCGTACTTCCGACCACGTTGCAGATGGCAAGCGTAGGATGTCCCTTTCGCTTGAGTTCGCGAAGTGCTGCGAGCGTGTCTGCGGTTTCACCACTTTGTGTGATCGCAAAAAGAATCGACTTGTGATCGACCGGTGGATTTCGATAACGAAGTTCGCTGGCGTATTCGACTTCGACCGGCATCCGCGACATCTCTTCAATCATGTACTCGCCAACGAGCGCCGCATGCCAACTGGTACCGCACGCCGTGAGGATAACTCGCTGGACCTGCCGTAACTGTTGAGCCGAAAGGTTGAGACCCCCAAAAATTGCCGTCGCGTTATCTTCGGACAGGCGTCCACGCATCGTGTCGGCCAGCGTTTTTGGTTGCTCAAAGATCTCCTTGAGCATGTAGTGGGCGTAGCCCTTGAGCGACAGGTCTGTCTCTTCAACTTCCAGAACCTGGACGTTATGTCTGACTTGCCCTTCGTCGCGATGTAACACGCGGAGGGAATCCGCGGTGACGATGGCAAGTTGATGGTCCGCGAGATAGACGATCTTGTCGGTATAGCCGGCGAGCGGAGATCCATCACTGGCGACAAAGTGTTCGCCGTTTCCAATCCCGATCACGAGTGGGCTTCCCCGTCGCGCGGCGATCATGACGTGCGGGTGTTCGCGGAAGAGAATGACCAGGCCGTAAGTACCACGAAGTCGCGGTAGGGTCTTTTGAACAGCGGCGAGCAGATTCGCGTACGGGTCATCCTCTGGAGCCGCACCGTCCGCCTCGGCTTCGTTCAGGTAAAAGTCGATTAGATGGGCGACAACTTCGCTATCTGTGTCTGAGAGAAATTTGTAGCCTTTTTCGATCAGCGAATCTTTAAGTTCGGCGTAGTTCTCGATCACGCCATTGTGCGCCAGAGCCAACACGCCGCCGTCGCCACCAAAGTGCGGGTGGGCATTTTCTTCTGTCGGCGGGCCATGCGTTGCCCATCGAGTGTGGCCAATTCCGATCGAACCGGACATTGGATTCTGGGCGAGTTTCTCGGACAGCGATTCAATGCGGCCAACGGTCTTCGTTATTTCGACTTGGCCTTCATTCGGAAGCGTGACGATGCCAGCGCTGTCATAGCCGCGATACTCCAGGCGACGGAGTCCTTCGAGCAGGAAATCAGTGGCGTTTTGGGTTCCGACGTAACCGACGATTCCACACATATTTAATCTCTGGTTGTGCGTTTATTGGGGCAGCCCCACCGATCCGATGATATCACTTGTTGACGAAAAGGGCGAAACCCGTTTGTCGTGACCTGCTCTGGGGTGAATTCAGAAGAGAGTCATTCCCGGACACTTGGGATATGGTTTTATCGACCTGGGAATGTGGCGACTTTTGCAGGGTTTTGGCGAGCCGATGAAAGTCGCCATTCGGAACAGATTTTGATGCTAGTGCTATCATCCGAAAAAATGGCGACCAGATTTACCGATCGCCATGATAGCTTGCAAACTTTTCCCAACCGGCAGTCGCCGGGGTGGGTGTTGCTATTTGAAATTCGTTGATTGCACAGCGCCGGTTGAGGGGCTCCACGTTGTCATTGGAGCGGACCGGACTGGAGCAACTGTCTGGATAGGTGCAACGGCCTGAAGTGGTGCGGCGAAATCAGTCGGTGCAGCGAAATTATTCGGCGCAACAATCGTCTGGTTCGTGGTGCTCACCGGTGCGTAATAAGGCGCGTAGTTCGTGGTGTGCGGGGTAGCGCTGCTGTAGGTGCTAACGCCATAGTTCGTCGGTTGCCTGACTGGAGCGGCGGTGTAACTGGTTTGTCGAACGGGAGCCGCCGAGTAGCTCATTTGCCGATCGTACCGGCGGCGAACCGTGTTGCCGTAGACGTGCCCCAGTCGATTGGGCCGCGCGAGCATTGGCATGCTTTCGTATCTCGCAGCACCCGCGAAGGGGCCTACCATGGCGCGTTGAGCCGCTGCGAAGTCGCAAGCGATGATCGTAAGTGCAAGGCTGCCCAGAATGAGCATCTTCTGTTTCATGGATCGCATAGTTGTCTCCCCCGTTCGTTCAGTTCCGAATTCGTCTGCCCGGCAATGTGCCTGACCAACTTTAGCCGCGCCCAAAAAAAATGATCGAATTCCCTGATGCGTGCTCAGGAATTTATTGATCTGCTTTTTACGCATCCGCGCGGATTGCTTGCATCCCTGGTTTGCGGAATCTCGACCGCTTTAGAGGTTCTTGCCGCGTCGAAACAATCACCACAAACCGTAGACTTTGCCGATTGAGTGTAATTCTGGTGTGGAAAGCGCCTACCCACCAAATAGCGTGTTCTGAAAAAGACGGTTAGAGCCCGTTTTGGCAGCAGCAAATGGCGTTGCGTTGACACGCCTGGACGCCGGATTCCCATAATCAATTCAGCCGCCAGACACTGCAAGCCGCGGAAAATCGCCCTCTTGTCGCCCTGTGGAAAACGGCATTCCCCCAGAGTCAGACTTCGGGCTAAGTTGTGGAAAGAGAGCGGAGAGGAAGCTTCGTTTGTAACCGTCCACAGATATTGACGTTCGCTCAGGTTCGAGACGGTCAGGCACACAGGTTCGGCGTTTGTCCACAAAGCCGAAATAAGTCGCCGCCGAAAATTGAGCCAGACCCTTGCCGGCGTGAACGGTTACGTTCGTTTGCACGCCGGGCGCGATGCCCGTGAACGAGTGTGAGCGAACCTGGTTAAATTCGCCAGGAAGGAAATTCGCAAAGAAGGAGCGATGCCATGAATCAAGTTGATCAACCGGCCGTCATTGTGATTCCTGCGCGACTCAGTTCGACTCGACTGGCAGAGAAGCTTCTCCTTCGTGAAACTGGCAAGTCGGTTTTGCAGCATACGTACGAGCGGGCGATCCAGTCGAAGTTGGCCAGTCGAGTCATCATTGCGACGGACCACGAGCGCATTCTTGAAGAGGTCGACTCGTTCGATGGCGAAGCCGTAATGACCGATCCCGGCGCGAATAGTGGCACGGACCGCGTCGCGCAAGTCGCCGAGGAGCTGGATGAGTTCGATATCATTGCGAACGTTCAGGGTGACGAACCAGAATTGAATCCGGAACATATTGACTTGGCGATTTCGAGACTGCGAACAAATCGTGATACCGTCATGTCGACTTTGGCGGCGCCGATACGCAGCGATACGCAGTGGTACGATTCGGCTTGTGTCAAAGTCGTCGTCAGCGAGGCGGGGAAGGCCTTGTATTTCAGTCGCAGTCCCATTCCGTTTGTGCGAGAGTCAACAAGCGTAGGCGTTGGCGAAGATAGAGGCGAATCTGCCACCGGAATTGGCGGCGAAGATCGCGCGACCTGTGTCGCCGCCGGTGCACTGCAGCACATCGGACTGTACGCCTATCGTCGCGAATTTCTGCTGACGTTGGCTTCGCTGCCGCCGTCGCGGCTGGAGGAGCTTGAACGGCTGGAGCAATTGCGGGTACTCGAAGCTGGCTATTCGATCGCGGTGGACGCGGTGGATCACGCCTGTGGCGGGATCGATACGGTCGAAGACTATGCGGCGTTCGTCCTGCGCGAGCAGTCTAATATCGATCATCGAAAAGCCGGTTAGGTCAATTAAGCGATCAGCCAATTGACCGATTAACCAATTGACCGATTAACCGATTAGGATCGTTCGAGAAATTACTGCCTGATCTTCCTCCGTCTTTCCCGCGCAGGCGGGAATCCATTGAATCGGATTGGCTTTTTGATGCAGGGGAAGACATTGAGCGTTAACACGCTTCGAGTGGGTCCCCGCGTTCGCGGGGAAGACGGCCATAGACGCCATAGACGCCATAGGCCGTCAATTGAGTCGTCATGAACGGAGCTTCGACACTAATGGATCGAACGACCCTTAACCGTTTTGGCGCTTATGCGGGCAATGACGGTTTCCTTATCACCCTGAGAAGTGCCTGACCTTCTCGAACCTGAAGAAACGTCAATATCCGTGAACGGTTACGTTTGACTTTCGAGCTGGCGACCTACGTTTTGGTATGCAAAACACATTATCAGAACCGCGAAAACTGGTTTCGACGCCTGCTCCGGAAAGTCGATCTGCCGATCCAGCCATCAACAAGATCGAATTTCGGAACGGAGCTTTTCCGTTTAACGAAATCGTGGGCTACGCCCTTGGCGTTTTTGTCTGCTGCGCGTTTGCGGTATCCGCAATCCATCAGCTTACTGTCGGGCCGCGGCTGCCGGCTTACATGGTCATGGGCGGCCTGATCGTATTCGCATGCCTGGCGGGAATTTGTCGACTTCTTCAGAGCGCACTGAAGCGCTACCGGCACTTTCAGGAAAAATCTCCAAAGCTAACGCTGACTGAGAATTCCCTACAAGACCATCGAACCGGAACTCATATCAATCTCGCCGATGTCGCGGCGTTCCAGTTCAACCGCAGGCAGCACAAAGGCAACGAACTCATGGCCGAACTTTGCCTGACGCTGCACGATGAGACCGTGTGCAAAGTTGATTTGAGAGAGCTTCACAAGCCATCGAAAGAAATCGCAAATGCCGTGAAGCAACTCTTGAACGAAACAGAAGTCGAGCAACTTCCCCCCGCCGCAAATACGGCAATGGTGAAGGTCATTGCCTTCGTTATGGTCGCAGGTGTCATCCTGCGCATTGTGCTGGATGTCTGCCAAAAGTAGTTCTGGACTTCGTAAATCCGAAGCACGGGATTCTGATCGAGTGCCCGTAAGTCTATGTGGGAGCTGGGGGATCGCATTCCCATGCATGGACTCGATGCGTAGATTTTCCAGCGTATTCGCCGAATGAGCGATTAACCCCTCACTGCGTTTCCCGGAAGTCGTTAGAATTCGGGTTGGAAGTCCTGACCTGCACTGCCAGGTGCCAGGTCGTACATGGAAGTAGAACGCGGGCGAGTGCGACGAGTAACATGGCGAAACACATCTTTGTAACCGGCGGCGTGGTTAGTTCACTGGGTAAGGGGCTGACGAGTGCTTCCGTCGGCATGCTCCTCGAGCGACGCGGCCTCAAAGTCCGCCTGCAGAAATTCGACCCGTACATCAACGTCGATCCGGGCACGATGAGCCCTTACCAGCATGGCGAAGTGTACGTGCTTGATGATGGGAGCGAGACGGATCTGGATCTCGGCCACTACGAGCGATTCACCAATAGCCCGTTGACTCGTGATTCCAACTACACGACGGGGCAGATTTACCTGTCAGTGATTGAGAAGGAGCGGCGAGGCGAGTTTCTTGGCAAGACCGTTCAGGTGATTCCGCACATCACCAACGAGATCAAAGCGTGTATCCATCGACTTGCCGACGATTCGAAGTATGACGAGTCGGTGGATGTTGTGATTACGGAGATTGGCGGGACTGTCGGTGATATCGAAAGCCAGCCGTTTTTGGAGGCGATCCGTCAGTTTGCCCAGGAGGTTGGCAAAGAGAATCGCCTGTTCATTCACCTGACGCTTGTGCCGTATCTCAAAGCCGCTGCCGAATTGAAAACCAAACCGACTCAGCATTCGGTCGGGCAGATGCGGCAGATTGGTATCCAGCCGGATATTCTCGTTTGCCGGACGGAGCGTTCGATCAGTCGCGAGGATCGCGAGAAGATCGCGTTGTTCTGCAACGTGCCCCTGGAGGCCGTGATCGAACAGAAGGACAAGGATTTCTCCATCTACGAAGTTCCGCTCAGCCTGGTTGAGAATCAGCTGGACGAGTTGATTGTGAAAAAGCTGGAGCTTACGTCGGCGTCATCGACCAAGCCGGACCTTGGTGACTGGCATGACCTGCTTCATGGCCTGAAGAATCCGCGACAGGAGATCAGCGTCGCCGTTGTCGGGAAGTATGCCGAGCATCGCGACGCTTACAAATCGATTTATGAATCCATTGACCATGCGGCGATGAAGCATCAGGTGCAGATTCGCGTTGGCCGGATACATAGTGAAGAAGTCGAAAGGGAAGGGCCTGAGCGTTTGCTGGCGGGTTACGACGGTGTCCTTGTTCCTGGCGGTTTTGGTGAACGCGGAATCGAGGGCAAGGTCGAAGCGATTCGATGGGCTCGCGAACGCGGAGTTCCATTCTTCGGCATCTGTCTTGGGATGCAATGTGCGGTCATTGAATTCGCCCGGAATGTGATTGGCCTGGAGCAGGCGCACTCGACAGAATTCGACAAGGACGTTGAGCATCCGGTGATTTGTCTGCTTGATGAACAGCGAAATATTACCGACATGGGAGGCACCATGCGGTTGGGTGCGAATCCTGCCCGGCTGATGGCTGGAAGCAAAGCGGCAGTGGCTTACGGAGCAGAAGATGTCTCCGAGCGGCATCGTCACCGTTACGAGTTTAACAACGCGTACCGGCAGCAATTCGCGGCTCATGGAATGCAGTGTACGGGTACCAGTCCGGACGATTCGCTCGTGGAGATTGTCGAAAATGACCGTCATCCCTGGTTCGTAGCCGTTCAGTATCATCCAGAATTCAAATCAAAGCCTACGGCGGCTCATCCGCTTTTTGCCGGATTTGTGGAAGCGGCGTTGCAACGATATATGCAGCGAGGCGGTCGAATGGACGATGAGAGTAATGAAACACCGGCGGTCGGACCGCCTCGTATCAAGACGACTTCGAAGGAAACGGAAGATTCTCATGACTGATGGCGACAAGAAGATAATCGTTGACGAAGACTGGAAATCGCAGGTCGAGCGAGAGAAAGCCGGGGCCGATGATTCGGATACCGACACGGTGCCAGTGAATGTTGGCGAGTTGCCCGAAGCAACGTTTGAGGTGCTGGTAAGCACGCTCGCCGCGCAGGCGATGGCAGCGATGGGCCACGTGGTTGATCCAAACACGGGCAAGCCGATGGAAATTCGCCTGGATATTGCCAAGCTCCAAATCGACTTGTTGCAGATCCTCGACGAAAAGACGAGCGGGAATCTCGATCTCGAAGATGAAAAGTTGCTAACTGACGCGATTCACAACATGCGAATGCTCTACGTGGCATCGCAAAAAGTCGCCGATCACCAGAAGTAGGAGCTGTCAGGATGCCGTATCTCGAAGAAGGCGAGCTCGAAGATTACGAGTATCCGGACGACGATGATGTCGATGGTGACTCAGATGATTGTTATGTGAATTGTCCCGAGTGCGGCGCTCTTGTCTATGATGACTCGCCGCAGTGCACCGAGTGTGATCATTACATGTCGTCCGTGACAAGTGTTTCACCGCTCACCAAGTCGGTTGCCATTGCGCTGCTGGTGGTCTTTGTTCTCCTGGCTGTTTTTCTTTAGAAGCTGTTTCAAGACTGTTCGTAGTACCGGCTTTAGCCGGAATTGAGTACGGAATTTCCGCCTAAAGACCAATACTGCTCAATTGAGATCAACGCGCTGCTTGCCCTGAAAGGGCCCCGACAAGTCAGCCTGGGGCAATCGCGGTGAGCCTCGGCGAGTCGCGAGTCGCCCCAGGTTCCTGAATCCCGGAAGTTGGGCGATCGAGCATTGTGTTTGCAATTTTTGAGATGATCCGAGATCGCAAGCAATAAGGTTGGCCACCTCAATTTCGGTCTCGGTAAGATGAAGACGTGTTGGGCATTTTGGCTCGACCAATACTCATCTTGGCATCCGGATCCCTGGGGCGTCGCTCAAACTCGCAAGCTCGTTTTTGCTGTGCCCCAGGCTGGCTTGTTTTGCCACTTCGTGGCGAAGCCGCATCCGTCAAATGGTGGTCTTTGTTGCTGGTAGCCACGACGGGCTGATTGAAAGCCTCGCAAAGCAGATCAGCCCGGCTCGCACTTTGCGAACCGGGCTGATTGGTACTGCGGGAGCCTGGAGAAGCGAAATCATATCCGGTCGAACAAAGGCCTCCATGCCAGAAGGCCCCTCCATGGTTGACTTACATTCCCTCCCGAATACACACGGTGGGTTAATGGCGGATCAACCGGATATGATTTCGTGTCTCCCGTTTCCGTTCCGGGATCGAATGCGAACTGACTGGATCAGTTGGAGAGTTCGTCGAGTAGTCCGCCGAACTCCGTCATGTGGTCGTTCAGGTAATTGATCCAGTTTTCCGGCTTCCAGATCTCGACGCAGACGGCCGCTCCGACCAGAAGCACCTCGCCACCGGCTTCGACACCGAGGAACTCGCGAAACCCGTCGGGGATCACCAGTCGGCCTCGTCCCGCGAGAGTGACATCGCGATGCCGAGTCGAAAGTAATCGGCCAAGGCTTTGGACGTCGTAAAGTCGACTGTCCAGCCGTCCGGCTTTCCATTTCGATTCGACAACATTCACGGCACTATCGAGGCGTTCTTTCCACTTCGTCGTGCTCCAGAGGCTGAGCGACCCGGGTCGTTCCTTCACCAGAACGCATTCAGAATTCCCGCCAGTTAGCGAATCAGTCAGCTCCGACGGAATCGATAGCCGATACCTCTCATCAACGGATCGACGGAACTCACCAAAGATGAGCGGTCGGTCTTTCGGGGAAGTGTCGGCTGGATCGGGCATAGATGTGGCGTGGCTAAATCTCTCGTTGGCCTACCGACTCCATCCCGTCGTCCACGATTCTCCGTAAAGGGCAAGAATCCCACGCAAATTTTCAAATAGCAAATGTATTGGGCGTGTAACCCACGAAAGTGAATCTATGGGACGCCAGGTGGAATTGCAAGTACCTTCCGCAAAACCCGTCGAAACGCCTGTTTCTTCGTAAAACACGCGGGTTTGAGGCCTGGGCATTTTTCATCTGGCGAACGCCCGCTGCGGTTGTGGGCCGTGAAACCCACGTTCCGGTTGTCATGATCAGCCGGAGTTTGCGGGCAAATCTGATTGCTTGACGGCTATCCTGGCCCGTCGTGACCAAATGTCCCGACAGCGAGCGCAAGTTCTTGGCGTTTTCTTCGCCAAGTTCAGGCCGTGATTTTTACCGAACACCTATGTTTAAAGTGCCAGAGCCCATTCCTGGTTTTCACTCACCATCCACTCCCGAATCCCCATGTCCTACGTTGCCCAGGCAGACACCATCGCCGCGATCTTTTCCGAGCAGGTAGGTCGCGCTGCAGACGACACATCAATCCTGTTCGTTCGGGACGGCAAAACGGTTTCGTGGACGTGGGCCGAGGTGGATGAGGCCGTTTCGAGATACACCGCAGCGCTGAGTGAATGGGGTGTTGGCCGAGGCGATCACGTCGTGCACTGGTCGGCGAACCGAGCCGAGTGGATCGTGACGGACATCGCACTCAGCCAGATCGGTGCCATTCATATCCCGATCCACAGCACGCTCTCGGCGGCTCAGACGATCGCGCAAATTGTTCACAGCGAATCGAAGTTTGGTATCGTCTCTGGCGATGAATTACTTCAGCAGCTGATCAGGCTCAAAGCGGACCTCCCGGCGACTTTTCAGATCTGCACTTACGACAAAGTTCGACCCGCAACAAAGTCGGCTCTCGCCCGGCACGGCGTCGGGAATCTGTCCACGTTGGCGGCTGCCGCGAACGTGACGGATGGTCGCGCGATTGCCACGCGAACGGCGGACGAAGTCGATCCGGCGGACGTATCGACGATCCTTTACAGCTCGGGAACAACGGGCGAACCGAAGGGCGTGATGCTGTCGCAAAAGAATCTGATTTTCAACGCTCGCGGGCTGGCCGAAACGTTCAGCGATCAGGAAAAAGAACGCAAGCTGAATTTTTTGCCGTTCAGTCACATTTTCGGCCGCACTTGCGACGTCTACACGTGGTTGATTCGCGGTGCCGAACTGGCGTTAACGCAAAGTCGCGATACCATCATCGACGATTGCAAGCGATTCAATCCGGATTCGATCACCGGCGTTCCCTTCTTTTTCGAGCGTGTTCGCCAAAAAATCGAAGAGAAGGGAGTCGCCGATCAGCCGGGCATTCTCCAAAAGACGTTTGGCGGAAACGTTCGCGCCTGTTTCAGTGGTGGCGGCGCACTCGCCTCGCAGACACTGGATTACTACCAGTCCCAAGGCGTCGAACTGCTGCAGGGTTATGGCCTGACGGAATCGTCTCCCGTGATTACGTTTTCGACGATGGATGTCAAAAAAGACGGCTCGGCAGGAGTCGCATTGAACAACGTGGATGTGCGGATCGCCGACGACGGCGAGATACTCACGCGGGGCGATCACGTCATGCAGGGGTATTGGCGAGATGGCGACTTGACCAACGAAACGATTCGCGATGGCTGGCTACACACCGGCGACCTCGGTCGCATGGATGATGAAGGTCATTTGTTCATCACCGGTCGCAAGAAAGAAATGCTCGTCACGGCGACTGGTAAGAACGTATTCCCCAGTCATATCGAAGAACTGTTATGCCGCGATCCGCTGATCCTTCAGGCCGTCGTGGTCGGCGACAAGCGAAATTGCCTTGCCGCCCTGATTGTGCCCGATCCGGATGTGCTCAAGTCAGAGATCAAGAAGCGTCGGCTGTGGGTGTTCAGCCGCAAGCACGCTGTCCGGCATCGCAAAGTCGTCGAGATGTATCGCGAACGGATCAATAAGCAGCTTGCCGAGTTGGCTCATCACGAACAGGTTCCACTGTTCAAGGTGTTGCATCACGGTTTTACGATCGAAGCCGGTTTTATGACAGCCAAGCTGAGTTTACGGCGGTCCGTTATTGAAGAGGCATTTGCCGATTTGATTGAGTCGCTTTATTCACAGCGGAGAAAGTGAGCGGCACGGCGCTAGCCGCCGGTGGGATCGACCCTGATTTGCAGTCGCAAGCCACTGAAGACGTAAACCCACCGGCGGCTAGCGCC
>CALHZT010000300.1 GCA_938040995.1 uncultured Pirellulaceae bacterium | reverse complement strand
GCAAAGGGCTTTTGGGTAGCGATTTTGCGGGTTTTCTGACCATTTTTGAATCCAAACGAGGCTCGAACCTGCAAGCGTAGCTTACGGATAAGTCCAGGATGGCTTGGCGGACGGAATACCCCCATTTCGTTTGACTTCGCGGAAATCGTTAGTAGCATGAAATCTGGTAATAGATGGTCCGAAGGACCTTCCCAGCACATTTGCGGAGTTGTCTCGTGATTTCGACGATTTTAAAGCTTCTCTTCTACTCGCTGGGGCTCCGTTCTGTATTTGACGGACGACTTGATACCACTCTTGGGATCAACATTTCCATGATGTTCTTCAGGCAGTCGCTATGCGCTATCACGATTCCGGCTCGCGAGGATTGCCCGTGAAAAGGCGTATCTGAAAACTTCGGATAACCCACTCAAGTTTCACGTCGCATTACGCGTCAAGGTAAGCATTCCATTCACGTGGAACCGCTGACTGCTTGACTCACTTTCGCTTTGCCTGCAATGCGAAAATGCCTCGAATGTTTCGTTGAATATTTTGATCAACGGCATCAGCACCAGTTCGTCGCTCATCAGCGAGGAGTTGAAGTTTGTGCCATCGCACATGGCTTTGCGTACGCGTCTGCGCGACTTGTGTTTCGAATATTCAACGCAGTGTTCGTGCATGGAGGTTCTGTACGCCAAGGAGGTTACATCGAATTGAATCCTATTTTTCCCCTAAGGTTGAAGTAATGAAATTGACTAAAAGACTCAGTTGCGTTTTGATGTTGTTTGCTCTGGCGGCCGCTCCATGTAGCGCCCAGATTCATCAAGTTACGAATGCAGACGCGCTCCCTGCAATCTCGCCTGTGCAAGTTGGCACACAGAACACTCCCCCCATCAATGGAGATGCCTATTCGACCACCACTGGTCAAGGAACATTCACGGGCACCACTGAGTTCGCTCCCAACCTTGTGAATGCCGCGGACGCCCAAATTGGAGCCGCTACCGTCGTAGGGCAACTTCCAAACGGTGACGATGTGACCGCTTCAGAATTGGTACTTACAGATGCGTTCGGAACTACCGGAACGACGACTCTGGTTCTCGACCTAACTTCAACATCGGATCTTTTCCCTGGTGGCGGAACATTGCCGTCAGGGGCCGCAGCCGAAAACCCAGCTTTGTTCGCTGGAACCTTTGGATCTGCTGATCCAGTTGACTTTGCCACACCTCCTGTCTTCTCAGCAGGTGGACCTTTCACAGCTCCATTCGCAGGTTCTGTGGCATTCTTCGACAACACTGGTGGTTTCGTCACCGGATTTAGCCTGGGAGCGTTCGCACCCGGCGAAACATGGGACGGAAGCTATGGAGCGGCGTTTCCGGCCACAGTTTTCGACGCTGGCATCACTCAAGCGCAGACGTATTTCGTATTCGAAACTGTTCCTGAGCCATCGAGTGCTGTTCTCGGCCTCGTTGCCATGGCTGGCCTCGGTCTAATTCGACGCCGTCGATAGACCTGCCCAACGGCACATCGGCCTTCAAAGGCAAAACAATCAAGCACGAGAACGCTCGCCATTCGGCGGGCGTTTTTTATGGACATACTGTGCCATCAAGGAACAGGCAATTTTGTATAATCGGGCAACGAACATCTCTTCGAAATACACGAATGGACTGGATATGCTCAAACGGATTCTGGTTGGACTTGGCGATCTCGCATTTTCCACCTCAGCCACACGCACCGCCCTAAATCTGGCAACTGTCCACGATGCCAGCTTGACCGCTGTGACTCTGGTGGACCCCAGCCACTATGCATCAGGCCCCATTCCGATCGGTGGTGGAGAAGCCGCCAAAGAACTCCGTGAGCATCGCCTGCAACTCACTTCCGGGATCATTGAAGAATCTATCGAACACTTCGAGCGAGCCTGCCGACAGGAGAACGTGAAGTTTTCGATTGCGAGAGAAACCGGTGACGCGTTCGAGTGCATGGTGGATCGCTCGCGTTACCACGACCTCACCGTCTGCGGCCTGCGAAACCTGTTTGAGCATGGCGTCCTGGAAGAGCCACCACATGAACTGGTGCGTCTGGTGGAAGGAGGCGTGAGGCCGATCGTCGCAGTGGGACCCGAGTACAACGATATCAGTCGCATCCTTGTGGCTTACAGTGGCTCAAGCGAATCCGCGAGAACGATGAAGCGCTTCGCGCAGATGTCCTTGTGGCCTGAATGCACGGTCCGCGTCGTCACGTTTGGTAACGATCAGGGAGTCGGCGAAGAACGGCTTGAAGAAGCCAGAGAGTATCTGCTGGAGCACAAACTCGAAGCGGAAACGGAGTGGGTCGAAGGCCATGCCAAAGAACACCTTCAGACCTACGCTACCGGCTGGGATGCCGACCTGATCGTCATGGGCAACAGCGCCCGAAAGTTCTTCATCAAACGACTGTTCGGTGAGACCATGATGAATCTCATCGAGAGCTCAGAAGTGCCACTGTTCCTCGGGCAGTAAAAGCTGGACGAAGTACCTCTCCAGGACCCAGGTGCTCCTTCGCCTCACTACCACTGTGGGGGCGACGGTCGTGCTGCTGTTCACTTGCACGGAATTACCTCACAATGGCATCACACGGCTAGGGTAGCTCCCGCAAGGCCAAATCGTTAGACAAGGCGCGATCGTGACCGAATCTCTGAACAAGAAAGCATTATCTGAGCGCGATATCTGCTCGAAGTTCATTGCGCCGGCTATCGAGTCGGCTGGTTGGGATATTCAAACTCAGGTACTCGAAGAGAAGTACTTCACCGACGGTCGCATCACCGTCCAGGGCAAAGTCGTCAAACGGGGAAAAGGCAAGCGAGCCGACTATATCCTCTACCACAAGCCCAACCTTCCTTTGGCCATCATCGAAGCCAAAGACAACAAACACAGCGTCTCTGACGGGATGCAGCAGGCACTCAACTACGCCGAAACCCTGCAGATCCCGTTCGCCTTCGCATCCAACGGAGACGCCTTTCAGTTTCACGATCGCACCGGCCAAAGTGATCCCCGCGAACAACAGATCGCACTATCGGCGTTCCCGTCGCCGCAGGAACTCTGGCGGAAATACTGCACATGTAAAGGGCTTGATGACTGGAAAGCCGACCTCGTTGCCCAGGAATACTTCGATGATGGCAGCGGCAAAACTCCTCGCTACTACCAGGCCAATGCCATCAACCGCACCATCGAGTCGATAGCCAACGGCAATGATCGGGCTCTCCTGTTGATGGCCACCGGCACTGGCAAAACCTACACGGCGTTCCAAATCATCTGGCGACTTTGGAAAGCCGGCTTCAAGAAACGAATCTTGTTTCTCGCTGATCGCAACATTCTCGTCGACCAGACGAAGACCAACGACTTCAAACCGTTCGGCAACGCGATGACCAAGGTCAGTGGCAAGAAGATTGACAAGTCGTATGAGATCTTCCTTTCGCTCTATCAAGCGATCACCGGCCCCGAAGAATCCGACAAGGCGTTCAAAAAATTCTCACCTGACTTTTTCGACCTGATCGTTATCGACGAATGTCACCGCGGAAGCGCTCGCGACGATTCGCAGTGGCGTGAAATTCTCGACTACTTCTCGGCTGCAACTCATCTTGGGCTAACCGCTACTCCGAAAGAAACCAAAGAGGTCTCGAGCATCGACTACTTTGGCGAGCCGGTCTACAAATACTCGCTCAAGCAGGGCATCGACGATGGATTCCTGGCACCGTATCGAGTCGTGCGTGTGCATCTGGACCTGGACCTCGCCGGCTGGCGACCGCCGAAAGGATACAAAGACAAGAACGGCAACGAAGTCGAAGACCGCATCTACAACCAGCAAGACTTTGACAGCAACGTCGTGATGGAAAAACGAACGGAGCTCGTCGCAAAGAAGATCGCCGACTACCTGAAGGGGACCGACCCTTTCGCAAAGACGATCGTGTTCTGCCACGACATCGACCACGCCGAGCGGATGCGAGTCGCCCTTGTCAACGAACTGCCTGACCAAGTTGCGAAAAACCGCAAATACGTAATGAGGATCACTGGCGATGAAAAGGAAGGCAAAGACGAACTCGACAACTTCATTGACCCGGAACAACCTTATCCCGTCATTGCTACCACGTCGCGGCTGATGAGCACGGGCGTCGACGCCAAAACCTGCAAGCTAATTGTTCTCGATCGGGCAATCAGCTCAATGATTGAATTCAAACAGATCATTGGTCGAGGTACTCGCATCGCGGAAGACTACGACAAGACGTACTTCACAATCATGGATTTTCGCAACGTCACGGACAAGTTCGCCGATCCAGAATTCGACGGCGACCCAGTTCAGATTTATGTTGCCAGTGAAACGGACGATGTAGTACCACCAGACGTTGACGACCCAACGGAATATCCAAGTGGTGAACTACCGCCGGATCTGGTTGCGGATCCTCCAGACGTATCTATCGCCACCGGTACGACACCACCCAAGAAGTATGTCGTCGGCGACGTTGAATTCACCGTCGCCGTCGAGCAAGTCCAATACATGGACAAGAACGGCAAGCTGATTACCGAATCTCTCCGCGACTATACGCGCAAGACCATCGTCGGCCAGTACCGCAGTTTTGATGCGTTCTTTGATAACTGGTCGGCCGCCGAACAGAAAACCGCGATCGTCGATGCTCTTGAAGAGGAAGGAATCTTCTTTGAAGCATTGGCAGAAGTCGTTGGAAAAGAGTACGACCCGTTCGATCTGATCTGCCACGTTGCCTATCGTCAAAAGCCACTTACACGGCGCGAACGAGCCAACAATGTCAGGAAACGAGATTACTTCACGAAGTATGGGGAGCAGGCACGTGCTGTCCTTTCGGCACTTCTCGACAAATACGCCAATCAGGGGCTCCGCGCTATCGAGTCGATGAATGTTCTGAAAGTCGACCCAATCGACGAGCTTGGAACACCAATCGAGATTGTCGGATACTTTGGCGGCAAGGAAGCGTACCTCTCCGCGATCAAAGAACTCGAAAACCAGCTCTATGAGGTTGCCGCTTAATACCGGCCTTTTGATGTATGACGATCTACCGAATGAACAATGAGTCCATTGATCCTGTTGATGAAGCAACTTTTTCGCAACTCGGGATCAAGGAACGTGACGATTTGCAGCGATTGCTTCGTGACAGAATTGAGATTGTCGCACCGGGTACGCTCGTCATCTCAGAAGAATTTGGCGATTGGGACGACAGTCGACGTAGAATTGACCTGCTTGCCATCGACAAGGAAGCCAGTATTGTCGTCATCGAATTAAAACGCACCGAAGGTGGCGGCCACATGGAACTACAGGCGGTGCGTTACGCCGCGATGGTCTCCACGATGACTTTCGAACAAGCGGTTGAAGTGTATGCAAGTTACTTGCGAAGTCGACAGGATTCACGGGATCCGCGGGAAACAATCCTCGACTTTCTGGAATGGGAAGATCTTCAGGAAGAAGCTTTTGGTACTGACGTTCGCATCGTGCTCGCATCAGCAAATTTTTCAAAAGAACTGACAACCGCAGTCTTGTGGTTGCGCGATCGCACCGTTGACATACGCTGTGTCCGAATTCGACCATACGGCTCGAAGGACGACATGCTTCTTGATGTACAGCAAGTCGTGCCGCTTCCAGAGGCTGAAGACTACCAGATTCGCGTCGAACGTAAGGCCGTGAAAAACCGTGAGGCCCGAACTTCATCGAGAGATTTCACCCGCTTTGATGTTCACGTCGGCGAGTTGGTCATCCCGAATCTCCCCAAGCGTAGAGCGGTCCTTCACGTTGTAAAAGCACTAGTTGACGATGGCGCAGACCCGGATCACCTTGAGCAACACGTTACGTGGCGGAGCCTCTTTTTCAAAGTCGAAGGTCAGGTCGGAAGCGACGACATCATTGAACTGATTTCGACACAAAATAGCCCGGGCAACGTACGTAGATGGTTTACAGCGGATGATGAGCTAATTCACCACAATGGCTCGACATACGCCGTTTGCAACCAGTGGGGCCGAAAGACAGAAAGCACTATTTCTGACATGCTCGCAGCTATGAATTCGCACAACATCAGAATTAAGGCCTCCAGTTAATGGCCATATCCACCACTATAAAGTCTATCCAGGACATCATGCGCAAGGACGCCGGCACCTATGGCGACGCGCAGCGTATTGAGCAACTTGCCTGGATGTTCTTTCTCAAGATCGTCGACGACCGTGAGACCGAACAGGAACTCATGGACGATGATTTCAAGTCGCCGCTTCCGCAGAAGTATCGCTGGCGGAACTGGGCTGCCGACGACGAAGGCTTAACCGGTGACAAGCTCCTCGACTTTATCGACAACAATCTCCTGAAGGATGTCAAAACTCTTGCAGGAGTTCGCTCGGATCCACGAGTCGCCGTGATTCGCAACGCCTTCGACGATGCCAACAACTACATGAAGAACGGCACGTTGATGCGACAAGTCATCAACAAAGTCAACGAGATCGACTTCAACAACAGTAAAGACCGGCACACCTTCGGCGACGTCTACGAGCAAATCCTCAAAGACCTACAATCCGCCGGCAATGCGGGCGAGTTCTACACACCTCGAGCCGTCACTCAGTTCATGGTCCAGCAAACATCACCGCAGCTGGGGGAAACGGTCTTCGATCCGGCCTGCGGCACAGGCGGCTTCCTCACCGCTGTTATCGACTACATCCGGGAAGAAACCAAACAAGTCAAAAAACCGAAGGAAGAAGCCAAACTCCAGGCCTCCATCCACGGCGTCGAGAAGAAACACCTGCCACACATCCTCTGCACCACCAACATGCTGCTGCACGGTGTCGACGTGCCCTCGCAGATTCGCCACGACAACACGCTCAGCCGACCGCTGCGAGACTACGGGCCGAAGGATCGCGTGGACGTCATTGTTACCAATCCACCGTTCGGCGGTATGGAAGAAGACGGCATCGAGCTGAACTTCCCCAAAACGTTTCAAACTCGCGAAACTGCCGACCTGTTCCTCGTCCTTATCATGCACTTGCTCAAAAAGGGCGGTCGCGCTGCTCTCGTCCTGCCCGACGGCACGCTGTTCGGCGAAGGCGTGAAAACACGGATCAAAGAGAAACTGATGGACGAGTGCAACTTGCACACCATCGTCCGCCTTCCTAACGGTGTCTTCAATCCCTACACCGGCATCAAGACCAACCTGCTGTTCTTCACCAAAGGTTCGCCAACCAAAGACATCTGGTTCTACGAGCATCCGTACCCACCCGGCGCAAAGAGCTACAACAAAACCAAGCCCATCCGCATCGAAGAATTCGACGCCGAAAAGAAATGGTGGGGCAAGCCCGACACCAAGGGCGGATACAAAGGCCGCAAAGAGAGCGAGCTGGCGTGGAAAGTCAGTGCCGCCGAGATCAAAGAGAACGGCTACAACCTCGACATCAAGAACCCGCACAACGCCGACACCGGTCCCGGCGACCCTGACGAGCTGCTGGCCGAACTGGAATCCATCCGCATCGCCAGTCGCGAAACACTCGACCAGCTCAAAAGCGAACTCGCCGCCGCGTTGACCTCATCGGGTGGTGGGGAATAGCCGTGGCCGACAATACTCAAATCACCACACCATCGCATTTCACCGAGCTGCTAAGCACCATCGAATTCGTCGATGGACGATTGGCCAGCCACGCATCGCGGGCCGTCAACATCAGCCTGACGGTTCGCAACTGGCTGATCGGCTACTACATCGTCGAGTTTGAACAGCACGGCCAAGACCGAGCCGAATATGGCGACAAATTGATTTCCACGCTGGCCACCGAGCTCAAGAATCGGGGCGTCACGGGCATGGCTGCCCGTGAACTGCGACGCTATCGAACCTTCTATCACAGCTATCCGGAGATTTGGGGGGCGCTGACCCCCGAATTCCACAAACTACTACCAGATAAGCAGTTACAAAAACGGGTGGCGCTGCCCCCCGTTTCTGAAACCACTGAACCAAATCGGAACTCAGCGAATCCCGTTTCTCCCCACGACCTCATTACCAAGCTGTCATTCACCCACATCGCCGAAATCCTCCGCACCGACACCCCCGAGAAACGCGACTTCTACGCCGCCCAGTGCATCTCAGGAGTCTGGTCCGTCCGGGAACTCCGGCGACAGATCGCCAGCCTGCTTTACGAACGCAGCGAACTGTCCACCGACAAACAGAAACTGGATCAGCTGACCGCAACCACCGCCGAAACTCAGCCATCGGCACTCGTCATCCGCGACCCGTACATCTTCGAATTCCTCGGCCTGCGTCCGGCTGAGGTCATGAGCGAAACCGATCTGGAAGCTCAACTGCTGGACAAGCTGCAGGAGTTCCTGTTAGAGCTGGGTGAAGGCTTCTGCTTCGAGTCGCGTCAAAAGCGAATCCTGATCGGCGACACCCACAACTTCATCGACCTCGTCTTCTACCACCGCATCCTCAAGTGCCACGTTCTGGTCGAACTGAAGCTGGAATCATTCAGTCACGAAAGCATCGGCCAGTTGAACACATACGTCAGTTGGTACGACCGCAACGTCCGCGGCGAAGACGACAATCCGCCGGTCGGGATCCTGCTTTGCACCGAGCGTAACCAATCACTGGTCGAGTACGCACTGGCGGGCATGGACAATTCGCTGTTCGTGTCGCGTTACCAACTGCAACTGCCCAGCAAAGAAACCCTGCAAGCCCAGCTGGAAACCGAGCGTCAGCGTTTGGAAGGTGAGTATAAAGAAGGCGAATACAAGGCGACCGACCACCGAGGAGGCCAGTCATGAGCAAGAGCCTCCGCGACACCGCGCCCAAGCGCAAGCCATCCACACCATCCAAAAAACGCACCGCCACCAAATCCGCATCCAAATCTTCCACGAAGTCAGCTCGCCCGTGGGAGTCGCCGGAGTGGGAGGAAGCGGTCCGCCAGACTCCCGGCTTAAAGCCGTTCTTCGACAACCTTGAGTCGTTTTTGGAGTTGCCTGAGGGAGTCGCGAAGCTGCGAACGTTGCTAATGGAGTTGGCGATTCGTGGCAAACTACAGACAAACTCTGAAGACGATGAACCCGCCAGCGAGTTGCTTTTGCAAATCAAAGAAACTCGAACTGAGTTAGCGGAAAGAGAGCATTGGAGGAAAGACAAGCCACTTGATCCAATCGCCTCTGAAGAGATTTTGTATGAGATTCCTCGCAACTGGTGTTGGGTAAGAGCTGCTGAACTCTGCTACCCGATTTCATCTGGGACAACACCGAAGAAACAGTTCTTTACGAAAGAGGGAATCCCTTATCTCAAGGTTTACAATATTCGCGATCAGAAGGTCGATTTTGATTACAAGCCGCAGTTCATTGATCGCGAGCATCACGAAACAAAAATGAAACGCTGTCATTTGTTTCCCGGGATGGTCCTTTTGAACATCGTCGGCCCGCCACTTGGTAAGACAGCAGTCGTCACCGATCAGTACCCTGTATGGAATTGCAACCAAGCGATTTCATTTTTTCGTCTCGTCGGCGAGACGCTGCCCGAATACTTGCACGTCTTCTTCAAAGCCGGCACCTTTCTGCGAAACATCGCTTTGATTGGTACAGCGGGACAAGACAACATTTCCGTGACGAAGTGCAAGAATATCGTCGTTGCACTTCCTCCGTTAGCCGAACAGCGTCGGATCGTGTCGAAGGTGGAGGGTCTGATGTCGTTGTGCGATACGTTGGAAGACGCGCGGCGGGCGCGAGATAGTGTGCGAGAGCGAGCCAGCCGCAGCGTGCTGGCGAGCCTGACCAGCGCGCCCCGTTCTTTAGAAGATCGTGAGCGGCAAGGCGCTAGCCGCCGGTCCTCTTCGATCGACCCTGATTCCAAACAACCGACGGCTAGCGCCATGTCGCTCACAAAAAAACCGTCGTCCGCTGCCGAGCCGTTCACACAGCCCACCGCCGAATCCAATCAGCCGCAGGACGTTAGCCCCGGTTCCGAACAATCAAGAAACCCAACCGCAACTAGCGCCGTGCCGCAAAACAGCACATCGGAAACGTTGGCCAGTAGCTGGCAACGTCTGAGCGATCACTTCGAGATCCTGCTCGCCCAGCCCGAAACGGTCCCCCACCTCCGCCAGTCCATCCTCCAGCTCGCCGTCCAAGGCAAACTCGTCCCCCAAGACCCCTCCGACGAACCCGCGAGTAAGATGCGAGAATCTCTTGCAAAATCGAGACGGGCAGCTTGGGAAGAACTTGAATTCGCAAAACTCTGTGCTCGCAATAAGAAGCCGAAGGGCGATAAATGGAAGACGCGTCTCAAAGACGTTGGCAGACTAGATTCCCGCCAGCTCGGTACGTTGCCATGTGGATGGTCTTGGGTCCCCGTTGAAGAAGCAGGGGCCGTTCAGCTGGGTAGGCAGCGAGCACCTAAATACGCGACGGGACCCAATATGACACCATACCTTCGCGTACAAAACGTGTTCGAAGATCGTATCTGTACCGCTGACGTCAAAGAGATGCAATTCGACGAAGCGGATACGGTGACATTTAAGCTTCGGCGTAACGACATACTTCTAAACGAGGGACAAAGCACGAAGTTAGTCGGACGCCCTGCTATCTACCGTGACGAGGTTCCCGGCGCGTGTTTTCAAAACACTCTCGTCAGGTTTCGACACTACGAAGGCATTGTCCCGGAATATGCGCTGCTCGTGTTTCGACACTATATGCGGGGACGCTTTCAAGAAATCTGCCAGCAAACCACGAATATCGCTCATCTTGGAGCATCGCGATTCGCGGCATTGGAGTTTCCTCTGGCGCCCAAAGCCGAACAAAAGCGGATCGTGTCGAAGGTGTCCGTCCTTTTGTCTCAGTGCGACGAGTTGTCCGCGCGATTGCGTTCCCGCCAGTCCACCACCGACGCCCTCCTCACCGCCCTCATCCATCAAATCCTTGAGAGCCAATCATCACCGAATGGGGGTCGCGTATGAAGTGGTTTTTTTATCGCTATCACCTTTGGCTAACAATTCCGCTCATCGTTGGGAGCACGCTAGCGGCACTGCGACTAGTACCGCCTGAACAGTTTCCGGCCGTATGCGTCTCAATCGTTGGAACTGGACTCGGAATCACCTACTTCCTTCATAAACAGAAACTGGAGGAGCTCAAATTGTTCAAAGACTTGTTTGAACAATTCAATAAACGCTATGACGATTTCAACGAGGAACTAACGAAGATTTCGACGAAAGACGAACTCGGGCCGGCTGACAAGGCTGTGCTGATCGATTACTTCAACCTTTGCGGTGAAGAGTATTTGTATTTTCGGCTCGGACTCGTGCCAAGCCAAGTATTTGGTGCTTGGCGAAATGGCAAAAAGCAGTGGCTCGAATGCCCATTGATCAAGGATGCATGGGAGATTGAACAAGAAACCGACTCCTACTATGGTCTTACAGCCAAAGTGATTTGCAAGTGACGGAACCTAGGTACCTATGTCGGAGGTATCCGGCGAACTTCGAGATAGGGCATTAGACATGGCTGATCGTGAAGAATGACGAGGTTTGCTCGTAGTGAGGTCATCGAGCGGCTCTCTGACGAATTTGTTAGTGCGACAAAGGCAACGAAATCAGCCAAGCAAGCTGAGGCGAAAAAATGAGCGAATCAAAGTTTCATATCGACTTCTCAAAGTCCTTTCCGAATCTGCCTGGTGCTCCAATAGTAGAAGCGGTTGTCCATTGGCAATCCGCAGCCTCTATTGCGATGGTCGATGCAGATTTGGCAAAACTCCTGTCAGAGAAATTTGGCGACTACCAAATTGTTCCTCAACAGAATGTCTCAGCAGCGTTTTCTGGAAACCAGGAAGGCATGAGTATTCACCATTCTGCCGCATGGGATGGTTATCGGCTTACAAAAATTGAGAACGCCAAGCCAGTTTTTGTCTGCCAATTCAAGCCAAGTGGTTTGGTGTTTAGCCGCTTGGCGCCCTATCAAGGCTGGATCGACTTTCAGGCCGAAGGGATGCGGTTTTGGGAGGCCTTTATGGAGATTGCGAAGCCTGCAGAGATAGCTCGCCTTAGCACACGATTCATCTCGCAAATACCGATCAAGAACCACGATGAAGTCGCCGAATACACAAATGTGGCTCGTCCTACTTGGAGCCCTGCAGGTTCTGGGACGATGGGCTTCTTTCACCAGGACAACATGGCGTTGGATGATTATCCGTATATCATTACGATTACAAGAGCGCTGCAGCCGTTGACCACAAATGTTCAGGCTGAAATGAACCTAATCGTCGACATTACCGTATCAACCACAGATGCTGTTGGGCCTTTTGATACAATGGAGCATCGATTAAAGGAACTCAGGTTTATCAAGAATGACGTGTTCTTTACTCTCATGAAGGATGCCGAAACCAAGTTCGGGGAGACTGGCGATTGAACACATCCATTGGATTTAGCGAAGCGGCGGAAATACTGAATCAGGTATGCGCGACAGAAGCTGTCCGTAGTGAGGAGACTGTAACCTTTTCCAATTTCCCGCTTGACGATCAATTAATTGACGTCTACCAAACTTGCTCGACTGCTGGTTGGGAGGGCGCAAGTTCACTCGCAGTTCAATCAGGAACGCTCTTACTTGCCAAGGAGCTCATTGAGTCTCTGCCAAAGAGCTATCGCACTCCTGTTATTTCTGGAGAACCGGACGGACATGTCGCTTTGGAATGGTTCGTTAGCGCGCGGCGAATTCTCACGGTGAGCGTGAGCCCTGATAGACGGCTCCATTGGGCAGCTCTGATCGGAACTGAAGACCCGCGTGGTTCATGCATGTTTTACGGCGAAGCTCCCAAGACGCTGCTCTATTGGATTGGTCGGATTTGTGATCGATCCTGAAAAAATCTCTCCTGTTGCAGACGACGAATTGCTTGCGAGATTTATCGTAAACAGCAATGAGTTTCGTAAAGACCAGTCAGTCAAGCCGAAGCTGTTCATGCCGTATAAGCTTGTGGCGTTATCAGTCAATCGTCACTCGGAATGCTCTGAGAAAGAAACGTGGCAATTTGGACATGAAGTTGCCGCTCAGCGAAAGAAGACTCTATACGGCCGGTCGGACATTCTGGCTTCGAACTGTCGGATAGAGCCACTCGACGTGGTACCCAAACCACTCAAAGGCAACCCTAACCACGCAGATGTGATCGGGTTTCCGCCAAAGAAGGAAGATCAATTATCACTGGCTACGAAAATGGCAGCCACAGCCGGTAAACGAATTGTGCCACCGAGCGACAATGCTCGGGACTAACCCGTCTTCTTTGCCACTTCGATAGCTCGGGCCTTGTCCTGCTCAGCATAGACTTGCGTGGTAGTAATCTGCGAGTGCCCCAAGACGCTGGCGGCTGAATCGAGTCCGAATTCGGCACGAATCTCAGTTGCCCGAGTGTGCCTCAGTTGATTGGGTTTGGTCTCCGCATGGGTGGAACGCTCCAATTCGGAGTTTTCGGGAAAGTTCCCAATAACTCGGTTTTGAAAAATGCGCTCCGCCAGGCGGCGGGTATCGGTCAATGCCTGTAATCGCAGTAGAAAACAAAAGGGGTGGCTAACGGGATTTGAACCCGCGGCCTCCGGAACCACAATCCGGCGCTCTAACCAACTGAGCTACAGCCACCGTGTCAGAGTCCTTAGTTTACGGACCGATTTTCCTGTGGTCAACGGGAACGATGGAAGGCCATATTCCTACCGTTCAGGAGCCAGTTTTGGCGGCCAATTTGGGATGTTGCGACTTGAAGGCTTCCCATTCAGTCGCCGTGACTTCGGTCTGACTGACGTCAAGTACTTCGAGATTGCGGAGCCCGTCCAGCCGCTGCAATCCATTATCAGTCACCCTGGTTCCGGTCAGCCATAAGACCCGCAACTTTGGAAGCCTCGCAATTTCCACGAGGGCCTGATCCGTAATCCCGGTTTCCGACAAATCGAGTTCCTCCAGCGTCTTCCATTGCGCAATCTTCGCCATCGACAAATCGGTTACACCTGTCGACTCAAGGTTCAGCTGAGTAATGGGCAGCTCATCCGACAACGCCAATATTCCCTCGTCACTCACCGGACAGTTCGTAAGGTCCAGCCACGTGAGCCCGCGTTGCCCCGCCAGCCGCTTGAGCCCCTTGTCCGTCACGGGTTCGCCGTCCGCTTCATTCGTTGCGAAACCGAGGCACAATTTCGCAGGCTGAGCCCAGGCCGGAAGCCGCAGAAGCTGCTCGTCTGACACTCGCAGCCACGAACGATATTCGCCATCCAGTTCTTTAAATGACGACTTGGCCACCGAAGGAAGCGTCCCAAGTTCTGCCTGACCGTGATAAAGCCGTTTCGCATATTCGACGAGCCCCGAACGGTATTTGCCACCGTTCGCATCCATCAGGAAATGAACGAGCCCACATGACTGACTGTAAAGTCGCCGGATCCTTGAATCCTGTTGCATGGCGATTCTTCCCATGCCAGAAAGTTCTTCAAGCGGAACATAGAATCCTTCCTGAAGCGCCCGATACCGCGCGAACTGAAGACGCTCGCTTTCAAAACCGCCCAACGAATAAAATCCGCCATCCTGCCTCTTTAACGACTCGAGGTAGATGGCGAGTCCTTCGACCAGCCAAAATCCGTTTTCGTCGCCCACGTTGTGACCTCGTCGCGTCGATTCGAAGAACAACTGATGCGCCGCCTCGTGTCGCCACGTCGCACTCAACTGGCTACCACTGGAAACCTCGTTATCGTCCGCAAAGAAATAGGCGGTGCGATCATTGGGGCGATAAATCCCCAAAGTCATCCTGGCCTGCGGCTCAAGCCGTACGAGATGATCTGCATACTCCTTCTGATTTGCGAACAGTACAACCTTGTGCTTCCCGCTTGTACGACGTTGAATACCGCGACCATTTACGGCTTGTCGGACGTTTGCCGGAGTCGTCCAGAACGACACGAACAGCTGCTGCCATATGTCATGGAATTCTTCCAGAATCACCCCGAGGTTCTCTGCCGCTTCCGGGCTGTGATTCGTCGTGATGAGGAAATGATCGGTCTGTAATCGCCAGTAATCACCCGCGCCCCACCCTAACGCCTGCTGGGCATTGCGACTTTTTCTGGCGGAGTACTTTTCTCCTTGTCGTGTTCTGGATCGCGACCTGGTTCGTTCCCTCAGCCCAAGTGCACGGCTCGCCTTGCGATCGCCCGGATCCTCCCGCAGGATTTCGTAGAGGAGCTTCATCGCGCGGTCCGCGTGCCCTTCTACCAACGCCTGATCAACCAGCTCCCAAAGCCGCCTGGCCTGGCTCGCCCGCGCGGCTTTCATGGCTCCATGCCACCATTCCTCGACGGAATCTGCGTTGCCTTCCGATCGCTCTTCACTGACATCCGAATCTGCCGGACCATGCTGCCCGCGCACAAAGACAATCTGGCGATCATCGGAACGGCGAATCTGCCATTCCGCCGTGCGCTTCGCGAGGTCTTTTCGATCTTCCTCGAGGCACTTTGCGGCGATCTTCCTGAGTTCACCGCGAAACTCGAGATCGACGTCGGTTCGCTCAGCCGTTTCGGAAACGAAAGTTTGACCGCATACAGAATCGACACAACCAAAGATCAGTACCGACCAGACAAAGCCAAGCGCAGAAAGCACCGGACGGTGGCGCAACGGCCGGTAGCGCAGCGACGCCACACGACGGGAAAGATATGATTGCGACATGCGATGCCTTTCCTTTGAAGACGAGGCAGTTCTGCGGGCGAGCAAGTCAACGGAAGGCCGGACGGCCAGGTTGCTTCTATTCTAAATATCGGCATCAAATCAACATCAGCTGCAAGCAATGCCCGCAAAAACAGTCGTCGGCGATGCCACCATTCATGAAAAAGGACTTCGGAAAACCGAAGCCCTGTATTCAATGACGACCGGTGAAAATCGACTTAGGCGAGCGGCAGACAAAAATTTACCAACTTGCGTTCTTGGGCTGCCACGGCCACCGATGTCTTAGAAGGTGTTTTGGAATTGATTCAGTGGCTCAGGGAGGGCGAGGCTCCGTCCGAGCCGCCGAGGCAAGGACCTGTTCGCTTTTTCGATTTTGAGTGAAAGACGGGCTGTTTTCGGCGTTTGACGAAAAGACATGAACTCACCCTTCGATCG
>CALHZT010000299.1 GCA_938040995.1 uncultured Pirellulaceae bacterium | reverse complement strand
ACAATTTCTTCAGAGACTTCAATCTGGTCTGGTGCAAAGAGTGGGACTTGTCCTTCGATGTCACATGATTCCACGTCGGCTGAGAGGGCGTGTTCCGCAGTCTGGCAACTGGAGTCGACTGGAAAAGCATCCAGCTGCAATCCGGTAGTGCTGTCGGCCGCGTCCATGCCTGCGTTCCATTCGTCTGGCCAGCCATCCTGGTCGCTATCGACCGACGCCGCAGGGTCTCTTGGGAAATCGTCCAGCGCATTTGCGATAGAATCTGCATCCACGTCCAGGTTCACCGAATAGGTCTCGAATACCGGCAACCCGCCGCTGTCCGTTGCCAGCTGATAGTCTTCAGTGCCCAGTCGTGCAAGCAAAGAGATTGAATCGAACGTCGATGGAGCATCAAGTCGCATGCGGTAGCCCGGTGCCCAATGGGCTGTCTGTCTTTCGGTTCCATCCGCATAGATACCTACGATGGAGCCGTCTTCAAGCCAATGTGCGTCTGTCAGATTCATGGGCAATCGGTCCACAAGCTGAAGTGTATCGGCATCGAGAATCATCCCATTTGATTCAAGGCGCAAACTGCCATCCGGAGACAAACTTATCAGCGTCGATCGTTCATGTTCAATTGTCGGTGTGAACCTCGAGGCGGCTTCACCTTCGCTGGAAAACGTTTGCCAACTTGGCAATCCAGAGTTGGTGGAGAAGTGCAGACGGCCCGTTACTGAATCCCACTGAAATCCTTCGCCGAACAGTTGGTCAACAAATTGTTCACTGGTGTTGGCGAACACCGAAGCTGTCTGGTTGTGAATGAAAAGCCAAAAGTCATCAACGGAAATGATTTCCTCTACGTCAAAGGCAATCTGAAACAACTGTTCACTTGCCGGGAGCCCGTCATCGGAGAGAGTCAGCGAGTTGACCCGATCCTCGTAAATGACGAGCAGCCTGTCGCCAGTTTGATCTACGGCAAATCCAGACGCGGAGCCGGCGAGATCAATTGGTGGAAGGTGGTATTCGCTCGCGGCAGACCAGCGGAAAATACGCTTGCCGTCTTCTGCGAGGAGGAACGCAGTGTCGCCAGCTGATTGGACCTGAGCGGGTTCGTAAGCCGTCAAACCGGTTGCCGCATCGCACGTGTCGGCCGCGCCGGGCAATCCGTGTTCGGGTAATTGACAGGAGAGATGGAATGGAAATGCATCAATCTGCAATCCAGTCGTACTGCTGGTTTCGTCAAATCCGTCATTCCAGACGTCGGGCGCACCATCTCCATCCGTATCGACGGATGCCGCAATATCATAGGGAAACTGGTCGTCCAGTGTCGGCACTCCGTCTCCATCGGCATCATCGGTCGGCACGAACTCCACAAAGTTCATCTCAGCTTCGTTGCGGGATGCAACAATAAGTTGATCCTCGTGCATGGCGAGGCCAATTCCCTCTTCGCCGGTTGTTGTAATCCGGTTCAGCTCAGCTCGACTGGCAGTCCGGTGGATCAACTGATTTGTGGGCGACAATGTTGCAAAACTGCCATCGTCAAACCAGTGGGCATCGAGGATCGATTCTTCAACCGGATTGAAGAACGTGTCAGCTATTTCAAGTGATATCCCGTCAATTAGCTCATTCGCGTCGGTAATAATTACTGAGCCATCGGCACTGATGAACTTTGGATTTGCAGAGATTCTGTCCCCCGTTTCGGGCGATCCTGTTGTACCGGTTCCCGGCGACACATTCAAAGTACTGATTCGGCCGGAAAAGTCGCGATAGACCAGTCGACGTTGCTCAAGATTCCATAGCGGTTTTTCCGACAAGCTGTAAACGTGAAACGCCGTATTCCACGTTCCATCCCGGTTGATTAACCGATGCCCCGAATTGCCCAAACGGACAAGTAGCCATTCGTCGACCGCAACAAGGGCCTGGCCTGATATAAGTGCCTCACCTGCCGGATACTCCGTCGAAAGATCAAACGACGAGACCTCTCCGTTTCCATAGGTTACGAACAGGATGTCCTGTTCGGCGTTTACCAGCATGTCTGTTGCATCTGCCCCCACAAACAGCGGATTCTCGAATACATTATCTGTGATCGACCAGCGATGAACTCGCTCGCCAGCTGGATCGAGGACATAAGCGACTCCATCGTTATGCGCTAAAACCGTTTCGGTTGAAGCGAGATGGCTGTTCGAGTTGATGTCGCAAATGTCTGGCTGGCCGGCGATTGCGTGTTCGGAAGTTTGGCAGGCTGAGTCGAACGGGAACTCGTCAAGTTTCAATTCACTTTGTTCGCCGTTTTGGCCGGTGTTCCAGTGATCCGGGTGGCCGTCACGATCCGTATCCGTCGCTGCGGAAACATCAAACGGAAATGCATCTTCCGGGCTGGCTATTCCGTCGTTGTCTGGATCGACGGATGTCTCTGTCAGATGAAATTGCTCGTTGTTTCTGTCGAAAGAGACGATCGATTCGCCGAAGATGCCAAAGTCCCGACTTTCATGGGAAAGTTCGGATTCATCCAGCCACGCTCCATTCTCATCCCAGCGGCGAATTCGGGTTTCGTCGTTGTCGGACCGTATTGTGACAATTGAGTTGTCTGCCAGCCACGAGGCGTGGTTGAATTCGCTGACCGGAAGTGATCTTGTGTATTGCCCGTTATTCGTTTCGTAGACGTGCCCGCTCTTGAGCAGGAAATTGCCGTCCGGTGACAATTCGATTGGATCCAGGCTTTCATCAAATGGGGAAATGAAATTCACCGCATTCGCCAGTTCTCCCGTGGTCGTATCTACTGAAATGCGGGCCCATCCGATGTCTGTCGAATAGTAAAGAGAGTCGTCCTGGTCATTGAATATTACATCTCTAATCCGCCTGTTTTTCACTGCCGACCCGAGCGTGTTTCCGTCGTGTCCTATTGCTTCCAAGCTGTAGTCTGTTTCGACAATCAGGAAATTCTCAAGCGGTAGAATCGCGAAAACATGATCTTCCAGCTCGGCAACAATCCTGCTCGTTCGAGTGCCCGGATCAAACTGCATCACCGTATTTTGGGAACCACCGACGGTGTGGTAGAAGAACTCGTCGAACTCCGAATAGTCAATGACCCGAACGTTCTCGATCGTGAGAGGATCAAGTCGATCACCATTTGCTGCAATGAATCGCTCGATCGTTGGATCAGAGTTGTTGAAGTAATAACCAATGCCACTGTCGCTCAGCCCAAATTGTGTGAGCACTCGACGGTCTTCGAGTGACTCGATTCCCAATTGACGACGTTCGGATCTTTTTCGCATGTTTTGCCATGTAGAAGAGTTTGTCAGATTCAACTGCGACCGGCCATTTTAAAAGCGCAAGGCACGTTGGTCCAACACTCAATATGAAAATCATCGTGATTCAGTGACAGACAGGAGGTTGGCGCAACCCCGTGAAGGCTGGTGTGTGAAGCTAAACAGCTCATCAGTCCCCGCTTCATATCTGCCAAGGCGGAGGCCGGGCACTGCCTTGCCGCCGAACTGGTCCGTCATAGCACTTGAGCACCCCGGGTGCGCCACAACGGGCCAAGGTTCATTCTCTGACACTTCTTTGGATTCTGTGATGCAGCAGCCGGTGCCTTACGGCAACGGCATGAGCTATGCCATGAGGTGAGGAGACCTCCTTCGAGTCTCTGGAGAAACTCGTCGCCGAAGAAGGCGGCAGGC
Organism: uncultured Pirellulaceae bacterium; assembly: GCA_938040995.1. Classification (GTDB taxonomy): domain Bacteria; phylum Planctomycetota; class Planctomycetia; order Pirellulales; family Pirellulaceae; genus CALHZT01. Next base: position 2,431 of record CALHZT010000299.1, on the reverse strand, counting down.
AACCAGCTGTCGATGCTTGCTGGCGATTCGAGGTGATCGTCGGGGTCGGAACGAGTTTTTTTGACGTGTCTTTACGCGCAAGCTCATTCGCTGAAGTAGTAGTACCAGAGGTGGGACTCGAACCCACACGTCCGTTAAGGACACCGGATTTTGAAACGAAGGTTACCACGTTTCCGTTGCGCGACACTTGGGTTGGTCACGCATCGCAAGCGCCTCGCACAAAGCAACTTTCGTCGATTCGACATGTCACGGACACTAGGTTTGCATTTCACCTAAATTTGCCAATTTGGGGGCGCCACGGAACCAAGTGTGCTACCCATCCGAATTACTTGTTACAGGCCGCGTTCTGATCATACGTCTTCCCTGTCACTATGCCGAAAATCAGCTTCTCTATTTCGTAAGGTAGTATCTGTCGAAAAAGGCCCGTAACACATACGCAAGCGATTGAGAAATCCAGTTGCCTGAAACGGCGTGGTTCATGCGATCGCTGACGTAACGCAACCTCACATGGATGCGGCCGTTTTTTGTCTTGGGAATTGGCAAAGCGGAATGGCAGGTTCAGCCAAGTTGGATCGAAGCAAGCCGTCAGAGAGTTTTGCCAAGATCGTTAACAGGGCTCGCCAAACGACCGACTATCGCCGCGTTGAAAACCGAAAGCATGGCCTCACCTTGGGCCAACTACCCCTTTGTCGTCATCCAGCTTCCACCCTCGATATCGTCCTTCGTTATTCTCCGCAAGCAGGAATAGGTCCGCCATTCGGTAGTGACGATCCAAAGGTCCAACTGGCCCACGCTCGTGAATCCAGACCAGCAATGGGTTACCGTCTTCAGTGCTGCACTCGATGTCGAGATCTGTGGTACCCAAAAAGGCCTCGAACTTCTTCCTCGCGCTAACAGACTCAAATTGAACTTCATGAGCAATTATCCTGAATGTTTCAGGTGAGATACCTAGATCCCGAATCTGTTTTAAGTTTTCATAACCTTGGTCCGCAACAGCACGAAACTCTGGATCTAAAAGGTCGTTACGAAAATACTCCCCTAAGTCGTCTTCTAAAGCCATTATTTCAATGTCGCTTCTGTTGCCATCTCGATCCGCAATCGAATCCGCCGCTAGTTCATCACACCAAAAGTGCCCTTCCACCGATTTACTGTCGAAAGTTGCTGCTAGTAAAATGGTAATGCCGCCGCTCATTGGTGGAGCGTAGTTCAAATCTTTAAGAGTCGCCTCTATATCAACTCTGCGCGGTCCCTGCGTTTGGCGTCGAATTGTGAAAAGATGAGGCACTCGCTCGAAAAGATAATGCGGGTAACCAATGTCAGTGATAAATTGCTTTTCAGATTCACCAAGTGACGATCTGGTGTAATGCCATAAACGTTGGCGCTCCGTGATGTGGTTCCTAATAGCTGTGCTCTCCACGTGGAGCCGTGCCTTCCATTTTGAAGTCAATGTAGTCGCGACAAAAGCTGCCGCCGTCGCAGCAATACCGCGCCGCAAAGCGGTTCTTCGAGAAATTCTGGTAACGGGCCCATTGTACGCAGTACTTTTCATCAGGCAAGAAACCCTACGGCATAGGTTTTATGAGACGGCCGCTTGCGGTCATTCCATCAATGCCGACCTGTGAGAATTCTGGGTTTTCCTCCTCGATTGCTACCTTGTCATTCCAGAGTGGATCGTAGGCCCCGTAAATCCCTCGTTCGGATATTCTATTCAATGCGTCCCCTATGAAGGAGTCGTTAGCGAAGTACGCACCCAAGCCTAATGTCGACGCCAATGAAGCCACCGCACCAACATCAATGCTTCCACTGCGACGCTTTAGCCGACGCCAGCGTCCACCTCGTACCTTTTGTGCTACACGTCTAGCCTCTTTCTTTTCGGGAGCACTCGCACGGCGTTTGTTCTTTTTTGGAAGATCGTCACCCATCGCGTCGTCTTCTACGACACGCTTGGCGTGATCTCTTGCGGCTCTTTCCGTACCCGCGGAGGTCGCTTTAGCATCTAATTCGGCTTTTACGTCTTTGACCCTAATTTCTACGTCTTTATCGCCTTCGTGGAATCGACAAATCTCTTCTTTTGCTGGATGGTTTCCGTCGTTGTGACGTTGCTCAGTGTCATTTGCGCTGCCAGTGTAGACCACTTCTCCTTTGTCGGAAATCTCATAAACCTCGCCAACTTTTTGAACTTCCAACCCGTTTGGATCTATCCAGTTCGTGGGACTATTTTCGACGTACCGATAGATGTTGGCATCGCCAGCGTTGAATCCAATAGGGTCTTCGCTGATCCATCGGCCGACCTTGGGGTCGTACCAGCGGTTCAAGTTGTTTTGCAGCTCCGTTGCTGGGTCATAGAGCCGACCCGTATAAGCAAAGAACGCATCTCGATCGAAAAGATCTGTGATTTCATCTCCTGCACCGTCTTCGACGGTCATGTTGC
>CALHZT010000298.1 GCA_938040995.1 uncultured Pirellulaceae bacterium | reverse complement strand
CGAGGCAACGAGTCCTGCACCGCAGGTAAAAGCATCGGACTCGTTGCCTCGTCCACTACGCTGATACACCATCGAATAGAACATCCACTTCGACCATCCAGTTGCCCTTCCAAAAAAGGAAAATCCAAAACGTGTCCAAGGGAAAACTTCTCGCCGTCTGTATTGTCTGGCTGTCAATCGCTGCAGCGCTCGCGGTCGCGTTTCGTTTTGTTTCGAACCGCAACAAACAAAGTGCCCAGGACGCTACCACAGGAACGTCTCACTACAAGAACACGGTTGATATCGCGCTCGATTCATTCAGTGGCTACGCAGTCCTCCGCTCACCGGAGATGAAAACCGAACTGGCAGGCAAAGGCATCCGCATCAACCTGAATGATGATGGTGCCGACTACAACGCCCGCATTCAGGCGCTTCAATCGGGTAAAACGGACATGGCCGTATTCACGATTGATGCCCTGCTCAAGGTGTGCAGCCAGATTGGCGACCTCCCAGGCACGATTGTGGCGATCATCGATGAAACGCGTGGCGCAGACGCCGTCGTCGCCTACAAAAAGGCCGTTCCCAACATCGATGCGCTCAACCGGGCCAACATGAAGTTTGTGCTGACCCCCGACTCGCCCAGCGAAACACTGGCTCGAGTCGTCATGTCCCACTTCAACCTGAACAACCTTGGCCGCAGCCCTTTTGAAACGGCCAACGACGCCGAAGCCGTCTACAAGGCGTACCGCAAGTCGAACCACACCGACCCCAAGGCTTATGTTCTCTGGGAACCGTATGTATCTAAGGTTCTGGAGAATCCGAACACTCACATCGTGGCCGACAGTTCGCAGTTCCGCGGCTATATCGTGGATGTTCTGGTCGTCAACCGGGACTATTTGTTGAAGAATCGCGAAGTCGTACAAGATGTTCTCAGCACTTACTTCCGCTCCGCGTACAAATATCGTGACAACATGGTTCAACTCGTGCTCGACGACGCGACGAGAACCGGCGCCCCAATTACGCAGCAGCAGGCTGAGAATTTGACCAAGGGTATCTGGTGGAAGAATACGCAGGAGAACTTTGCACACTTCGGTTTGCAATCCGGCGACTCGATCCAGTTGCTCGAGGACATGATCAACCAGATCAGCAACGTGCTGATGTCGACCGGAGCGATTTCCAACGACCCGACAGGCGGTCAAGCCACCAAACTTTTTTACGATGACGTGATTCGCGAACTGCAAACGAGCAATTTTCACCCGGGACTGTCGTCAGAAGTTGTGCGGGACGATCGCATTCAGTTGCCGGCGCTCAACGACCAACAGTGGTCTCAGCTAGTACCGGTTGGCACGCTGGACGTGCCAAAACTTGTGTTTGGTCGCGGAACGGACCGATTGACGGGATCGAGCAACGCCACGCTCGACAGGTTGGTCCAAACGCTGAACTCGCTGCCACAGGCTTATGTCCTGGTGACGGGAAACGCTTCCAGGAAGGGGAATCTCGACGCGAACAAGAAGCTCGCTGCCCGAAGAGCCGAGGCGGCGGAAGCCTATCTGATTAGCCATGGCGTTGATGCGAATCGGGTCCGCAGTGTTGCCGGTGAGCCGACGGGGACGACTTCGGTAACCTTCGTTCTCGGTCAGCCGCCATACTGATACAATCCTGCATCGGATCAGCTCGGCTGGCGGGCTATCGTGGGCGGTTCGGCACTAGCCGCCGGTGGGTTTGCAATATTTGCACGCTCACAGGAATCAGAACGGTCAAAATCCAGACCGCCATGCCGCTCACGAAAACGGGTTGTGAAAAACGATGAGCGAAGCGACAAATACGAGAAGCAATGGATGATGTAAAGAAAAAGGTGTTCCTCGACCTTTTTGCGTCGCCCATTACGCTACTACCGGTAGTGGCAGGAGCCACCGCGCTGCTGGCGTCCTGGGCGTTTGGCGGAGTCGCGGCGCTGACGATGGGTGGAATCGTTGGTGTGCTGGGCGGCATTGGGATGTTTGCCACGCGGATTATCTTCGGGCTGGATAAACTGACGAACCGCGCTTACGAATACGTAGTGCAAAAACAGCAAGAGGATCAGCGAATAGCGCTGGAAGAGCTGTACAACAAATTGCAGGGCGACAATGACCCGCGAACGGAGCGGCTGCTCGGCCAACTTTGGGATCTGTACAGTGAACTCAAGAAAGATGTCGACGACGGCAAAGTCACCATGGCGGCTCATGAGGTGCTCGACGGAGTCGATAATATTTTCAAAGTCTGTGTTGACTACCTCGACCGGTCGCATCGCATGCTAATTACTGCCAAGCGGATGAAAGGCAACGCTCGCGACGAAGTTCTTATGCAGCGTGAAAAACTGATTGAAGAAGTCGCAAATTCGTGCATTCATCTTGAAAAGACGATCGGAAAACTGAATACCGCATCGACCGAAAAGAAGACATCCGAGTTATCACAGATGCGATCCGAACTGGATGAGACCATCCGCGTTGCAAAACGCGCGGAAGAAAGAGCTGGGACGCTGGGACAGGAAGAGGATCGCCCTTACGACATATCGGAGTTTGAATAATGACTCTGTCTGGCGTTATGACTAACGATTGACGAACAAGGAATCTCGAATGACGAAGTGACGCGCAAGCGTTCGCTGGCAATCGAACAACAGGAGAACCCATATGCGACTTTTGACAGACAACTACAACTCAAAACATGGCTTGAAGCTGGTCGCCATGCTCAGTATTGCAGCGTTCGCTGCCTTTACCCTTCCCGGTTGCGGCGGAGGAACTGCGACGACCGGTGGCGGCACGACAACCGAATCCGGTGGCGAAGCTGACGGGAGTGATTCGAAAACGACGCCCGTCTTCAAACTGGCCTGGAGCGAATACCCGAGTTGGTCCGTGTTCGGAGTCGCTGACGAGAATGGCCTTCTCGACAAAGACGAAGGCGAAATGGGCACGATCGAAAAGAAGTATGGCGTCGACGTAGTGCTAAAACAGGCTGAATACGAAACGACGTGGACGCTTTACGGATCTGGAGCAGTTGATGCGGTATGCATCACCAACATGGATATCCTGAGCCCATCTGACAGCCGGGCATCAGTCGCCATTCTACCCACGTCAACCAGCAATGGAGCAGATGCTCTCATTGTTGCAGATGTGGCAGACATCGACGCGCTTGCTGACAAAGAAGTCCGGGGTTTGGAAGCATCCGTTTCGGAATATATGTTCGAACGAAACCTCGAGATCGCTGGCAAGGATCCGGCAAATTTTACTTTCAAGCAACAGGATCCAGGTGCTGCGGCTCAAGCAATGAGCCAAAAGCAGGATGGCTATGATGCAATTGCTGTCTGGAATCCGTTTGTTTTGCAAACGTTGCGCAACCGTGAAGATTGCCGGGTGCTGTTCGATTCGACAACGATCCCGGGTGAAATTGTTGACATGGTCGTGATGGGCAAAGATTCACTGGACAAACCAGGCAGTGCCGATTTCGCTGCAGCGATCATTGAAGCCTTTTACGAAGTCAACAAACTGATGGCTGATCCTGAGAAAGGCGACGATACTCTTGTAGCGCTGGGTGCAAAATTCTCAAACCTTCCACTCGACGACATGAAAATCGTTGTCAAGCAGACACAGTTTTACAAAACGCCCGATGAAGCCATTGCCCTGTTTGAAAAAGGTGGGACGTTCATGTCAGAGATCATGCCCAAGGTTGTCGGATTCTGTGAATCGCATGGAATCTTGACCAAAAAACCTACCGTCGGATTTGGTGATCCGTCGGCGCAACTGAATTTTGATCCGCAGTACATTCAACGCGTCAAAGATCAGTAAAAGGGCGGCAAATTGCTTGAAACGATCGCGGCGTTTGGACGAATTGCATGGGCACCCATTGCGCTACTTTGCCGATTCCTGTTCGGCAAGGTGCGCGAGCCCATTGGCGCACCTGCCAAATTCGCTCTTGGCGTCGCATCAATTCTGGTGCTCATTGCCTCCTATTCGCTACTGTCGTATCAACGGCACCAGGAAAACCCTCGCGATACGACTGTTCCCAACGCGAGCCAGTTTGTCGAAGGCTGGCAAAAAGTCATCCCGAAGAAAGATTCACCGACCGATTGGTTCGACAAGCAACAGCGAAAGAAGTACCTCGAAAGTTCATGGCTATACGTGGATGTCATCGCTTCTTTCACCCGCCTTTTTGCTGGCCTTTCGATCGGCGTCATCATTTCCCTCGTCGTGGGAATGGCGATGGGCTGCCTGCCGCGTGTCGAAGCATTCTTTTCCCCGACGCTGTCGTTTCTCGCAAAAATTCCACCCACGGCGATGCTGGCCGTCTATTTCGTTCTGCTTGGCACCGACTTTGAACTGTTTATCGGCATGATCGCTTTCGGAATCTTTCCGACGCTCGCTCAGGGGATCTACCAGGCAGCGAAAAAGGATGTCACGGACCACGCGGTCAACAAATCGCTGACGCTCGGGGCATCCCAGATGGAAGTCATCTGGAACGTGGTGTTTCAGCAAGTCCTGCCACGCGTGATCGAGAATGTTCGGCTGCAAATTGGTCCCGCGATGGTGTTCCTGATTGCCGCAGAATGGCTCGTGGCCGACGAAGGTTTTGGATATCGGCTGCGCATGCAATCGCGACTGCTAAACATGAATGTGGTTTACATTTACCTGATCATTCTGGGAGCCATCGGATTCCTGATGGACCTGCTCCTTTCGTGGACTCGTCGCAAACTTTCACCCTGGTTTGGAGAGTAAGTTTCATGACCGAGAACAACGACCAGGAAGAATTTGCACTCGACGTTAAAAACGTCTCGCACTGGTTCGGCAGCAACAAGGTGCTAAACAATGTGAACCTGCAGATCGGGCACGGCCAGATCGTATCGATTGTTGGTCCGAGTGGTTGTGGCAAATCCACACTACTTCGTGCCATCCTGGCAACTCATCCTCCCAAACGTGGAGAGATCTGGTCAGACGGGAAGCGAGTCAGAGCCCCGAACCGGGACGTCGGAATCGTCTATCAGCACTACAGTCTCTACGATTTCCTGACGGCTCAACAGAATGTCGCGTTTGGCCTGATGCTGGATGAAACCAGCTTGCCTTACCGGGCACTGGTTCCGTGGAAGTGGTGGCCCCAGCGCAAAAAACACATGCAGGCCGCCGGCGAGTATCTCGACAAGGTCCGCCTTTCCCACGCAAAGGACCTTTACCCAAACGAAATGTCCGGAGGTATGCGGCAACGAGTCGCCATTGCTCAGGCATTGATTATGCAACCGGCGATCCTGTTGCTGGACGAGCCTTTCGGCGCGCTCGATGAAGCGACGCGGGAAGAGTTGCAGTTAATGCTGCTGGAACTCTACCAGGAAAATTTGCAGGCGAAGAAAGATAACGGCAAACCACCATTCACGATTCTGATCGTGACCCATGAACTGAACGAGGCCCTCTATGTCGCCGACCGCATCATTGGACTCTCGCAGTTCCATGATGATGGCAAGAATGGTGCGACGATTGTCTACGACAAGCCGGCTCCCGTGTTCCATCCGAATGATGAGCGCGATTTCCTGGCATTCAACGCGCAAAAGGACGAACTGCGCAAGGCCGTGTTCAGCCCGGAAAACCTTCAGCAGCATGCTGAATATGTGACTTACTGGAACGAACAGAAACAGGCTGCTACCTGATCAGGCTGGATCAGTCCGAGATGCCAAAAAAGCGACCCGCTTCTCCTACGAGGAAAAACGGGCCGTGAAACCGCATCGGTTTCGGAGGTCGTTATGTGTCAGATACGCCTGACACTGGTGTTCTCTGTCGCTCTAACGAAACGCACCGCGAATGGCATTCAGCACTGGTCGGCCTTGAATGTACTGCTGCTGAACCGGAGCCGCCTGAGCTGGCATGCCAGGTTGATAAACAGGAGTTCGTTGCTGAACTTGAACCTGGACAGGTACATATCGTGTTGTCTCTGTCGTCACCCGATAAGTATTTGGTCCGGTCTGGACGACTCGTCGAACGGTTGTGGGATTCTGCGAGTAGCGTACCATTGGAGCCGCACCTGTATTTGTCACTGTATTCGTGACTGTGTTCGGAATTCCATTCCGGGAAACTCCCGACGGCGAATAGGTGCGATAACCTTGCTGAGCGACCGCAGGTTGCGCTACCGGCTGTTGCATAACCGTCGGCACCCGATTCGTTGCGACGCCTGGTCGAATCACTCGAACTTGTTGAGGCTGAGCCTGCTGATACCGATAAGTCGCATTGCCCGACGTCACGCCGGGCTGAGAATTCGATTGGCAGTAAACCCTTGGCTGCTGTTGATAAACAACGCCCGGCTGAATCACGGGTGGTGATGTTGGCTGAATGACACGCTGACCGTACGTTTGAACGGGCGTCGAATTCCCGGCAACGATTCCAGGTTGATTCGGAACAAAATCCAGCTGGCCCGGGGCCGATGAATTGGCGCTGCGAGTTGAACCTGGCGAGCCCGACATTTGTTGGTCAACCATCTGTTGATCAACAATTGGCTCGAGCGAGGAAGATTCACTTTCCGGCGACTCGAACATTAGCGGCTGACCACTCGCGGAACTGGGCACAGGCGATCCACTGACAACTGTCTCATGAGACGCAGGTGCGACCTTCGGATCGAAAATCACATCTTTGCGACTGGAATTCACCTCTTCCTGAAGAATCAGCAACGGCGAATCGTCCTCGGCAATCTCGATCGTCTCGTCGTCAGACGTTTCAGCAGGAACCGGGATCAGCTTGAACTCATCCGAGTCATCCAGTTCAGACAACTCGTCATCTGTTTCAAACTCATCATCCAGATCCAGTTCGATCAGCCCCGGCTCGGCATCAGCCGGTTCGGGCTCGGGAACGGGAATGGCCTCAACCGGCGTCTGGGCAAGAGACAAGTGGTTCACGGTAGCACTTTGAAATGCGAACACGGCAATCGCCAATGCGAACAATTTTCCGATGCGATTCATCAAATTTCCTGGTTGTCTTTGAACTGAACTCAACGTCTGAAAAAAATTATAGCCATTTTGTACATGCAGGTCGCAGAAATTGGGCAGCGCACAATTGTGAGCAACTTACGCCGCGATTTGGGCGCTACACATCCCCCTATTTACCCCGGCTTAACATGCCGTACTGGGGACACTTTCCTGAACGAAGCAATCCGCTCGTTTCATGGCCGTGCGTAGTACTTGCCCTTGACCATGGAGCTTAACAATCCGTACCCTCTCGCTCCACCGCTCTGCCATTTTGGCTGCGGATGCCACCACTTTGGAAAGCCGAATTGCGAGACGACAGATGGGTGAGCTAACAACTTCGAGTCAAATCAGCCGTGGAGCATCTCCGGGCGTCGCGGCTGCTGCGACTCCGCCGACGAAGGTTCCACTGCTTGATCTTGCTCGAGAGAACGGACAGCTTGCCGAGGAAATGGCTGCCGCATTTTCCAGGGTGATGAGCTCGGGCCGGTTCGTACTCGGCCCGGAATGCGAACAACTCGAATCTGCAATCGCCGAACGATGTGGAACGATGCACGCGATCGGATGTGCTTCGGGCAGCGACGCGTTGCTCCTTTCGCTAATGGCCGCCGGAGTTTCGAACGGCGACGAAGTCGTCTGTCCCAGCTTCACTTTCTTTGCGACAGCCAGCGCGATCACACGCCTGGGCGCGACTCCGGTATTCGCCGACATCCACGCGGACACATTCAATATCGACGCGGCAAGTGTGGCAGCTGCGATCACGCCCAAAACCAAAGCCATCATTCCTGTGCATCTGTTTGGGCAATGCGCCGAGATGAAATTGATTTCCGACCTGGCGGTCGAACACCAACTGACGGTCGTTGAAGACTGTGCCCAGTCGATTGACGCGAGCTACAACTCGTTGCCTTCCGGATCGATGAGTGCAGCCGGTTGTTTCAGCTTTTACCCAACCAAAAATTTGGGCGGTTGCGGTGATGGCGGCATGATTACCACATCTGACGATGAGTTTGCGGACCGCCTGCGACTGCTTCGAGCTCACGGTATGCGGCCACGTTACAACCACAAGGTCGTCGGTATTAACAGCCGGCTGGATACGATTCAGGCTGCCCTGTTGCTGGTCAAGTTGCCATGGCTGGCGAAGTGGACCAGTCAACGAGTCGCGAATGCAGCAAGGTATCAAAACCTGTTCAACAATACGGACCTGACAGATCGTATTACGTTGCCAACGGTTGCGGCTGGGTGCGATCCGGTCTGGAACCAGTTTACAATTCGAGTCGCTGATGGAAAACGCGATGCCTTGCGAGAGCATTTGCGATCATGCGAGATTGGATCGGAAATCTACTATCCAATCCCGCTTCATCTTCAGCCATGCTTCGCGGAATTCGGCTACGCCAGAGGCAGTTTGCCGGTGACGGAAGCCGCCGCCGATGACGTTCTGAGCCTGCCAATTTTCCCCGGCCTGACGGAAGCCGAACAGGCGCGGGTTGTCGAGGCGATCGCTGAGTTTCTATAGAGCGACACAGCCGCGAATCACCGGTTCTCAGGCATGGCCAGCGCAGCTCACTGCCGACGACGGTAGCCGACGATTGCCACTCCGGCGAGCACGGCCAGACACAGTCCACACGGCTCCGGAACGATTCGAAACGCACCTGTTTCAAATGCATCACCCGTCGTGAACAACGTCGTGCCCGGCGAAGTTGCATTGAAGTTGGTGCCGACTGAAATGCTTACGTTCCCGTCAGCATCGCGAAAATTATCGGCATCGAGACCGGTTGCCAACTGCATCACCGGCGTTGGTTCAGCAGACACGGGAAGAAATGCAGCCCCGACGGCAGAACCGGAAAGCTGCATCTTGCCGTTGAAAAATACGGGAGCACTCCACGCGATGCCATCTTCGAAAAGTGGCAACACGGTCGAGATGGTCGGGTCCGTCGCCGTAATCTGGAACGAAATCATGCCCACATCATCACCCAGTAATTGGGCATTGTCTGTGGAATCAATCACGCCGTTCGTACCAATGTTACCAATCGATACCAGTCCACTACCGGGATCGTAAATAATCTGCGGCGTCATTAGTTGATTCGAATTCGGGTTGAATGGGTCGGCCCCATCCGCGTTGGTCCATTGGGCGGACGCCGTCGTCGCCATCAGGAATGCAGCTCCCAGAGAAAACAAGATTGACTTGGTCATTAAATATCCCTTCCTAGTCAGGTTCAAAACTTTTTCGCACAGAACCGCTTCAAAATTCTGTGACGATATACCTCTGCATGAAGGGAATGGGGAGGCCGTCCAGGAATCGGACGCGCAAAAAAGAAAAAGTTGCGGTTTTCGCAAACGGTGGAACAGGCAAGCTTGGCCGGCAGGCCGGCAAGTGCCCTGAGCCAGTGACCACCGGCATAGCCGTTGGTTTGAGGAAGGCTTCTTAAAGGGGCCGTAAAGGCGCGTCTTGTGAAATGGAAGCCCGACGCGCAAGCGAGGAATGTGTTGGAAAGAAGTTCACCCCTCGCTTACGCGGCTTACGCGTCGGGCTTCCATTCAAGCGACCAAAATCGCACCAGCAAAGCTGGTGGCTTACAACATCAGTCAAAGGCACGACCGGAGAACACGCTTCGGTAGCAAAAAGCCAATTGCTCAGCCCGGCGAGGCGCCATGCTGCCGCTTTCGTGGCCAAGGATTCTGCGAGACGATCACTACTCTTCCTGTTTCAAAACAGAAGTGTGATCGTGAATGATCACCCACTCGCCGTCGAGCTTGCGAAACACGAGCGAAAAATTTCCGCCGACATTCTCTTTCGGCGGCTTGCGCTCAAGATGCCACTTGCCTAGAACGAGCGCTGCGTCATCACCCAATTCCGTCACCTCCAGCGCAGAGAACGAGAGCTTCCCCATCGTTGCCTTGTCCGGATATCGCGACTTGTATCCATCCAGCGTCTTTTGCCAGCCGCGGGTAACTTTGCCACCAGAGCTGAAAGAGAGTTTCGGTGACCGCCAGTAGACACGCATAAAGCCATCGATATCGCCGGCGTTCCAATCGGCGACTTGGCTGTCCATTCGGCTATGGATCAGTCTGGCGACAGGCGACATTTCATCCGCGACCGCTGGCGGCTGGGCAACGGCCTGCTGCTCCGCGGTAACACCGCCAATTGTCGCGAGGACGATCATCAGTCGCAATGAATGTGGGAAAAATCGTCGATACGTTTCAAAATTGGCTACAAACATCGCTGGCTCCTGCCGCAAAAGACGGTTTTGGATCGGTCTCAGCAACCACTATATTGTTATCTTTCCGCGACTGCAGCTCTGGCCAGCGACTTTGATGACTGACGTTTTCGATCCCTACCATAAATGGCTTGGCATACCGCTCGGACGGCGACCGCCTAACCATTATGAAATGCTCGGGATCGCGCTTTACGAATCGGATCTCGATGTCATCGAAAATGCGGCCGACCGACGCATGAGCCATATCAAGACTTTCGCCAGCGGACCGCAGGCGAAAATCTCCCAGCTGCTGCTAAACCAGCTAAGTGAAGCACGAGTCTGCCTGTGTTCTGATCAGTCGCGAAAGGCGTATGACCTGCAGCTTCAAAAACAGCTCGCCGCAACTGGTGGCTCGGAGGCCGGGACCTCGTCATCGCGAAGAGCCGGATCAAAAGCAAGATCCGGCGGCTCAGGATTGCGGCTTGGTCTAACGATGCTGGCCGCGTCGCTGATCGTTTGCTACCTGGCGTTCACGCACGGCTGGGCATCGTTCAACAACTTGCAAGCCGCCAATAACGAACCCAACCCCGAGAAAATTTCGGATGGGAAAAGTAAACCGAAAGATCCGCCGAAAACGGGCGGACATGACGAACCAGTAACGGTTGTCGTTGAACCTCCCCAACCCGAACCGCCGACGAATGATCAAGCCATCAAGGCGGCCCCGAAAGTGGAGGATCCGCCTGAGGAGGTCGCCGTTCCTGAACCTGAACAACCAGCAAATCCACCGGGTCCAGAATATTATTCCGGGCTGGACAGAGCGTTCACCGCGCTCTCGGACTACGATTATGTAGCCTTCGAACAATACAGGTTGGGCGTGAAAAAGCTGGCGAGCGATCAGCAACTGGATGCAAAGATCGTGGATGCCAACCTCAAGACGCTCGATGAAATCGGCGACGGATATCGGGCCATCTGGCGACTTGTGGCAGTCGCGATTCCAAAACTTCGCCGCAACAAAACGCTCAACGTTCCAGAAGACAAAAGATACCGGATTGTGACCGCCGTTTCCGATCGATTGCAGGTCGAATGTCGTATCGCCGGCAAGCGGGTCAAGGAGAACTACCTCCGAAAAGCTGGCGATCCGCCGATCTATGAAAATATGCCGACATCACTCGCAACCCACCTGGCGAAACTGGCGATCAAAAAAAGGATGCTGAAGGACGAGCTCGATCTCGGTCTCGCAGCAAGAGGCGCCGACTTCTTCCGGGACCTCAACTTTGACCAACTGCCTGTCGAACCACGTACGCGCTGGTCCGTCGTCGAAGAAGAATGGCTGTCCACGGCGGGTGAAAACTAATCCGCATGCCCGACATCCACGCCATTGGAATAGATCTCGGCACGACTCGTTCTGCCGTCAGCCACGTGAATGCCGACGGCATCACGACGATGCTGCCGAACGGGTACGAAGACATCTTCACACCGAGCATCGTACTCTTCCGCGACGAAGAACGAATTGTCGGTCGTGAGGCGGAACGGCGGCTGGAATTCGAGACGGCAAATATCGCCGTGGAACCCAAACGCGATATGGGCGACTCGTACTACCGGCGCACCATTCAGGAAAAACAGATCCCACCAGAAGTTATCCAGGCGTGCATTCTTCGATCTCTGCGAAACGACGTCATTGAACGGTTGGGCAAAAATTACCACGCCGTCGTCACGGTTCCGGCGTACTTTGACGAGTCGCGAAGGACGGCAACCGGGAACGCGGCAAAAATGGCCGACCTCAACCTGCTCGACATTGTGAACGAACCCACGGCGGCGGCGCTCGCGTTCGGAGAACGACTGGGTTACCTGAAAGAGTCGGGGGAACCGAACGTCGAGATGAACATCCTCGTCTACGACCTCGGTGGCGGAACCTTTGACGTCACCATTGTGCGGCTGGCTGACAATCTGATCGAAACGATTGCCACCGACGGTGACATGCAACTGGGCGGAGCCGACTGGGACTCGCGAATGGCGGATCTTCTTCGAAGAAAATTCGCGGACGCCGGCTTCGAACTGTCGGACGATGATGCCAACAACATGCGACTGCGACGCCTGGCGATTGATGCCAAGCACACACTCAGTTCGCGAGACCAGGCGACGGTCAGAATGGAGATTGACGGTAGAAACATCGCAACGACCGTCCTGCGAAGCGAGTTCGAGGCGTGCTCGCGCGACCTGGTGGAACGCACCGCCTTTACGACTCGGCAGGTGATGTCGGCAGCCAAAGTCGGTTGGTCAGATATCGGACGCGTGTTGCTCGTCGGCGGCGCGACGAGAATGCCCATGATTCAGGAGCTGCTCACGTCCACGAGCGGGATTCCCGTCGACACCAGCGTGAACCCGGATGAAGCGGTCGCTCGTGGCGCTGCGATCTACGCCCAGTATCGACTGGCAAGAAAGGGAGTCGCCACATTCGCACGCGAGTTGACGATCACGAATGTCAATTCGCATTCGCTCGGCATCGAAGGCATCAACATGGCCACGATGCGAAAAGAGAATAGTCACGTGATCCCGCGGAATTCTCCCCTGCCCTGCGTAGTAAATCGCAAGTTCGTCACGAAGATGGCGGATCAGAAATCAGTCGTCATTAAGGTGCTCGAAGGCGAGGGGAAGACGTCCGACGGATGTATTCCGTTAGGCCGAGCCGTGCTTCGGAACCTGCCTCCTGGTTTACCGGCAGGTCATAGTATTCACGTCGAGTACCGCTACGACATCAACGGACGGCTGGCGGTGCGAGGCCATATTCCCGGCTACGGTGATCAGGCGGTGGTGGAACTTCAAAGAACGCGAGCGTTATCAGACACGCGACTGGCCGCATGGAAAACGGTCGTGTGTCAGGATGGCGGTTTCAACGATTTCCATGATGCGCTTAATGAATTGCTGGTGGATGACCCGTTCGCTGATTCCGATCCGGTACTGTTCGAAGACGTTTCGCAGGTTCCATTGCGAGCCAAATCGGCTGAACCGGCCATTGATTTTGGTGCGCCATTGGTGGCGTCAGAAATTCTGAAGAGCGACCAACCAACGGAGAAATCCAGCTGGAATCTCGAACCGGAACTGCCACGCAACGCGGCGCCGGCCGCTAAAGCGAAGGTCACGCCCAGGGCCACGACCCGGCGCAAAAAGAAATCCGGACTGGGTCTTTACATTCTCGGCCATATCATCGCATCAGCGATTGGCCTGGTCGTTGGTTACTATCTGCTGGTTCTGATTCGCCCAGAACTGGATTTTCTAAATCTCTTCAAATAGTCGCAGAACCGGACGCTAACGCGTGGCGGCTGA
>CALHZT010000297.1 GCA_938040995.1 uncultured Pirellulaceae bacterium | reverse complement strand
GAAATGGTAATGACCTGGACAGATGATCCGGTCGAGCCATAGGAACCCGACGAACCGTAGGCTTCTTTTCGAGCCTCTCTTCGGGCTTGTTTTTTGCCAGCGTGAATTGCCTTGAGCGCTTCGATTCGACCGGCGATTCGCTCTCGCAAGTTTGGACCGCTAACGATGCTACCTGTCGAAGCAGCTCCAGTGGATCCGCCCGATGGCGCGACGCTTCCCGTTGAACCACCCGATGGTGCGCTGCTTCCTGACGATCCCCAACCAGAGGATTTGACCACGACACTGCTGCCCGACGATCCCCAACTCGGACCGCTCGAAGCCGCCGACCCACTTGATCCCCACCCGCCGCGGATGCTCACGCTGGAACCTGATGAGCCGAGCCCAGCCGGAGCCGAATTTCCAGTTGAGCCGCCGCCTCTTAATCCGCTAAGTACTCCCCAGCCAGCGTCCGCGGTAAGCGGCAGCGCGAGGAGGATGACGAAGCACGATACATATTTCAGTAGTTGCTTATTCATAGTTGACGTTTTTTCATACCTTTTCTTCATTACGAGCGGCCGTGCCGGTTACCTACCGGATTCTTCCTGCGGCCGAGCTTACCTTGCTTCCTTAAAGGTAAAGGGTTGCGTAGATTCTTCAACCACCCCAATTAGAGGGTGAAGCCGCTACCAAGTGGTTTGCGGCTAATTTCCAGCGACTTGTGCCGAAACTTTGGCCGGAACTTTGGCCGGAACTTTGGCGAAAACGAAGAAATGACGCGATTCCAGAATTGAGCGCGTCTCTGTGCTACAGCAGTCTGAAAGACATTTTGGCGTCGTTGGTTTCGGCTCGGTTTCGACGTAACCATTCAGGGATATTGACGTTCCCTCAGGTTCGAGAGGGTCAGGCACAAATTTTCGGCGTTTGTCCGCGAAGCGAAATAAGTCAGTTTGCCGCCGAAAAATTGAGCCAGACCCTTGCTCGCGTGAACGGTTACGTTTCGCCTCAGTTTCGGCTCGAGTAAGACTGCCAATGGCACACGATGGCGCATGAAAAAAGGACGGGCAGATGCCCGTCCCTGGTAGAGAATTTTGGATATTAGAAGTTCGACGTCTGTAGCTTAGCGACGCATCATCTGGCGAGCCTGTTCCAAACGGCGGCGAGCCACATCGTCCTTACTGTCTTTGCGAACCAGCTCTTCGAAATCGCGCGCGGCACGACCGTACTGTCCAAGTGCCATGTAGGCGAGACCTCGATTGTTATAGGACGGCTTGTAGGCGGGGTTGGATCGAATCGACTTCGAATAATGTCGAATCGCATCCTGATAGTGGCCTTCTTTGGCATAGGTTGCCCCCGTCCAGAAATCAGGACGTGCGTCGCCGAGGCCTCCAGTCAGTTCGGTTGACTGACGGAAATCTCCGCGAGCGGCTTCGAAATCATTCTTGTAAAAGTAGATGATTCCGCGACGAATCAGTGCTTCTGGTTGAAACTGTGATGCTCCGAAATCAATGACTTCCGTGAATGTCTTGGAAGCAGCATCCAGATCGCCTTGCAAACGTTGGGCGACGCCGCGTTGATACAGTGCGCCGACCGGATAGTCGTCATTGAAATTGTAGGCGCTGTCTGCATCTGCCTGGGCGGCGCTGTAAAGTCCAGTCGATCCAGTCTCCTTCGCGAGTGAAAGTTGGGCACCTGATCGAGCCAGAAAAATCTGCTCAGGAGTCACAGCGGTAGGATCTTCCATATCCTCGAACTCGCTCTTGTCCTTCTGTCCTTCGACATCAAGGTATTGCGAGAATGCAGCAATCGCCTGCTGATAATCACTGGCGACTTCATTCTTGTCGGCGATTGGCTTTGCGACTTCGCGCTGTGCACGTCCAAGATAGGCATAGCCGAGCTTCGCCTTGTATTGCGTATTGTCAGATTCCAGCTCCACGGCTTGTTCAAGATCATCAATCGACTTGTCCTGTCGGCCTGTTGCATTGTACGCCTGGGAACGTTCGACGTACGCTTCGGCCTGGTCTTCATCAATTCCGAGGCTTCTTGTCAGACTGTCGATCGCCTGTTGAAAGTAGGCGCCGGTTTCTTCGCCACCACCGAATGCTGCTGCCTGGCTTTGGGATGCCAGTCGAATGAGGGCCTTCCCACGCTTGAAGAGAAGCGCCGGATCGGATGGTGTCAGCTGAATCGCCGCATTCAGATTATCGACCACGTCCTGATAGAGGCCCATGTCCATCATCACGTCGGCTTTGAGGCCGGAAGCTTCTGCGAAGATTTCAGGATTCCGGGTTCCCGCCATCTGAAGAACTGTATCGAGGGTCTGGTTCGCCAGTTGGTCTTCGCCAAGTTCGACATAGCACTTCGCCTGATCGAGATAGGCGGGCACATAGTTCGGCTGTAGCCCAATGATCTGAGCGAACTTGGTGACGGCTGCGCCATAGTCGCCCTGCTCCATCAGCGCCTTGGCTTCTTCGTTCACCACATTCGGGTCGATTTGTTCGGGCTCCCCTTCTCCTTCGCCCTCTCCGTCGCCTTCCGTGCCGAATCCCCCATCATCGGGCTGCTCGGCAGAATCTCCGAACGGATTGATCGCCTGGTAATCGACTTGGCCTGAAACAGACCCAGACAGGAGAAACAGAATTGCGGTCAGAGGGAGCAGGACCGCGTGAGTAAAACTCTTGGAGGTGAAGCCAGTCGACATCGTGGGTCTTCCTTCGAAGTGAACAAGCGTTGCGTTAAAGCAAGTCAGCAAGTCGTTGGGCACGGATATGTATTGTGTGACGCTTCCGGCTGGAAACATCTTCAGCGTAAATCACAGGTGCGAAACCTGCACTTACTTTCTATCAACGACACGAAAAGTCGTCGAACTTGCGAAAACCGTAGCGCCGTCGCGCAACGGATGCAGATAGAGAGGATGACCTCATACGAAGCAACATCACAGCCGCGATGATCCGCACCGACTCTACGGGAATTGTCGGTATTTCGGGCGGTTTTCGGTGGGATGCAGGGCGTGGCCAATCGCCGCTGTGATTCTTATCGAAAATTGAAGGGCTTCGCTGGACACTTTTGCCTTTGGTGGAACAGAAACGAGCCTTTAGGCCAATACTGCTCAACCGAGCGAAGCTCGTTGGCGAGCCGGCTGCGTAAGCTGCCGGGTGTGCGGGATGGAGAGGCTTGAAGTGAGGGGAAAGCATGCAGGTTCTTCGTCGGCTTGCAGATCCGGAGTTCGTTGAGCAGTTTCCACCCGGCAGCTTACGCAGCCGACTCGCCTGAAATCGATTGAGCAGTATTGGCCTTTTAGCATTCGCGCACGAAAAAGGCCACTTGTTGAACGTTGAAGCTCAACAAGTGGCCTTTTGAAAACTCGGGAACAAGGACTCGAACCTTGAATGGCTGGACCAAAACCAGCTGTGTTGCCGATTACACCATTCCCGAACGTCCAGTTTCCCGGACCCGACTCTAATGTACGTTTTGTCAGCAGGCGGATGACTCTGCGACAGATCCACCGACGACACGCCGAACGGTGTCAGCCAGCGAGTCAGCCGATGGCCGCCCCCAACTGCCCATAGATTACGAATTTTTCAGCCGGTTTACAACTGCGAATGAGAGCTGTTCCAGTTCAATCGCAAGGTCCACCGCGACTCGACTGACCGTCGGCGGAAGCGACAACGTAACAGGGGCAAAATTAAGTATTCCCTCAATGTCGGCTTCGACAAGTCGCTGGGCCACCGATTGAGCCGCTTTGGCGGGGACAGCCAGTATTCCCAGCCGAATGCCGTCTTTTTTGACGATCTCCGAGAGCTGATCAATGTGAAACACGGGTACGCCCCCAAGCGTCATGCCCACTTTTGACTCGTCAGTTTCAAAAGCCGCAGTCACCCGGAATCCCTGCTCGGCGAATCCGCGGTGCCCAATCAGAGCCGTTCCGAGGTTCCCCAGCCCGATAATCGCGACGGGCCAGTCGCGATCTGTACCAAGAATTCGCCGGATCTCGGTTACCAGCTCATCGCACCGGTAGCCAATTCCCGGATAGCCGAACTGACCGAAGTACGCGAGGTCTTTGCGAATCTGGGCGTCGGTTAACCCGAGCCGCTCACCCAACTGAGTCGAACTTGTTGTGTCGCGCCCATCGCGGATCAGCTGCGAGAGTTCGCGCAAATAGAGACTCAATCGACTGACCACCGCTTTGGGCACCGGAACATTGGGGTCGCCTGAATCGGGATGTCGCGAATCGTCTGTCATAAGTCGGTCGTGGATGAATTCAAGCAGGCAATGGCGTGTTGAACGGCAAATCCCCCAAACGGAATCGCCGACTGGAACCAGACAGGCGGCAAAGCCGTTGATCATTCTTTGATGGTAGCAGTGCTTGCAGTCCGATGTGGCCATACGTCGTTGATACAAACGGCGCGAGTGCACCCTGAGCAGTATCTTTTACCAAACATTGCATCCCATTTACACAACGCAAGTCGCCCATTGTTCCGATGCAACCCTGTATACGGCTCTTTGCAGCGTTAACAGCGGCAAGGTGCGCCGAGTTTTCGGTTCTGGAGTGCTATGAGGTTGGTGGAGATTACCTCACACAGTCCAGAAGTTCCAAGACGAGAAAGGGATAGCGACATGGAACCTAATTGTGTCGCCCCCCTGGAGAAAGACCCAGCAAAGTCGCTGAAGGAGATGCGAAAATGAGGACTCGACTGGCTTTACCGATACTCGTAGCCATGATGTTGGCTATGTCATCGGTGCAAACAGCTGAAGCGTGCCATTGCGGTGCTGCCAGCTGGAGCTTATTTGGTCAATGTTGCGGAGGCGCCGGTGGAAGTGGCGGATGCGGCATTGGCGGCGGTGGCGGAGGATGTGGCAGCGGTGGCTGTGGACTTCTTCGTGGCCGTGGACTGCTTGGCGGCCTTTTCGGAGGCGGCGGACTACTCGGCGGTGGTTCAGGAGCCGGATTTGGCGGTAGCGGAGGATTTGGCTACGGCGGAATGGGTTCCGGCATGAGCGACGGCATGGGAGCCGCGATGGCTTGTGGGCCAGCACCGACTCAGTACCAGACTTTTACGGTCATGCAGAACCGACAGCGAACTGTTTACGAACAGCAGCAGTACACCGTGAACAAGACGGTTTACGACACTGTCATGCAAGATCGTCAGATCAACACGACTCGATACGTTCGCCAGACGAACTATCGCCAAGTGCCCTACACCGTCTCACGACCAGTTCGTGAAACGAATTATCGCACGGTGAACTACACTGTGAATCGAACTCAATGGGAAACGAAGACTCGTGAGATTCCTTACACGGTCTACAACACCCAGTATGAGAACAAGGTCCGCGAGATTCCTTACACGGTCTATCGCACTGTAAATGAGACGAAGACTCGCGAGATTCCTTACACAGTCAATCGGACTGTCTGGGAAAACAAGACTCGTGAGATCCCCTACACCGTCTACCGCACAGTGCAGGAAACCAAGACTCGCGAGATTCCTTACACGGTCAATCGAACTCATTGGGAAACCAAGACTCGAGAAATCCCGTACACGGTTAATCGCGTTCACTGGGAAACGAAGACTCGTGAAATTCCTTACACCGTTCACCGAACGGTTCAGGAACAGCGAACTCGCGAAATTCCTTACACGGTTTATCGAACCGTACAGGAACAGCGAACTCGAACTGTCAATCACACAGTCCGCGTTCCTGTCCAGTACATGAAGACCGTTACGGTTAACACCGGAAGCTGGCAGACTGTCACTGAGCAGAAGCCTGGTCGCGTCATTCGCAAGACGATCCAGAGCCCGGGTACCTGGGCGTGGGATCCTTGCCAGTGCAAGTGTGTTTACACACCTGGATGCTGCCAGACCGTTTGCTGTCAGGGACCACCTGTGACTTGCTCACGGCGAGTGTGGACCCCGTCGACTTGCCAAAAGCAGGTACCTTGCGTTCGCTACACCTGTCAGACATGCACCAAGGAAGTTCCTTACACTGTCTGCCGTCGTGTACCAGAGCAACGCGTTCGAACCTGCAACTACACGGTTTGCCGACGCGTCCCAGAGACTCGTGTTCGCACGGTTTGCTACAAGGTTCGCCACTGCGTACCAGAGCAGCGCGTACGATCGGTGAGCTATCGCGTATGTCACACCGTTCCTGAGCAGCGAGTTCGCACGGTAAACTACCAGGTTTGCCACCGCGTTCCTGAGCAGCGAGTACGAACGGTAAACTATCGCGTTTGCCACACGGTGCCAGAGACGAAAGTTCGCATTCAGAACTACACGGTTTGCCGTCGCGTTCCTGAGCAGCGAGTACGAACGGTAAACTACCGCGTTTGCCATCGCGTGCCTGAAACACGTGTTCGAACGGTAAGCTATCGCGTATGTCACACCGTGCCTGAAGTACGCACCAAGCAGGTTCCATACACAACATGTCGTATGGAAACTGAAACCCGCGTACGCAACGTGCCTTATACGACTTGCACTCCTGTCCAGGAGACTCGAACGATTCAGGTTCCAGTTCGAGTTGCAAGAACCGTCCCTGAAGTCCGAACCCGATGCGTTCCACGTGTTGTTTGTGAGCAGGTACCTGTCCAGATCAGCGTACCAATGCCAAGCTGTGGATGTGGCGACATGGTCGGCGGCGGAGCTTCCTACGGTGGCGGTGAAGTCATCGACGGCGGAGCTGCTTACGGTGGCGACATGGGCTACGGTGGCGGTGTTGTTTCGGGCGGTGCAGTCTCGGGTGGCGGAAGCGGATGTGCTTGCGGCAACTAAGCTGACTGTGAAAACTGCTACAAGGATGTAACGCAGTAAAAAGCGACTTTGCTAATACCAACGGGCTTCGCAATCAAAATTGCGAAGCCCGTTTTTTTATGCGCTCGCGCTGATGAAGGGAAGCGCCTGTTGTGTAATGAGTCGGTTGCGTGATGAGTCGGCGTGATGAGTCGGCGTGATGAGTCGGCGTGATGAGTCGGCGTGATGAATTAGCGTTTCACTTTCATGCTTCTCCGCATGTAACACAGCGCCACAAAATCGTAAGCCGCATGCGAGAAGATCGGCACCCATATCTGGTCTGTCGAGTGAAAGAGTAAGCCGAGGTAGCAGCCCATCAACGTCGCGAGGATTGCATACGTCAGCGTCAGGTAGTGCATCACGCCAAACACGGCGGCCGCAAGCAGGATCGCCAGCCAGATTGGCATCCACTCCGTGAACACGGTTTGTAGCAAGCCGCGAAATAGCAGCTCTTCGCCAAATCCGGCTGCGAAGCTGATGACCAACAGGCCCACAATTGGGACTTCGGCGAACATGGGAACGAGAGTCGTGTGACTGAATTCTCGCAGGTGGACGATCGGAGCCCACGAAGCCGACTCGACCAGCCACAGCAGCGCGAGCATCGGCACGATTCCGAGGATCGCCATCCCGGCGACTTTGGTGAGGTAGATTCCGTCCCAGCCTTCTTCGAATCTTAATTGTTCGACGACATCGACGTTAAAGAGCCATCCTCCCAGAATTGCGATAATCGCAAGTCCGCCTTCGATCGTGATTCCCAGCGGCACCAAATCAACGGTGTTGTTTTCAGGGATATTCGGGTCGGTGGATGATCTCATGATTCCGTTCCTGTTTTACCCGATCGTGTTCCGGATTGCCCGCTGGTTGCAGGGCAGTTGGGGCTTGGTTGAGCCTCAGTTGGGGCTAGTTTCCTTGACGCTTCCGAGAGCCACTGATACGATGCTGGGCTTTCTCGCACGTCCAAATGCGACAACCTGGCGAGAAAAAATTCCGGGCCTTGGGGCGCCTCACCTTATAGCCCCGCACCTTGTTGCTTCACGCAACGCCCGAAAATGAAAACGTTCGGTTCGACCGATCAACAAGCGATTACCAATTTCCCACAACCCGGCCGAATGGGAAGGCCGGACCAGTGAACGATTTTACGCTGACTGGCGACTGCGAAATATCCTTGTTGACATCAACACAAAACCCCAACAGCAGAACGATAAGGGATTCATAGATGGCAAAAAAAGCCACCAAGTACGTCTACTTCTACGGCGGCGGAACCAAAATGACCGACGGCGACGCATCGATGCGTAGCCTCCTCGGCGGAAAAGGTGCAAACCTCGCCGAGATGTCCAATGCCGGCGTGCCTGTCCCACCCGGATTCACGATCTCGACTGAAGCATGTGCCGTCTATGAAACCAAAGGCACCTATCCCAAAGAGATGATGCAGCAGGTCAAGACGCAACTGGCCAAGCTTGAAAAGCTCGAGGGCAAGAAGCTCGGCGACGGGAAGAACCCGCTGCTCGTCTCCGTTCGCTCCGGTGCGGCTCAGTCGATGCCTGGCATGATGGACACCGTTTTGAACCTCGGTATGAATGACAAGTCGGTAAAAGGTTTCAATGAAGAGACTGGCAATCCTCGAGCCGGTTGGGATTGCTATCGCCGTTTTATCGACATGTTCGGTGATGTGGTTATGGGACCGCGATCGGGACTCAACCACGAGCATTTCGAACATGCCCTTTCCGCGATCAAGAAGAAGTACAAGGCCAAGCAGGATACCGACCTGACTGCCGGGCAACTGGAAGAGCTCGTTGGCGAGTACAAGAAGATTTACAAAAAGCACGTCGGCGAAGCGTTTCCGCAGAACCCGATGAAGCAGCTCGAGTACGCGATCAACGCCGTCTTCGATTCGTGGCAAACGGAACGAGCCGTCAAGTATCGCATTCTGAACAAGATCACGGGCCTCATCGGTACCGCGGTTAACGTTCAGACCATGGTCTTCGGAAACATGGGTGATGACTGTGCGACGGGCGTCGCGTTCACTCGTGATGGATCGACGGGCGAAGCCAAGCCAATGGGTGAATACCTCGTCAACGCTCAGGGCGAAGACGTGGTGGCCGGTATCCGGACTCCCAAGAATCTCGACGACATCGTGAATGAGAGCGACAAAGGCCTCGTAAAGGCCGGCAAGCAGTTGCTCAAGACGATGGCGATGCTTGAGAAGCGTTACAAGTACCCACAGGAGGTGGAGTTCACGATCCAGCAGGGCAAGCTGTACATGCTTCAGACACGAAATGCCAAGCGAGTCGGTATTGCCGGCGTTCGCTGGGCGGTTGAAATGGCGACGGGAGCCGACGTGATCACGGGCGCCAAGCAA
Source organism: uncultured Pirellulaceae bacterium (assembly GCA_938040995.1). Lineage (GTDB taxonomy): Bacteria > Planctomycetota > Planctomycetia > Pirellulales > Pirellulaceae > CALHZT01. The sequence goes on along the minus strand of CALHZT010000297.1, from coordinate 1,811 downwards.
CCAAAGTTGCTTTCGCCAAAGGCTGCACTGATGACGGTCACGGGAAGTGACCTCGAGCAGCTTCTCTTCCCAATCTTCGATTCCAAAGTCGAAGCCACAAAAACACCTTTCTGTACTGGCTTGCCAGCCGGACCTGGTGCCGCTGTCGGTGCGATCGTTCTCGATCCGGACAAGGCCGAAGCCATCAAGAAGAAGGACCCGAAGGCTCGACTGATTCTTGTTCGCCACGAAACTTCTCCCGAAGACGTCGGCGGAATGGGTGCTGCCGAAGGAATCCTGACCAGCACAGGCGGCATGACATCGCACGCAGCCGTTGTGGCTCGTGGTTGGGGTAAGTGCTGCATTTGCGGCGCTGGCGATCTCAAAATCGACTACAAGAAAGGCTCGATCAGCGTCGGCGGCAAGACGTACAAAGAAGGCCACGTCATTTCGCTGAACGGATCGACTGGAAAAGTCTACGACGGCGAAATCCCGTCGGAGTCGTCACCAGTCGTCGCCGGTTTGGTCGAAGGCAACAAGACTGCCCAGAAGCACTGGATCTTCAAGATGTACGAGACCGTCTCGGGATGGTCCGACAAATTCCGCAAGATCAACGTGCGAACGAACGCGGATTCGCCTAGCGATTCCAAGGCCGCCATCGCTTTCGGTGCCGAGGGCATTGGCCTCTGCCGAACCGAGCACATGTTCTTCGAAGGCGATCGCATCACGGATGTTCGAAAGTTTATCCTTGCCGATACGCAGAAAGACCGCGATGCAGCCATCAAGAAACTCTTGCCGCACCAGCGAAAAGATTTTGAAGGCATTTTCAAGGCGATGGACGGAAAGCCTGTGACGGTCCGGTTGCTCGATCCGCCACTGCATGAATTCCTGCCACACACCGAAGCCGACATGAAGAAAATGGCGAAGGAAATGAGTGTTCCACTCGCCAAGATCAAGGAACGAGTCGCCGAGTTGCACGAGTTTAACCCGATGCTCGGTCATCGCGGTTGCCGACTGAGCATCACCTTCCCTGTGCTTTGCGAAATGCAAACCCGAGCCATCATCGAAGCCGCCGTGAAGGTCTCCAAGAAGGGCGGCAAGGTTCTGCCGGAGATCATGATCCCACTGATCGGTACGAAGGCCGAGTTGGATTGCCTCGAGAAGATCGTTCGCCGCGTGGCCGACGAAATCCTCAAGAAGGAAAAGTCCAAGGTCAAATACATGGTCGGCACAATGATCGAGATTCCACGTGCCGCGATCACGGCGGCTCAGGTCGCCGAGTCGGCTGAGTTCTTCAGCTTCGGTACGAATGACCTGACGCAGATGACGTTTGGATACAGTCGCGATGACATCGGGACATTCCTTCCCGACTACCTCGACCAGAAGATTTTGGAAGTCGATCCGTTCCAGCAGATCGATCAAACCGGTGTCGGCTACCTCGTGGAGCACGCGGTGAACGAAGGTCGTAAGACGCGACCGAAACTGAAGTGCGGCATCTGTGGCGAGCATGGCGGCGAGCCAAACTCGGTCAAGTTCTGCGTTCGCACGGGACTCGACTACGTGAGCTGCTCACCATACCGCGTGCCAATCGCGCGATTGGCGGCTGCCCAAGCCGCTATCGAAGCGTAGTAAGTCGCTTCGATTGTCCGCTGTTGAGTCAATCAACTGGAGCCTCCTGCGGGGCTCCAGTTTTTTGTTGCGTATTGAATCTCACTGCCTGATCTTCGTCCGTCTTTCCCGCGCAGGCGGGAATCCATTGAATTGGATTGGTTTTTTGATGCAGGGAAAGACATTGAGCGTTAATACGCTTCGAGTGGGTCCCCGCGTTCGCG
>CALHZT010000296.1 GCA_938040995.1 uncultured Pirellulaceae bacterium | reverse complement strand
CCGCCCGCCCAAAGCAACCCTCCTCCGACGCAGTGGTGTCATGCGAAGAATGAGCAGGGCATACCACGCGTCGCGTGAGGAGGGTCGGAGCCTAAGCGACGGGGAGGAGCGGCCAAACGCGTCGATGTATCTGCAACAGTTTGCACCGTTCTGGAACAACTCAAAACTATTGGCAAGACCAACTTTAAAACACCCCAGCCTCGCCCTCCCGAACCGTAAACGATCGAAGTAGATGTTCACGCCAAACCTGATTCGAACGATCGCCGGCCTGCTACTTTTGCTTCCCGGCTGCGCCTCGTATCAAATCGGCAATCAGTCGCTCTATCGTCGCGACGTTTACACCGTCGCCGTGCCGCCATTTCAATCCGAAAGTCTGCGACGCGGTCTCGGCGAGCGACTCACCGAAGCCGTCATGAAAGAGATTGAGCAAAAGACACCGTACAAAGTTTCCCGGGGACTTCAGGCCGATAGTCAGTTGAATGGCCGCTTGGTTCACGACGCCAAGTACGCGATTACTGAAAACGCGAACGATGAATTGCGTGACGTCGAGCTGGAATATTTCGTTGAGTTTTCCTGGCGAGACAGACAGGGCATGTCGCTGCTCGCACCGCAGATGGTGCAAGTCCCTGCCGAGTTGCTTAACGTCTCTGAAGTCGCCCAGGCCGTTCACTTCGTTCCTGAAGGTGGCCAGTCGCGAACGACTGCCGAGCAAGTCGCCATCCAGCGGCTCGCCGAGCAGATTGTCGCGAGCATGGAATCTCCCTGGTAGGGGTCCACTTTTGTCCGCGCACGTTGGAGTACAGGCTTTAGCCTGCGTCCGCGCACATTCCGTACTACAACAAGATCATAACCCGACGAGGCTGTGAGTTTTTGTTTGTAGTACCGCCTTTAGGCGGAAATGAACTGTCTCAAAGGCCAACGATTCCGGCTAAAGCCGGTACTACGAACGTAGCGTTGAATAAAATCACAGCCTCGACGCGTGAGCGAGGGACGAAGTTCCCTCAGTAAATCCCTCGCTCACGCGGCGGGTTGTGATCACGCGGCAGGTTGTGATCACGATGCAAGTCACCAGCCACCATTTCAAAAGGCGAACGCCCAATTCTCCTCAATCGAGCGAAGCTCGTTGGCGAACCGGCTGCGTGAGCTGCCGGGTGTGCGGGATGGAATTGTTCGTAGAGATTGTACATTCTGCCGCCTCATCGTCGGCTTGCGCATCCAGAGTTCGTGAGCAGTTTCCACCCGGCAGTTTCCACCCGGCAGTTTCCACCAGGCAGCTCACGCAGCCGGTTCGCCTGAGACCTTCCGCAAAAAAACACTGTTGCTGCAAGGATCTTTAACAAGATCCACTACGAATTCTCGCGCCCACGCCTTAACGTGTAAGATGTTGGCAACTTCGCGCTCGCTCGACTTCCTCAAAACAAATTCCCACGCAAAGAAACTATGACTCGATCGGCTCAGTGGCAACTCAAAGATCGCACGCTCCAGTTTGGCGAATTACCCGTCCTCATGGGCATCGTCAACGTGACTCCGGACAGCTTCTCTGACGGAGGCAAATTCTTTGAATCCGGTCCAGCCGTAGAGCACGCCATGCAGATGGTGGAGCAGGGAGCCGGCATCCTCGACATTGGCGGTGAGAGTACACGTCCCTACTCCGACCCTGTCGCAGTGTCGGAAGAGCTTCGTCGCGTGATTCCAGTGATCCAGCGACTTGCCGAGCTTACCGACACTCCCATCTCGATCGACACTTCCAAATCCGCCGTCGCTCGCGAAGCCGTCGCGGCTGGCGCCTCGATTATTAACGACGTCACGGGGCTCGAAGGTGATCCGGAAATGCTCGCCGTCGCGGCGGACACCGACGTTGGGGTTTGTGCGATGCACATGCAGGGAAATCCGCAAACAATGCAGGACGCACCTGCGTATAGGGACGTGGTCGCGGATATTTACGGATATTTGGCGGATCGCGATGCCGCTTTACGGAAGGCTGGCATCACTCCGTCGCGGATTTGCCTCGACCCGGGAATTGGTTTCGGAAAAACGCACGAGCACAATCTGACTTTGCTGCAGAACATTGGTGAGTTCCATCGGCTCAGTCGGCCGTTGCTGGTCGGGCATTCCAGAAAAGGTTTCCTTGGGAAAATATTGAACGACAAGAATGCAGATCGGACTTCCGCGACGGTGGGCGTTTCGTTGGCACTCGCGGCCGCAGGTATCCAGGTCATTCGCGTTCACGACGTCGGACCGGTCCATGAGGCCTTATTGGGCTTTGCGGCGGCGGGAGGCGTTGGGCTGAATTAGGCCGCTTGTTCTTGGCGTTTTGACGTTTGGTGTAATTTCGCCTGTTGGCCGCATGTCGGTTACAATGGAATATCGTCACTGCCTGGAGTAAGTCGCGTGAGTGGTCACAATTCAAACGAACGCAAAGAAGCGACACCTGGCGTTAAGTCGGATTCCGGTTCCAAGCCGAACCCATTCGCGAGCCCTCAACTTCTTCCGACGCCGGAAACGGGCGATGCGCTTGTTGAAAACAGCGGCTTTGTGGCTCGAGCCATTTTCGGTTTATGGGCCGGCGTTCTCTTTGGCGGAACCTTCGGTGCCGGCGGGTCATTCGTGTTGGGAATCACCAATAGCGCGGTGCTTGGCGTATCAAATATCAAGATCGACATGGAGCCCCTGAATCTGTTCATGCAGATCGGAATCATCACGGCGATCGCCGGTGCGATCAGCGGATTGTTCGTCGGTAGCATCATTGGCCCAATCATTTCGATCATGAGCTACGTGGGGCAGCAAAACCGTCGATCCGTCATGTACTGTTCGATTGCTTTCTCTGCCGTCGCGGGCAGCGCCGTCGGATTCATCGGTTCCCGGATCATGTCGGAGGTGCTAATCCAGTCAATCGGCTGGGAAGCTGGCTTCATCGGTATCTTTGTTGGATCCATCTCTGGCATCATTGGCGGATTCCAGCTCGCCCGCAGTATCGTCAGTTTCGCCAGCGGTGAGATTTCGTAGCACTAACAAATGGAGCAGACGGTTCGGGAGGGCGAGGCTCCGTCCGAGCCGTCGGTCTCAACACCTGAGGATCAAATCGATCCAGTCACCGGTCAGACGTTTGCCGTTTTCCTCGATTCTGGCAATGTTGGCGAAGCCCTGGCCGCCAACCTGAATTCGCGGGGAGCGAATGTCATTCGCCTTTCGATTGGTGATGAATTTAAGGCAGGCGAGAACGGTGACTTTACGATCACGCTTGCGGATTCGACTGGCGAATCGGATCTGAAGATCGCGCTTTCGAGCGTGGATCAGCTGCACGGCATTGTCCACTGTCTCAGCCTCGATCATTCGGACAATCCAGAACTTGGCGAAGCCGAGATTAACGCGGCACAGCAGACCGGCGTCTTGAGTGCTCTCAAGTTGTCTCATGTTCTGGCTGACCTTGGCCTCGCGACGAAGG
>CALHZT010000295.1 GCA_938040995.1 uncultured Pirellulaceae bacterium | reverse complement strand
AAGCGTCTGGCAGCGAATGAGAATTTTGAAGATTTGATGCTGTTGAACGACTGCGATATCGGCGGGCGTCAGCAAGGCGTTTTGGTCGATGAAGTCGAAGATGCCCTGGAGTATCTGAGAGAACTCGAGCGCATGTGTTAGGGGCAGCGTGTTGGTATCAATTGAGCAATGTTGAAACTCACAGGTAGTGGATCTTGTCAAAGATCCCTCAGTCGTCCGCGAAAAACGCTGATGCTGCAAGGATCTTTAACAAGATCCACTACGAACTATCCGGCCTACATCATGCTGCCAACGCAGAACAATGCCGCGTACAGCAGAAGTAATCCAGCCGTCATGCCGAGCACCGGATTGAGTGCGACGCCGTTAGTTTGCCAGACTTTGCGAATTAGGATGGATCCCGGAACGATCACCACCGCAGCAAGCAAAACTGATATTTGCATTCCAAAGCACATCCATAGCACGACTGGAATCGCTGCGGCGGCGACTACGCAGATTGTGTATTCCCACCTTACAAAAGTCGCACCAAACCGTACGGCCAAAGTTCGTTTTTTTGCGACTGCGTCCTCGTCAATATCGCGCAGGTTATTTACGACCAACAGAGCCATCGAGAGTAGGCCAGTCGCAAAGCCCGCGACAATAATCGAGGGCTTCATGGTGAGCGTCTGCACGTAATAGGTGCCGGCCACGGCGACAGGTCCGAAGAAAACCAGCACGAACACGTCAGCGATGCCAAGATACGCGAGCGAATATCGCCCGGCGGTGTACATCACGCCGAATAGGGCACTCAGGATTCCGATGACGATGATGGGCCAGCCGGCTCGCGCGACGAGATAGACGCATATCAACGCCAGCGACGCAAACATGACGAACGTGGCGACGAGCATGGCGCGAGGCGAGATCAAACCCGCCTGGACGGCACGAGTCGGACCTTTGCGATCGTTCGTGTCAGCGCCTTGTTTAAAGTCAAAATAATCGTTGGCGAAGTTCGTCCCGATCTGGATACACATGGCTCCGGCAAACGCCGCAATAACGGCCAATGCGTGAAAACCGTCGTCCATCGCAGCAAGGGACGCGCCGACAGCAACGGGCGCGATTCCAGCCAGCAGAGTTTTCGGTCGAGCCGCGAGTAGCCAGTTTTTAAGCATTGGTTTTTTGATCTCAGATCTGAGATTAAAAATTTCAGATTTCAGATTTCAGCTTTCAGATTTCAGGTTTGAGATTTCAGGTTTGAGGTTTCAGGTTTGAGGTTTGAGGTTTGAGATTTGAGATTTTCAGACTCGGGAGCAGGCAAAGTCGTCAAGAATCTCGCAGAACTTTTCTGGCTGTTCACGCGGCACATTGTGGCCGGCATTGGCGACAATCGCCAAGTGTGCTGACGTGTTTGCCCGGACAAAACGTTGCGAGATATCAACGTATTTCGCATCTCGCTCACCCGCCACGATCAGGACGGGCGTCGAATTTTTGGCATTCGCATGGAGTTCGCAAAGTCGCGGCCAAAAATCCGGCTGGTTGCCAATCGTAAATGTCCGCATCAAATCGGATTGCCGCTGACAGTCCATGTCACTACGCCAGGCAACCAGATCGGCAATCTGCGTTTCGTTCAGCGAATCGAAGACCGGCTGCCTGTACCAGAGATCGAGAAAACGCGGCAACATCTTCTTCGCGATTCCCGGATTGGCCATCCCTTCCAGACGTTCCGACATCTGGCGATCCGCGATGCCTCTTCGCGAAAGCTCGATGCTGTCCTCGATGCCCGGCGAACCGGAAACAAACACAAGGCCGGCGAGCCGACATTCCAACGAGACGCCCAACGCGATTCGCGCACCCATGGAATAACCAACGAGGATCGTGTTGGCAGCCGAACCTTTATTGCCATCTGCAATCAATTCGATAATCGAATGGATTCCTGATTGCCAGTCATCAGCTGGCTGCAGGTCAATCGCCAGCTTTTCTATCGGCGACTTGCATCCATCGATGATGGGCTCCCAGTCGCGGGCCGAGCCGAGAAATCCATGCAAGAATACGATTCGGTTGGCAGGACTGGCCATCATATTACCTTGACCAGCGACTCGGCGACTTGCCGGAGAATCCGCTGGTGACATTCCAGGTTCGCCGTGCGATCGGTGGTGACTTCGATGACGGTCGACGCGTCGCGTTCGATCGCTTGCGAATATACCTGCTCAAATTGGGGCAACGTTTTCGGAGCCGTATGGTCGAGCCCAAACATGGCCGCGGCATGCCCAAACGTCCGCGCGTGCGGCGTACCATAAAACTTTTCAAAATGGTTGGACTGCGACGCGATTGGCAAGAAGTGAAAAATCCCACCGCCGTCATTGTTGATAACAATCAGCACCACGGGCTGCGTTGACGTCGCCAACAGTTGCAACGAATTCAAGTCATGAAGCGCCGCCAGGTCGCCGATGATCGCTGTCGTCCGCGTGCCGAGCCCATGGGCAAAACCGATAGCCGATGCGATGGTGCCGTCGATCCCGCTGGCTCCACGATTCGCCGCAACGTGCACGATGCGGTCACTCTCCCAAAACCCGAAACTGTCCATATCCCGAACGGGCATGCTGTTGCCAAGAAACAGTCCGCTTCCCGTCGGTATCGAATTTGCGACGTGCCAGGCAATCGCGGGCTCGCTAATATCCCCGCTCGTGCTGTCGCTAAATTGCTGCTTAAGCACTTGCTGGCTTTGCCCGGAAATCGCCGTCCACTTTTGTAAATATTCAGGCGGCGAATCCGAACGCACGCGTATTTGTTCGCATACTGTCGCGACTTTGCCAACGACCGTATCCGTCACCATGTGAAGCGGATCAATCGGCTGATTCGTTTCGTTGACGTGCAGGTAAGTTGCCGGTTGTGCCACTTCGATAAACCGGAGCAGTCGTTTTGAGACGATTCGGCGTCCGACGTGAATCAGCGTATCCGGCCAAAATGCTTCGTGCTCCATCAGGCGTTTGAGAGCAAGGTCATACGCCAACTCCCGCAATCCGCTCGTAACATCCGCCAGAAATGGAGCTTCCAACCGCTTCGCCAGATCCTTGGCCGCCAAAGCGACTTCGCGACGACAGCCGCTGGCGATGACCAGTGTCTTACCGCCCGCAATTTCGATGGGCGAGTCCTCATCATCGGCTGATTCTACCGGCGGCGAATAGAGATCCGTGGTTCCGAACGCGCACGGAAGCCCGAGCAACTCGCCATCCTCGTACGCCTCGTCAAGAAACGGCTCGGCAAACATACAGTTGATATGCACTGGGCCATGCGTGGCCTTTTCCAGCAACCCAATAATGGTTTTGTCGACTGCAGACGGATTGTTCCCATCCGTTGAGCAGTGAAGATCAGCGAACGCTCGCGGATAGCCGCCAAACAAATCGACTTGATCAATCGTCTGGTTGCTGCCGCTACCTCGCAACTCCGGAGGTCGATCCGCTGTCATCAGCACGAATGGAATGTCTTCTGCGGCGGATTCGATGACTGCGGGAAACGCATTTGCGACTGCCGTACCGGAAGTGCAAATGAAAACGCCGGGCCGCCCGGTGGCGCGACCGCATCCGAGTGCAGCAAACGCAAGTCCGCGTTCGTCGTAGTGTTGGTGGATCTTGACCGCGGGCCATTTCGCAGACGCATTCGCAAGGGCGATCGTCATCGGCGTGCAGCGAGATCCTGGGGCCACGAAGAAGTTGGTAATCCCGCTTCGCAGGCAGGCGAAGATTGCGGCGCCGGCCCATTTTCGATTGGCAATCGCCGTTTGAGAATTCGAAGCGGTCATGCCGACGGCCATCCAAATACGGCTGACAGCCGTTTGCGTTCAACAACGGCTGGGGACAGCCGTGCTACTATCGATTGCCGATGATATTCATAAAGTTGACAAGCTTGTGCTCGACTTCGTTCCACTCTTCATCGGCGTCCGAGCCAGGAACGATGCCGGCACCTGAATATAACGAAAGCTCGTCGCCACGTAGCAGGCCGGAGCGAATGGCGACCGCAAATTCCGCAGCATCGCGACTGATCCAGCCAACGGGCGCCGCGTACCAACCGCGATCGAATGGCTCCAGTCGCGATATCTCCGACAACGCGTTCCCCGTGGGATAACCGCCGACGGCCGGAGTCGGATGAAGTCGTTCGATCAGCTGACCATCGCTTACCGAATCGTGCAAAGTCGCCTTTACCACTGAGCAAAGATGTTGAGTCTTTGAAAGCGGCATTAACTTTGGCTTGTTGGAAACGCTGAGCGAATCAGGTTCCAGGCAACGGTGAAGTTGCTGGCGAATACTCTTGCGAACGATCTGGTGTTCGAGCTGGTCCTTCTCGCTGGAGAGCAACTCGTCCGCCAAACGCCGATCTTCAGTCGCATCTTCAGATCTCGGTCGCGTTCCCGCGACGGCTTCGGTAAAGAGTGTGTTGGCTTCGCGACGAAACAGTCGTTCGGGGCTTGCTCCCACAAACGCGGTTTGTTCATCCAGATGAAAGCAGTACTGGTAGCACCCGAACGCAGCGTTCGCCATCCGCGACGCCAGATCAATTGCATTCACGCGACTGTCAAACTTGAATGTTGCCTTTCGCGCGAGCACGATCTTCTCAAGCAGCTCACGACGGAACATCTCAATCGCTTTACCAATATTCCGAGTCCAACCGTCCTTGTCTGGTGTATTCGTGCGAGTCGTCCACGCGGGAATCTCAGGATCCGGGTCTTTGAACGGGCCATACACCAGACTTGCAACCGCCGCGAGCGCGGCAGGCTTGTCCGCTTCGTCAAGGACGACGCAAGAGATTGTCTTGCCGTCGAATGTCAAACGCGGCAACCAGAACTGGGCATTCGCGAATCCATCCCACACATCTTCATGGCTCGCAGCACCATTCGCGTTGCTTCGTTGGCCGTTGCTTCCGTGCCCTTTACTCCGGTGCCTGTTGCCACCGTTCCCGGCGACTTTGGTTTGGTCGTTTTTTTGAGTATTCGTCTGGAAGCGGAAACCGCCAAAGGCGCGAAGTCCGGCGTGCCCTTTCACAAGAGCCCGACAACGGGAAATCACCGACTGAATCGACTCATCAACATCGCCGACGACCTCCGCTGCGATGCCGGACGCTGCGATGCTGTCCGTGCGATCCCGATTCGTCCAGAGAATTTTGAACGGCGACGTCTGGTGTCGAGCCCACGAGACAACATTCGCGGTCGAAACTTCCGCGGTCAGCACGGCCGGAAAAGTCGTGCAGCTACGAACACGCGACTGCATGTCGCCAACGACTGCGTTTCCTTCCGGGCTGCTTATTCCTGAAATACCGACGATGCTGTTCGACATACCGTTCCCGACGACTTCTTCAATGACCGCGCTGGCTATGCAAGAAAGCACTGCGACAAATTGTAACCGGTGGTGGTACCGGTCACCGTCAACTTCGCCGGCGCTCCGCTACCGGGAGATCATAACCGCAAAGCACATTTCGCCTTAACCCATCTCGTCATTTGGTGGCTGCAACACGCCAAAAACTGCTCTCAATCAGCAAAGTCCGTCCAATCAGCGGAAAGTGGAGCCACCATATCTACCGTCTGATCGACCATTGGGTGCCGGAACTGTAATTGCCGGGCGTGCAGTGCGATGGCCCGGTCCCGCGGATCGTCGCCAAAATCGGGCCCAAATTTGACGGTCGAACCGTACTGATCATCGCCGAGAATTGGAAACCCGCGACTGGCGGCTTGCACGCGAATCTGATGGGTGCGTCCCGTTTCCAGCTCAATTTCAAGAAGCGCGACCGCGCCAAAATTCCGCTTCAACTCGAAGTGAAGAATGGCGTGTTTGGCGCCCGGATATTCGGGCTCGACGACTTTGACGAACGACCGCCCTGGAATTTTCCGCAAATGATCGCGCCACGTTCCGCGCTCTGGCAGTTGCGTCAGTTCGCTCGATTTAGCCAAGTCGCGATTTGGCGTGGTTGGAACGAGTGCCCAGTACGTTTTTTTGACAGTTCGTTTTTCAAATTGGGCAGACAGTCGCCGGGATGCCCGCACATGCCTCGCGAACACCATCGCGCCCGACACGGGTCGATCCAGCCGATGAGGCACGCCAGTGTAGATTTTTGTATCAGGCTCTTTCGATTCCTGCTCCCGAAAGTAATTGCGCACCCGCACTTCAACACTATCGATACCCGGCGGAGCCTGAGTCAACACGCCCGCGGGCTTGTTGACGACCAGGCAAGGACCATCGTGGTAGAGGATATCGAGTGGCTGCATGAGTTTAGTGCTGGAGAATTGTATCGTGCCGATATTGACTTATTGGTTGTTGAATGGATGGTTTGATTCTGGTGAAGCGTTTCGTTTGAGAGTTGCGGAATGATAGAGCGAAAAGACTTCTGTGGTTAAATGACAAATGAAAAGTGTGAAGTGCAAAATTGACGCGCACGCGTGAAACGTATGAACTTGGAGCTTGGTACTTCGCCCCCAATTCTCACTTCACCTTCTTGAATCTGCCCTCCCATTCTGAAACACTGGTGACATCCAACGCGAGCCACAATTTAACCGAGGAGCAACCATGCCCTGGACACGACGCAAATTCTTCACCCGCTCGGCGCAAGCCGCAACGATCGCAACCATCGCCAGTCAACTGGAAACGCGATTATACGCTGAAGAAGAGGCCACCGGTGGCAACGTGAATCATTCGGTTTGCAAATGGTGCTACAAGAAGATCCCGCTCGACGACCTTTGCGTCGCCGGAAAAGAATTCGGCCTGCAGTCGGTTGAACTGCTACAGCCCGAGCAGGTAGAGACCGTTCAAAAGCACGGCATGACCTGTGCGATTATGGCAGGACCCAAGCCAAAGACCGCAGACGGCACCAAGGTCGGCGGCATTCCCAAAGCGTTCAACCGCATCGAGTATCACGATGCCCTCGTGCCGGCTTACGAAGAATACATCAAGCAGGCGAAAGACCTTGGTGTGAAGAACATCATTTGTTTCTCGGGCAACCGGAAAGGCATGGATGACGAAACGGGCCTGAAAAATTGCGCCGTCGGACTCAAGCGCATCATGCCTGCCGCTGAAAAGCACGGAATCACTATCAGTATGGAACTGCTCAACAGCAAGGTGAACCACAAAGATTACATGTGCGATCACACGGCTTGGGGAGTCGATTTATGCAAGGCCGTGGGTTCCGACAACTTCAAACTGCTCTATGACATTTACCACATGCAAATCATGGAAGGTGATGTTATCGCGACGATCAAAGAGCACCACGCTTATATCAGTCACTACCATACGGGCGGAGTCCCCGGTCGCGCGGAGATCGATGACACTCAAGAACTAAACTATCCCGCAATCGCACGAGCCATCGTTGAAACCGGTTACAAGGGATTCATCGGTCAAGAATTCATCCCTCGACGCGACAACAAAATTGCGTCTCTTCGGCAGGGCGTCGAAATTTGTGACGTTTAAATCCGAAACGACCGCATGAATGGTTGGCATCGCATCGCGATGTAACATCGGGTTCACGATCATTGAACACCCGATGCGTGGTTTGCTGGCCAACTGACTGGTATATGGATGAAACTTCGAGCATACTCTTTTACTGCTCATTTTCATTGATTATTCCTTTAACTTGCCGCGCGTGCGATGAACTCTTCGAACGCTAACCTCCCCCAGGACTCGTGCGAATCGGTCTCCGAATGGATCGAGTCAATGAAGCACGGTGACGCGCGAGCCTACAATCAGCTCTGGCAACGCTACTACTCACAACTGATCACCAAAGCACGACGAATTCTCAAGTCGCGGGGCACAGGTAAAGAAGCGTTTGATGAGGAGGACGTCCTGCAGAGTGTGTTCTTGGCACTTTTTCAGGGCATCGAAAATGGCAAGTTCCCCAACCTGACTGACCGCGGCGGGGTTTGGCGATTGCTAATCGTCATGACGGAGCGCCGCACCATTGGCAAAGTCAAACATGACAATGCGCAAAAACGGGGTGGTAAAGTCAAACTGTTCCCCATTCATGGCGTCAAGAATACTGGCTCCCGGATTCACTTTGATGTCCAGGGCCAACCGGAACCGGCACCGCAAACTGTCGAACAACTCGTAAGAACGGTCGATGAAGTCATGGCGGGCTGCAACGAGGTGGAACGCCAAATCGTTATCAAACGAATGCAAGGCCATGACCTTAATGCCATTGCAAAGATAATGAATCTTTCAACGGCAACGATCGGGCGTAAACTCTCGTATCTGAAAGAACGGCTTCGTCACCAAATGATGAATAGCTAATTGGGACCGACAGGTAAAGCACCATGGGCAATCTGGCTGAACGGCAGAAGATTGATTTGATCTGTGATCGCTTTGAACAGGAATGGCAATCTGCCAACGAAAGCAACCCACCCAATCTCGTAGACCAGCTTGATGATGAAATTGAAGATCGCGACGAACTGCTAACGCAACTGCTGGCTTTGGATGTCGCGTATCGCGAGCAATTCTCCATCTCCCTTACGGAAAATACGTATCGCAAGACATTGCCGAACGCGGGAAATGCCATTGATCGGGTTTTTGGCTCGGCAGTCGATGCGGAAACCGTCGACGAATTGCAGCAGTCCATTTACACACCGTCAATTATTGCCGGCATTCCCAGGGCTACCACCGCAACAGAAGAACCGCTGCCAACGCAACTCGGCCGCTACGAGTGCATTCGCAAGTTGGGCAAAGGCGGATTTGGAATGGTCGTCCTTGCGAAAGATACGGAGCTCAACCGTCAAGTCGCCATCAAATTCGCCCGGTCCGAACTACGAGGCAACGAGCGGGCTACGGCGTTCTTTCTCAATGAGGCGCGCACCGTCGCCGAACTCGACCATCCTCATATTGCGCCGATCTACGATGTAGGTCGAACGGATGATGGATCGCCGTACTTCGTCATGAAATACTATCCAAATAGTGACTTGCGATCACGCGACAAAGCTGATGCCGACCCTGGCGAAGTGGCTCGAAAATTTGCCGGACTCACCAGTGGTCTGGCTGCAGCACACCAGCGGGGTATCGTACACCGCGACATCAAGCCAAGTAACATTCTCGTCGGCGATGACGGTGAATTATGCCTGGTGGATTTTGGGCTGGCTTTGAAAGGAGATGCCGATCCGACCGCAGCAGCATTCGCGGGGACGCCAAATTACATGTCTCCCGAACAGGCGACGGATGGTGTCGCGGTCGATGCGCGAAGCGATCTATTCAGCCTTGGCGTCGTATTCTACGAACAGCTGACCGGCCAGTTGCCATTCGCGTTATCACCAACTGACCGGGCACCAGATTTCAGCCGACAAGTTGATCCGGTCCGGTCGCAAAACACCAATGTCAAACCTCGTATCGCTGCCATCTGCCAGCGGATGCTTGCGACGGATCGTCAGGCACGATATTCATCGGCGACGGAGATCGCGGAAGATCTTCAAGACGCCGTAGCCACAAAATGGGCGCAGCGATTTGGAATTGCTGTAGCGACGCTATTGCTCCTGGGAGCATGCTCTGTCGGCTTGGTCCGCTGGAAGGCGCTACAAACCGAACGGCGACTTGCTTCCCAATCCGCTGAGCTTGCGGATTTCCTCGTCGACATCCTTCGCAGTCCCGACCCTTCCATCGACGGGCGATCCGTCACCGTTGCCAGCCGACTGGACGCTGCTGTCGAGTACGCACAGGACTCTCTCGCCAACCAGCCACTTCGTCAGGCGAACATGCTGTTCGCTGTAGGACAAAGCTACGCCGGGCTGGGAGTCAATGATCAGGCTCTTGAGGTCCTCCAGCAAACGAAACAGTTGCTTGCCAGTCGACTTGATGCGGATGACGCGCAACTACTTCGTGTCGAATCGCACATTGCTGTCGCCAAACAGCACAGTTCACGATTGAAAGAAGCCATCGTCGAACTCGAAGCCATCAAGCAACGATGGGCCAATGCGTACTCAATCGACGATCCGGATTACCGCTTTATCACAGGATCGCTAACGTCGGCCTACCGCGATGACAGCCGATACGAGGAGGCCTATGAGCTTGCGAAAGCAGTGCTGAGAGATACCGAGGCGGCCGTTGGGCCGGAAGACTTCGAGACCCTTATCATCAAACGGAACTGTGCTGAGCTGCTGATGACGCAGAGCCGGTTTGACGAGTCGCTGTTACTTTTCAACGAAGTGCTCGACGCGTTGCGAAAGCGGGACCCACGATTGCCGCTTGAAGAGATGCGGACACTCGGCGCCTTGGCTGCTACTCAACGACAGATGGGCACCAATTCGGTCCCGGCACAGGTTGAAGCGCTTCAGATAGCAAGACATCAACTTGGCGAAAGCCATCCCGAAACGCTGGATCGCATGCAAGGCCTTGCCTTCGCGACGTCCGGAAACGACGAACTTCTCAAGGACCTGCCGATCCCGGAAAGATCTGCCCGGGAACTGTTGCAGAATCGTTATCGACTGGCACTTGAGACCCTGGGGGCAGATCACAACAAAACGTTATTGGCATCAGTCGAACTGGCACGCATGGAGGACGACCGGGCAAAGGGCATCGAAATACTCCAGGAAAACCTGCCTCGTTTCCAGGCAGTGTTCGGCGAGTCGCATGCGCAAACCATGTCGCTTGAGCAGAATTTGGCGAATCTGCTGATGCATGAAAAACGTATTGTCGAAGCGGCGGCGATACTTCAGGACTTGATTCCCCGAATGGAAGCCACCTTCGGTGAAAATGGCAGAAACGTGATTGCGACTGACTTCCTCCTCGTTCTCTGCCTGAAATCCATGAACAAGAATCGGGAAGCCGCAATCACGGCTGAAAAATCAGCAAACCGGTCTGAAGTGACGTTTGGAACGGACCATACCAAGACGAATACTCGCTACTTTGCGGCGATTGAAAATTACTTCGTCGACAGGGACCACAAAAAGACGATCGAGCTTGGCAATTATTTTATCGAGCACTATGCGGAAATGACTCCAGATCGTGATTGCACGGTGCGAGTTTTCGTGGCTGACGCACTCCTGAACATTGGCAAGCTTGACCAGTCGGTAGAGATGATTGATGCTGCGCTGGAGCTACTCGAGAACGAGGAAATATCTGTGTCAGCCTTCCTGTCGGCCTACGCACCGGCCCTTCGCGGAAAGCTTTTCCACGAACAGGGAGAAATTGAAAAGGCCAATGAACTGACCGGCCTCGGAAGAGAGAGACTTCCCGAGTACGACAAGCCAGGGATTTCTCCATGGCTTCGCCAAATGGGCGAACGAGTCGTCAAGTGGGACGAAGAGTAGGGTAGGCTGGTACAAGCGGCGATGAAATTCACCATTCGCTTCCGGTCAACGCCGCGCAGTGCCGGCAATTCCGGTCGAAGCAGATCGTGAAATACAAGAAGCTTCTTTTGCCGGCACTGCGCGGCGTTTATCGCAAGAACAGTCTGACCCACATCGCCGCTTGTTCCGGCCTACGGCGTGCGGTTGTACGTTCCCGGCTGAGTTCGCGCAATCCATAGACAACTGGTTGCCTCTGGTTGATTGACTTGGTTTTGTCTATCTTGACGATCGCGGATATTCACTTCTCGATTTTCGCAGGAGAATTCGATGCCTGAGTTGCGACTTAAGTGGGCTGTTACTTTTGCGGCACTGTTCGCGGGCGCCTGCCAGGCGGCGAACACCTGCGCGATCTATTCTTCGAAACTTGACGGCTCGGACCGTCAGCTTGTCTATGCCGACCCAAAACTGAATTTTGGTTCTGTCGATGTTTCTCCGGACGGGAAGATGGTTGCATTCGATTCGTGGCCACTGAACGGCCTGTCGCCGAGTACTCAGCAAATCTATATCTGCAATATCGACGGAACGGGGTATCGTGCGGTTGCAAAAGGCGGCATGCCAGATTGGTCACCGAACGGAGAACTGCTTGCATTTCAGGATTATGTGACAGGCGTCGTTACCGTCGGTATTGATGGCAAAGGGAAAGAGACCGTCTCCGACTCGAATACAGGCAACCCGGCATGGCTTGGCAACGGAGACCAGATCGCGTTGCTGGAATGGTTCAAGAACGTTCACTTCCTTAACCTTCGCACGGGCAAGAAACGGCCATTCTTCGACGTTCCGACTCGCCTGCAACATGGCTATGCGGTTTCTCCCACGATGAGCTCTGTATGCTTCACCCGAAAATTGGCCGGTGCCAGCCAACTTGTTGTGCAGGAGGAACTGGGAAACGAACGCATCTTGCACACCGGCAATCTCGCAACCGGAGTCGCATGGCACCCCGGTGGAAAAATCATTGCCTTTGCCATGGGAATCGAAGATCCCAACAAGCTCGCAGATGGTCCCGCAGCGCAATTGTATCTCGCCAACATCGAGGATGGCACGGTTGAGAAAATTCCCCGGCAGGATGAAAAAGAGATATTCTACAATCCGTGCTTTTCATCGGACGGAAAACGAATTTACTTCAGCAGTACACTCCGATGAAAAAGACTTCGAGCGAAGCTTCACGTTCTGCCGCGAACGTCATCGCAAAGCCGCGATACAGTCTCCGGCTCTTGCTAATTGCCATGTCCGTCGCTGCTGTCGTCCTCGCAGTGTGGGCATCAAAAGTCGAACCGTATCGACAGCAATTTGCTGGTCTTACGCGATTTATCGATTTGGTAAATCATGCTGTCGACAGAATCAACAGCGGGGCGGGGTCAGATCGGGGACTGCTCGGATATGCGTTCGACATCGACGAACAGGATGGCAGCCTCACGAAGTATCGCAAACCAGACGGCAGTGCGCTCGCGAGGTCACTCGTTTCCATGACGCTTGGTTCAGAGAAATATGTCGAATACACAAAACTACGGTTTCCCGCAGAGTGCGAACCTGACGATATCGAATTCGTACTCAGTCGGATGCGACATCTCGAGTTTGTTGCGCTTGATGGCAATGCACTGACGGCAAAAACACTAAGGACTGTTGGCAGAATTCCGTTAAAAACGGCTTCATTGCGATATTGCGACATTTCGGATTCGAGGCTCGCGGAAATGAATGGTGCGGGCATCAAAATTCTCTACCTCACTGGTAACCCGATCACTGACAAGTCGATCGATTCACTTGCGACACTCCGTGAATTGGAGCAGCTGTACCTGCGATGGACAGATATGACCGAACAGGGAGTCTCAGACTTACGTCGCAAGCTGCCAGATTGCGAAATTCACTTTACTGAGTGAAGCAAGCGAGCGGCCAGGGGCGATAAAATTCACAACGTTTTCCCGGTCAACGCCGCGCATTGCCGGCAATTCCGGTCGAAAGAAATTTAAGAAGCTTCCATTGCCGGCACTGCGCGGCGTCTATCGCAAGAACAACCAATCCAAAATCGCCGCTTGTTCCGGCCTACGGCCCTACGGTTCGCCCCAATCGCATTGCAGGTCAATCACCTTCGGCGCGACGCCGCCCCAATCGAGCGGATAGTGGCCTTCGCGTACAAACCGGTGGAACGATGAGTATTCCCAGTCGCGGACGCGACTTGTCAGGTCGTGCTTGCGTGGATTCCAGTGAATGTAATCCACACAGTTTTCCAGATCTGCCAGATCGCGGACGGTATGTTCCCAAAATCGAGGTTGCCAAACATCAGTGACAGATGGCTTGTTGGCTTTCCAGCGTTTCGTGAATTCTTCCTTAATGCGTTTCATCCGCATGGAATAGTCTTTGTCACCGCGTGGCAATCCCATCACCAAATGCCAATGATCCGGCAATAATACTGTCGCGACTAGATTGAACGGTCGATCCTTCTTGATCTGCCGAATCGCCTCACCGAGATACTGCCGACCAGGGGCAGTTGTGAAAATCGGTTTACGATGATGAGTCACGACCGTAAAGAAGTAAGTTCCACCAGCAACAAAGTAGCGACGATAATCCGACATGGCGACACCTCCCTGTCGCCGAGTGTAACCCTTTCGTAGGCTGGTACAAGCGGCGACGAAATTCACCATTCGCTTCCGGTCAACGCCGCGCAGTGCCGGCAATTCCGGTCGAAAGAAATCATGGAGATCAAGAAGCTTCCATTGCCGGCACTGCGCGGCGTTTGTCACAAGAATAATCTGATCCGAATCGCCGCTTGTACCAGCCTACGACTACGATCTAAAACTAAAATCCTGTATGGATTGTCCTGAACTCTTCAAAACCGCGATAATCAAGGCTTTCTGATTCGAACGTTTCGCCTTCCGCGCTTAACAGGTCATTGCCTCCATTGCCGAACAACCGGAGCCGGCTTGTTGATCCGAGCAGACTGTTGACACGGACATGATCTTCACCGGAGCCCATTCGGATCGAGTGCGAATCACCCAATTGGGCGACGGCGCTAATGCCCACAAAGTCGTTACCGCCTCCCATGTTGAATCTCATTTCACCAATCTCCGGCTGGCCAATCGTCACAATGTCAGACTTGGAGCTACCACGAATAATTAGCGTCTCGAGTTCGACGCCGTTGTTCAACGCAATTTCGCCTCCCGTATCGGAACCACCTAGCGAGATTCGCGTCACTCCGTCAACAACCGTATTGCGAAACGAAATTCGGTCGTCGCCGCCACGCATGCGAATTGTCAGTCGTTCGAGTGAAGCGAGTCCCGTACTAAACGACTCCTGGCCGTTTACCGTCGTGCCAAGATCACCTGTGGCCTGCACTGAAACTTCACCGAAGGCCGATGAAATCTGAATTTGATCAGCTTCGTTCGAACCAATGACCGTCACAGCATCACCATTGACGCGAACCGTTACATCCCCTGCCATCATTTCCCGCGACTCGAGCGACTCGACACTCATCTCCAGTCGTTGGTTACAGCTCGTGTTCCTGTTTCGTTTCTCTAGAAGATTCATATTCTCCACCTGTTCTGCTTGCGATAAACCACGGAATTGCGGCCCTTGCCTTTGAGCCCAGGTTACTGAGATCCCGTGTTCAGGAAAATTGGTCGCCAAAACGAGAAAAAATCCAATTCACCTCGCGCGGCGTTTGCAGCAGGGACAACCAGATCGCGGCATGGTAGGCTGGTACAAGCGGCGATGAAGTGTGCAACTCGCTTCCGGCCACCGCCGCGCAGTGCCGGCAATTCCGGTCGGAGCAGATCGTGAAATACAAGAAGCTTCGATTGCCGGAACTGCGCGGCGTTTATCGCAAGAACAATCTGACTCACATCGCCGCTTGTTCCGGCCTACAAACTACGAACTACCCGAACCTGCGCAAGATTAAGCTCGCAAGTGGTGGGCAGATTCGATCCAGCCAGACAAGCAGCGTTCCGCTGACGGAAAGAATGATCTCGCGGCGGCCAGTCCGAATCCCGCGAATCATATGAGCCGCAACCGCGTCCGGAGTCATCCCGTACGGGTTCTTCGCAGTGCCGCCCTGATCTTCCAGCAGCGAGTCCGTAAATTCGCTCTTCGTCGTGCTGGGGCTGATCAGGATGACATCGATGCCTTCGCGTTTGAGTTCGTTGCGAACCGAGTCACTAAATCCGTGCAGTGCAAACTTGCTCGCGCAGTATTCAGACTTCCCAGGTACCGCCGTGTGTCCAAGCACCGATCCTACATTTACGATCGCCGGTGATTTCCCCTGCTGCCGGCTTTCTTTCAACATCGGGAACGCTTCGCGAACAAACTCGGCGACGGCGAAAAAGTTGACTTCCATGACGGTGCGCAGCCGCCGGTCATCTGCTTTTACGAAATGGCCGATCGCACCGACGCCTGCATTGTTGACCAGAATGTCGATTCCGTCCCATTCCGCCTGCATCACGTCGAGAAGTTTGCGCCGATGCTCGCCATCGGTCACGTCTCCAGCCAACACCCGCGCCTCGCCGGCCCCTGATGCGAGCTCGCTTGCCAATTCATCCAGCCGCTCTTGCCGCCGAGCCGTCAGAAGCACCTTCGCTCCACCCGCTACCATCGCTCGCGCAAGCGCCTCGCCAATTCCACTGGAAGCACCAGTGATCAGAACACGAGCGTTTCGAATTTCCCGTCTGGCCATCCCTGAATGTTAGCTTCCTTCATTCTCCAACGGGTCGCCGGCGTGCTCAGTCGGCGGTTCGACCGAAGCAATCTCGTTGGCCGCTTCGTTACTGCTGACATCCGCTTCGGAAACAGCAGCTGAATCAGCCGTTGCTTCCGTCTCCGGCGACTGGATACCTTCAGCCTCGTCCGCATCCTCGGAATCTTCGGCATTCGCAAACTCACCAATCGCCTTCATCTCGATCGGCGACTCGCGAAGACTGATAATCGCCGTCGGATCGGTAATCCGCCCCAGATACTTCTGCGGAATGCGGCAATGCATGATGACTCGTTCGCCCTCGTACCGCCGCGACATCACCTCGCCCTTCGCTGCCAGATAAGCCATCAGTTTTCCGTTACTCACATCCGTTTCGATATCGACATCGCGGAACGTCATGCTGAGAGCATCGCTCACGGCAATCGCCAGCTGATCGAGGCCTTCACCCGTCACGGCGCTCACGGGCACCGCGTTTGGATAACGCCGGAGGACCGCATCAACAATTGCCCGATTTTCCGCCGCGTCGACTTTGTTTGCGACGAGCAATGCGTTCTTCTCGTCAATTTCCAACTCGCCAAGCACCTGATACACCGCACTGACCTGATCATAAAAATCGGGACTGGAGGCATCGGCTACATGCAGCAAAAGGTCGGCTTGGCGAGCCTCTTCGAGCGTCGCCTTGAAACTTGCGACGAGTCCGTGAGGCAAGTCGCGAATAAAACCAACGGTATCGCTCAACAACACCGGCCCCCAATTGGGAAGTTGCCAACGGCGAGTTCGCGTATCAAGCGTTGCGAACAGTTGATCCTGGGCTTTGACACCCGCGTCCGTCAGCGCGTTCATGAGCGTACTCTTGCCCGCGTTTGTATAACCGACGAGCGAGACGGTCATGAATCCGCGTCGCCCGGCAACCTGGCGTTCTTTGCGTTTCTCAATTTTCGTGAGTTCGGATCGCAGGTCGTGAATCCGCTTTTCGACCAACCGTCGGTCAACCTCCAACTGTTTCTCACCCGGACCTCGCATCCCGATCCCCATCTTCAATCGCGAAAGGTGAGTCCACATTCGCTTCAGACGCGGCAGGGAATATTCGAGTTGGGCCAGCTCCACGGCCAGCCGCGATTCGAGCGTCTGCGCATGAGACGCAAAGATGTCGAGAATCAGCTCCGTCCGGTCGAGGACTTTGACACACGTGGCCTGTTCCAGATTGCGGACCTGCCCCGGCGAAAGATCGTTATCAAAAATGACAACGTCGGCATCGAGATCGTTGACGAGAAACGCCAGCTCTTCGACTTTACCGGCACCAAGGTAAGTCTTGCTCACCGGCTTGTCCCGCCGCTGAATCATGCGGCCGACAATGTCGGCTCCCGCCGTTTCGGCAAGCCCCTGCAATTCATCCAGCGGATGGCCGTTGTATGTTTTGTCCGGAAATACGACTCCAGCCAATACGGCTGTTTCGCATTCGACGCTTTGTTTGCGGTCTCGTTCTGTCACGTGGTAGGTGGAGTCCTGATTCCTCGCAGGTTTAAGATTGACGGGCATGTCGCCTCCTTCAAGTTTACCGCGCCCACGCCCACACCGGACCGCCATTTGATGGTGACTTTCATCAAAAAAGTCGCCGGGTCGCAGAAAAGAAAGAGCGTGCTGTTCGAAAAAGGTTCAGTTCAGCACTTCAGTGGCCCGGCCGCGATGCCGCCTCGCTCTTGATACGCTCCCCCTTACTCTTGTTACCCCTCCCTTTTGCGAGTTGCACGAGTAAATTCCGGGAGGGTCGGAGCCTCAGCGACGGGGAGGGCAGTTGTTCCTGCCGAACGGTAGAGCCTTCCTCGCCGTGACACTGTGTAATACCTGTTTGCCCGCCCCACCATCGCACCGCTATAATTCAAGGCAAATCGTCAAAATTGACGTCGGTGAGCGATTGCAGGCGAAGGTCTGTACACCAACAGTCGCCGGCAATTCAAATCGAAAAAATTGAAGAAGTTAACGGAGAATAAGTCACTATGACAAATCGCCTCACCCGCCGCAGATTTATCAAAGGGTCCGCCGCCACGGCGGCATCCGCCGGTATCGCAATGAATTTACCCACCAATCTGCTGGCAAGCGAAGGCGACAAAGGAAGCGACGATATGCCGTTCAAGATTTCGTTGGCCGAATGGTCCCTGCATCGTGCTCTCAAGGGCGAGAAACTGGACAATCTTGATTTTGCGAAAACGACCAAAGAAGAGTTCGGCATTGATGCGATCGAATACGTAAACTCGTTCTTCAAGGACAAGGCAGAAGATGCCGACTACCTCAAGCAGTTGAACGAACGAGCCGCCGATCACGACGTCAAGCAGCTGCTCATTATGGTGGATGGCGAAGGCGCACTTGGTGACGCAGACGAAGCCAAGCGGACCAAAGCCGTTGAGAATCATCATCGCTGGGTCACCGCTGCCAAGACGCTCGGGTGCCATTCCATTCGCGTGAATGCGCAGTCCAGCGGATCATTCGAAGAACAGCAGGGACGAGCCGCCGATGGTCTGGCCCGTTTGAGCGAATTCGCGAAAGAGCACGGCTTGAACGTGATCGTCGAAAATCATGGCGGACTTTCGTCGAATGGCGAATGGCTCGCCGGAGTCATGAAGAAGGTCGGCATGGAAAACTGTGGCACACTGCCTGACTTTGGCAATTTTCGCGTCAGCAAGGAAGAAATGTACGATCGCTACAAAGGGATCGACGAGCTGATGCCGTTCGCAAAAGCCGTCAGTGCCAAGAGCCACGATTTTGATGACGAAGGTAACGAGAAGAATACCGATTTTGCCAAGATGATGGATATCGTCGTCAACAAGCACAACTATCACGGGTGGGTCGGTATCGAGTACGAAGGCGGCGGACTTGGCGAATACGAGGGCATCAAAGCCACCAAGAAGTTGCTCGAAAAAGTCGCCAAGGTTCCGGCTTAGCTTCGTTTGCGAAGAATACAGCCCGACTACATAAACAAAGCACGATGGATCTTCTGATCCATCGTGCTTTTCTGTAGTTCAGTGCAACTGTCGTTGCGACGGTTCTATCGACGTCGTCGGGCGAAGAGGCAACCAGCCAGTCCGAAAACCAACAGTGAAACTGCACCCGGCTCGGGTACGTTGATAATCACGCCGCTAAAGTCTTTCTTGAAAATCCCTGCCGAGCCACCATCCGCAGCTGCCACTGCCAATGTGTTATCAAGTGCGAATTCAACCTTGGTAACGTTGCCTGTGATTCCATTGGCCGCTGCGAATGCCGCAACATTGACATCCAACTCGCCATCCCACAAGGCTCCCGTTGCCAAGTCGCCTGGTAGCGCGAAACTGCCCGATGGAGTAAACGTCAAGCTGTCGGCCCCGGAAACGGGCGTCGAAAGTGCAGCACCATCCACGTGCGTGATGGTCCAGCGAACTGGTGCAGCGACGGAAGCCGTGGCTTGAGCGCTACCCAAACCAGCCAGCGAGTAGTCACCAGCTTCGGTGAAACGAACCACCGAAATGGGCGTGGTGTCGGAATTACTCATGACCGTAAAGTTCAATTGACCGTCAACGATCATTGAACTGGAGCTGCCTGTCACACTCGACACGTTCGCGGCAAAGCTAACCGGGTCGAAATCCAGCGTGTTGCCGAGAATCGATGGCGTGCCAAACAACGCATCCGGCTGTTGGCGAGTATCCTCGACAACATCCAGGTACATGTAGCTTGTGCCAAGGAAATCACCGTAGGAAAAAATCGCAGCGTCCGCCTGAATGGCGACACCGAGCAATGCAACAACAGCAACAATTAGTCTCTTCAACACTTTGCTTCTCCGGACTTATAACACGCCTACGATTCGATTCCAGGTTGACGGACTGAAGCAGGCATAAAAAAAAGACATTACTTCAGACCCGTCGCGCGGGCCTGAAGTAATGTCTCGCTATTTGGTTTCGTCAGTGACTGCTCGATTGCAAAAAGTTGATACTGCCTGAGAGCACGCGATCCGCACTCACAAACCGGATATGACCAAAGTGACTTCTTGCCGTCAAGCCAGACTTAAAGACGACTCATTCGGAGTAAATATCGCAAACCACCCAGCCTCACATTTCTGCTCAGGTTGACGCTCTCGATTTACGAACCATCAAATCCACGTAACGTACGTGGACGCAGCTTAATGGCGATACAAATGGGCAAATTCTTGTCACAGAAAGCCCAGCTTCCTTGCAAGTGATTTCCCCAGGAAGAGGGGCGACCAGCTGCGGTGAATTTTTTTCCGAAAGGGAAACCCGCCGGTCGAATGCTATCAATACTGTCAATGATGCCGGAGGCAGCGTCGTGGACGCCCGCCCAAACTCAAGCGGCCAGCGATTGAACGCTCAGCGACCACAACAGTACATGGAGCGACCACGCACTGGCGAGGCAACGGCTTTCACGGCGCAAAAAATACCATGGTTTTGCGACTGCCTGTTTGATGGCTGGAGCCTGATATATCAGCATCTCACCGCCAAATGCCTGGAACCAGCGGCAGTGTTCACCTCATCTGGCCGGCGATTCGGCACGCAGCGTGCTTTAAGGCGAGCATTCCATTCATCGCTCCAATTGTTCACTGGGGGAACAAGCCATGCACAGTCCCGAGGAAATCATCACCGCCGAACTCGCCGGAGCCGCAAACCCACGAGGTGGCGACTCTGGAAAGACCCGGCGGCTGATCGAACAGCTTCTCAGTCCCGAAGCCTTACAACGCATGATGATGTGCGGCGGGGGCGTGCTTGTCCTCGGGTTCATCGGATGGCTTTGGTCGATCGGAGTTTTTGAGAATCCAGTCGTCGTTGCGGCGACGCTTGGGACCGTTACGCTTTCCTTACTCGCCGCCGGCGTCGCCATGGTTCGCTACACGCGATACCAACTGGCGGGTACCGGAATGACGCTTCTTGCCTCCCTCGCGATGCCGCTCAACCTGTGGTTCTATGATGCACAGGGGCTGATCACAATCAAAGACGGCGGGCATCTCTGGATACCCGCCGCTATCTGTTGCGCGATCTATGCAATTGTCGCGAGAGCATTGCGGAGGCCGACCTTCGTCTATGCATTCGTCGGCGGCATCGTGCTCACGGGCATGCTGTTCCTCGCGGACCGTACCGTAGGTCGCTTCTGGCAACTGATGCCCCCGGCGACTTTCCTGGTAATCACAGGATGGCTTTGCGTGTATGCGGAACGACTGTTCAGTGTCACCGAAGGCGATTTTTCACGAAACAACTTCGGCAAGGCATTTCGCTATTCCGGAGTCGCCGTACTTACGGCTGGACTGGGAATCATTCTTGGCGGTCAACTCGCATCCATCTTTCATGACTGGATCCACTGGTTGGAACTTCCCGCCATTGCAACCGATCATTCCCAAAAAGTATGGGCGCTGATCCTGCTTGCCTGTTCGGCTGGCGGTTGCCTGTTGGAACATTCCTTCGACCGTTCGCGCCGAACGTACCTCGCGTCCGCATTCGGGCTGATCGCGTGGAGCATCGTGACCAC
The DNA here is from genome assembly GCA_938040995.1 of uncultured Pirellulaceae bacterium. GTDB lineage: Bacteria > Planctomycetota > Planctomycetia > Pirellulales > Pirellulaceae > CALHZT01. The sequence goes on along the minus strand of CALHZT010000295.1, from coordinate 29,442 downwards.
GATGGACCTTTTCGCGATTCCACTTCGCTTGCCCTACCTCGCGATCGCATGTTGCGGCTGGGTCATTGCAAACAACATCTTTGAATCAGACGGCCCCAAACGTCCTTCCGATCCTTCATGGATGACGGGCAAGTATCGCGGGATCTACATTCAGGTTGCCACGATCGGACTGCTGGTCGCTGCATTCGGGCAGGCATTCGCTGCTATGGCTGGATTCGGCAGCCGGTTCGTCCTCGATAATTTCGACTGGATCATCACACTCCAACTCGCTTGTACCGTGATCGCGTCCTTTACGACAGGACAGCGATTGATCCGATGGCGAATGGCAGACAGGGCGGATTTCTTCCGCTTGGCCGGTGTTTCCGTCGCGGTTCTGGCGGCGATCTCTTTGCCAATCGTCATTGGCATCAAGTCGCTGGATATCCTGGCTGTATTCGGTCTCGCGATTCCAGTCGCATGTGCAGTCTGGACGTTGTTCCGCTACCACGAATCTTCCGGAAGCGAGTCGCAAACTGACAACTCGCTTCAGCTCGGAAACGTGGTTCCGGCCGCCGCTACGACTGGAGTTTGCATGACACTTCTGAGTGTGCTTGGGCTTTGCGTAGACGGTCAAGCCGCAGCGTATTCGACCTGGTTGACTCCTGCGTGGATCCTGGCGGTGTCATCGTTCGCCTTGCTCGGTTCGGCACGAGGCCCAGTCGCCTTGCTCAACCGCATCGGCGGATCGACGACGGCTATCGGAGCCGCAATTTGCCTGATGGGCTACGTCGGCCTGGGCTGGGACTATGCGATCGTAATGTCCGGAACGCTTGGCGGAGTCGTTTTGGCAACCTGTGGATTCTGGAATCGCCTGTCCGGTGCTGTGACCGAAGCCGTCGAGGCATGGGAAGTGCCAGGCAACATTCTTGTGTTACTCAGTACCGTCGCGGGCATGCTGTTGGCGCTCAGCCGGATCGTTGACGGTAGCGTGACGGCCGGATTGCTCTGGGTCATCATCATCCAACTGTCCGCGATTCTTGTCACGTCATTGATGACGACGAGTAAAGGCTGGCGATCGGCATTCCGAGCCGCCGGCCTCTCGAACTGCGTCTCGATGGTGTTCGTCGTGAACTCGCTGCTGAACACGTCATTCGTTCACAAGGTTGAACTCGGGACGATTTTGATCGGGATTTCGCTGCTCGTGATTGGCCACATCGGGTGGTATCGCGAAGGCGAAAAAGCAGATCAGTCAGCAACTGATGCACTATGGGTTGGCTGCCTGATGACCGCGACGCCGCTGCTTTTGGGATTGGTCGCTTACCGGTCGTTCGATGTATCTGGCGATACCAGCGGGGCGTGGAACTGGATGCTCTTCCACGAGATCAGCGTGCTGCTCGCCGGGTTCGGACTATTGGCGGCTGGCATGAGTTGCAAGATCCGCAGCACAACGATCACCGGCGCGGCGTTGCTAACGACTTACCTTGTGAGTCTGGTGACTTTACTGCGAATGCCTTCCATGCTGAATAGCGTTTCGACAGTGATGATGATCGGCGGCGGAGCGTGCTTCCTGATTGCAGTCGGACTGAGCGTTTATCGTGATCGGATCATGAGTTTGCCAGTCAAAATTCGCGAAGGCGACGGCGTCTTTCGCGTCCTCCATTGGCGATAAGGCATGCCTCAAATAAGCGAGTCGCCGGTTTGGCGACATCGGCCGCCGGGTGGCTCCCCCAGGACCGCCCGGCGGTTTCTTTTGGAGTAACCGTTCACGAGGGCAAGGGTTTGGCTGGGGTGTTGTAAATTCGATATGGCGTGGCATTTATGCTCACGCCAGATTTATTGCAGCCGCTTGCCTGTGGGCTTCCTTTTCCTGTTTCGCCGCTTCGAGTGCCGACTCTTAAGGTTCCGTGAGAAGAATTCCATCCCGGGCGGCTTTGGCTTTGAGCGCTTTGAGTCGCTTCTTTTTCGTTTTCAGATCGCGGCGCAACCAGACGAGACGCTTGTTCGTCCGCATTTTTTATGACGCTTTCGCAAACTGACGGTCGAAGCGTGCAACTTCTCCCGATTGCCACCGCAATTTAGCGACACCAAGTAGGGGGGTGAAACTGTTGTCAGTAATGTTGGCTTGCTTACCCCGATTTGCCTAAATCGTTGCCCCCCGCGTCGAATTCCGTCAAAGTAACGGCGTAGGCCCTGACATCAAATTATAATCGGGTCGGGTCTTCCAACTCGTCTTCAAAAGCAAACGAACATCCCCATGAGAACTTCGATTTTGCGGCCAGCGAACGTCAGGAAAAAGTCTCGCCGGTTGGGGTTGGAAACGCTGGAGAATCGGCACCTGTTAGCTGCGGCGCCTGTGATCTCCGAGTTCATGGCATCCAATGACGCGACACTCGCGGATGGAAATGGCGTATTCTCGGATTGGATCGAAATCCGCAACAATGGTGATGAACCCGTAGATCTGGACGGCTGGTTTCTCACCGATGACGCCGGCGACCACACAAAGTGGACGTTCCCCGATGACGCGCAGGTGAATCTGGCGCCGGGTGAAAGCCTGGTCGTGTTTGCGTCAGGCGATGATCTACCCGATGCGGCGGGCAACCTGCACACCAATTTCAAGCTTAGAGCGAGCGGAGAGTACTTGGGGCTGTTCGACTCTAACGAAACTTTAGTGAGCGAATTCGGCACTGACGGAAGCGATTACCCGGCGCAAACTGCTGATGTGTCCTACGGCCTCGATGCGGCCGGCGCAGTGGGCTACTTCCTCATCCCGACTCCCAACGCTGCGAACGGCACTTCGATACCCAGTCTCGATTCTCGTAACGTCGTCTTTTCGCGTGACTCGGGAACATTTTCGTCTTCGTTTTCGTTAGCGATCGGTTCAGGAGTGGCAGGTGGGACGATCGTTTATACCACGGACGGCAGCACGCCAAATTCAAGTTCGACGGTGTACACAGGGCCATTCACAATTGCCGATTCGGTTAAAATCACCGCCCGAGTTTTGCAGACGGGGCAGCCCGACGGGCCTGTCAGTTCGGCGCGGTACATTGAGCTGGCATCCAACGTCCAAAATGTAACCTCAGAATTACCTATCGTGGTTCTCGACAATTTCGGTGGCGGCAGCGTCGGCGATTCGTTTTCTGATTTCAGTTTTCAGCTTTTCGAACCAGATGCGCAGACCGGTGAGACGTCTCTTCTGTCTTCGCCGACGGTCTCTACGCCATCGGCGATCCATGTGCGAGGGTCTTCGTCCAGCACCTTTCCGAAACAACAGTATCGTCTTGAATTGCGGGACGAAGCAGGCGACGATCTTGATTTTGAACTGGCAGGGCTCTCGGCGGATTCCGACTGGGTCCTGTTCGGGCCGTATGTGGACAAGTCATTGCTGCGTAATCCATTCAATTTTGAAATTGGACGGCAACTTGGGTTAAATGCTCCACGGACGCAATTTGTCGAGCTGTATCTAAATTCCGGCGGGAGCAACGCGCCGTTGTCAGCCGCAGATTATGTGGGCGTATACAGCATTCGCGAGACCATCAAGATCGGTGAAGACCGGCTTGATATCGAAGAACTCACGCCGGCGGATAACGCCGTTCCGGAAATCACCGGCGGGTATTTGTTGCGTTTTGATACCGGCCTGGATCCGGGTTCGCTGATTTATGAAACAGGTGACAACCATCGTTTGCAACTTGTTGATCAGGAAAACTACACCGCAGCTCAAAAATCGTGGTTGACGAGCCACGTTCAGGAATTCGTCAACATTTTAAACGGGCCAGATTTTGCGGATCCAGTCAACGGTTATGCCAAATACATCGATGTCGATTCGTTCATCAACTTGATGGTGCTCAATGAACTTGGCCGCGATCAAGACGCTTACTTCCGCAGTAACTACCTGTACAAAGATCGCGGCGGGAAAATCACGCAGGGACCGCTTTGGGATTTCAATCTCACACTGGGTGTGGGTAGCTCTCGTGGCAATACTTCGGCATCCGGCTGGCAATACGAAAGAAACTCGGCGTTCGTTGGCGCACAGTGGATCGGGCGGCTAATGGAGGATCCCGAGTTTGCTCTCAAATTCAGGGATCGTTGGTTCGAGGCGCGCGAGACCGTGTACGACCTGGATAATATCTCTGGCATTCTTGACGGGTTCGTCGATGAATTGGGAGATGCCCCGCAGAGGAATTTCCAAAGGTGGAATGTACTGAATTCCAATTTGCCATTCCGTCCGCCGAATACGGCGACGTGGATCGAGCAAATTGACTTTATGAAGCAGTGGATTAGCGATCGCGTTGACTGGATCGACAGTCAGCTAATAGACCCCGCGCCACCGCCCATCTTGCCGAGTAGTGCTTTCGTCCCGAATGGCGGTACCGTAACGCTGGGATCTGCGGCTGAGCTTGAAGTGGTTTCGTTGGTGTCTGAGGCGCGGGCGTTCGTCCCGGTCGACGATTCTCTGGAGACTGGAGCGGGACCTTTCTGGTACGAAACGAGTTTCGATGCGTCCGGGTGGACGACGGGCAGCAACGGCGTTGGATACGAAAATGGCCAAGCCGAGTACGATCCGTTGATTGGGACAGACATTCAGCCCGCGTGGGACGCAACCGAGTCGTCGGTTTACACGCGATTCGAGTTTGATTTGGACGCCAGTTTTGACGCAGCTGATGCCGATTCCCTGGAGCTCCAAATCAAGGCGGATGACGGATTTGCTGTCTACCTCAACGGGCAAGCAATTCCGTCTGCAAATCGTCGAGCACCGGCGGACCTCAACTGGCAATCCAATGCTACGTCACAGCTTTCGGACTCGACCGTGGCGAACAACTACGAGTTCATTGATCTTTCTGCGCACAAGCAACTGTTGACGCCCGGTTCGAATGTTCTTGCGATTCATGGATTGAATCTTAATGACGCCAGTTCCGACCTTCTCATTCAACCACGTCTGTCTCTCAGTACCATTGTTGAGGCCAACCAAAACAACGTCTACTACACAGTGGACGGTTCCGACCCGCGTGCTCCCGGCGGGGGTATCCATGGCGTGCTGTACCCGAGCGGTGGGTTCCCCATAACGACAAATACAACTGTCAAAGCGAGAACCCTCGTGAATGGGAATTGGTCACCATTGTCGAGCAAGTTCTTCATCGTTGGTCAACTTGGCGACCCTACCCAGCTGCGAATTTCTGAAATCAACTACCACCCTCACGATCCGTCCAGTTCAGAATTGCAAGCTATTTCGGGGTTGGACGACGATGACTTTGAGTTTATCGAAATCATCAACCCGGATCCCATGGGCACGCTCGATCTTGCGGGATTCTCACTGGCCGGAGACGTTTCGTTTTCTTTCGATTCCGTCTTTTTGGGGCCGGGTGAGCGAGCGGTCATTGTCGAAGACGAGGCTGCATTCCAGATTCGATACGGAACCGACGCGCTCGTACTCGGGCAGTGGAGCGGACGCTTGCCAAATTCGGGTGGGCAGGTCTCCATCACGGATGCCGACCGAAATGAACTGCTAAACGTCGCTTATAACGACAATGATCCGTGGCCGTTGACCGCGGATGGCATTGGAGCCACGCTCGTTTTAAGTTCGCCGTTCAATACGCCGCTGAACGAGGCCGGCGCCTTCCATCGGTGGGACGCGAGTTACGAGTACGGTGGTACTCCGGGGTTGTCGAGTTCGGGAAAATCCGTGGTCATTAATGAGGTGCTTTCTCACGCCAGCCCCCAGGAGCTTCCGAACGTCGAGTTGTTGAACGTGACGAGTAGCACTGTGAATTTGGGCGGGTGGTACCTGAGTAGCGATCCCAACGCCCTTTTCGACTTGCAAATTCCCGCCAACACACTGCTGGGCCCCGGGGAGTATATTTTGTTCCCGAGTTCTGGATTAAACCTCGATCCCGATGGGCAAAATGAGGTTTTGCTTACACAGCAAGTTTCTACGGGCGAGCCGCGATTTCTCGATTCGGTTGAGTTCGGTGCCGCTTTGGCTGGAGAATCCTTCGGCCGGGTTCCCGATGGAAGCGGTAGAGTTTATCCACAGGCAACGACCACACCGGGGGCTGCGAACTCCGCGCCCCGCATTAGCCCTCTGATTATCAGCGAAGTCAGTTATCACCCGTCGGAGCCGAATGCCACTGCTTTGCAGATTGATCCGACGATTACTGATGACGAATTGGAATTCATTGAGATTCACAATCCCAATGTGGGATCGGTCAGCCTTGATGATTGGCGATTACGTGGCGGCAGTGATTTTGATTTCGCCGATGGGACCTCCCTGGCCCCGCAAGAATCTCTCGTGGTCGTCAGGTTTGACCCAGGTATCGACACAAACAAGGCACAGGCTTTTCGTGTTCATTACGGGATTGGACCATCCGTTTCGCTTGTGGGCCCCTCGGGCTCGAGCCTCAACAACAATACAGATCGGGTCGAACTTCAGCGAGCCCATCAACCGTCGCTCGGGAGCGCGGCCGGCGTGGCTCATATTACCGAAGACGAAGTCATCTTTGATGATCAGGCCCCCTGGCCGAGTACGGCGGATGGACAAGGCGATTCACTTCATCGTGTTTCATCTGGAAGCTACGGAAATGATGCGAGCAGTTGGATCGCCGTCGAGCCCACGCCCGGGGCGGCGGCCGCGCCGCCGATCACGCCGGGTGATTACAACCGCGATGGCTTCGTCACCACGCTCGATCATGCCACCTGGGCCTCCAGCTTTAACAGCACGACGGCGCTTAATGCGGACGGCAATGGAAATGGAATCGTCGATGCGGCAGACTTTACTGTGTGGCGAGATCGGCTGACGTTCCAGGCACAAGTCACGTCGCTGAGCGTTCCTCGCGCCGCGCCCAAAGCGATTGTTGTTGGAACAAAAGCTGGAACAAACGTTGGAAGACTTGCCCCGTCATCAGCACTTCCGTCGATCCTCACGACGGACGACTTTGGTACACCACGATCGGCTATGCTGCCTGTAGATACCATCGAGATCCAGGTCACCGATGACTCGCCTGAAGCGGTGCTGTACTTCGACTTCCCGGCGTATCCCAAGGTTAGCGCCGTTGCGCGAACAACGCTCAGCGTCGCACCTGATCGTTTCGATGCCGATGAAGAACGAAAAAATGAGAACGAATCTGACGCATACTGGTTGCGAAGGATGCGAGAATTCGAGGTGATGCGGTTCGATCAAAACGAGTCTTCATAAGCTTATGTGTTTTGTAACCGTTCACGGATACTGACGTTTCCTCAGGTTCGAGAGGGGCAGGCACAAATTTTCGGCGTTTGTTCGCAAAGCGAAATAAGTCAGTTTGCCGCCGAAAAATTGAGCCAGACCCTTGCCCGCGTGAACGGTTACGCGGATTTTACGTTGCTGCAGAACGGACACGAACTGTTGCAGATACATCGACGCGTATGCCCGCTCCTCCCCGTCGCGTAGGCTCCGACCCTCCTCACGCGACACGTGGTATGCCCTGACACCACTGCGTCGGAGGAGGGTTGCTTAGGGGCGAGCGGTCGAGGTCAGGCAAGCGGCTGGCTGCTGACATTCGCTCCTGTTTTCACCAAGCCGAGCTTCGACACGTTCCAGTGTTTGATGAGTGGTCGATATCCCAAACCGCACCGCTGAAGAATCGGTGGCAGTCACAATAGTGGCCATTGCCAACAGTCAAAAATGCGGCCACGTGGAAGGCCGAAAGAGAATTAACCGGCCACAAATTGGACCTGCCCCGTATTGGTTCCATTCATCGGGACTATCCGCCGGCTTGTGCCTGTTCATTTCGGTACGGTGAGGGGAAAGTATGGCGTCCACCAAAAGTCGGTTTCGTCGAGTTCGGCCTCGATACTTTCTATGACCTCGCCAAGTCGGCCGTTCTTTTTCTTCAATTCAAGAAGCTTTCGTAGAGATTTCGTTTTCTCAGGCCCAAGAACGGAAAGCTGTTCTTTTAGCAGGTGATCGAGAATCTCTTCTGCTTTGACACGTTCTTCCGCCGCCACGAGAGTCTTTGCATAAATGACATTGAGGTGCATGAGCGTAATCTCATGAAGTCCTGCCTCCAATGCGCTTTTCCGCACGACACGAACAAGTTTCAATGCATCTGAAACCGACCCCTTATTCAGCAGTAGCCTCACTTGCTGCATTTGGTTGAGTAACTTGTGCGGACTTGAGGGGCCAAACTCCTCGTCGAAAAGCTGTGCAAGCAACCGGTGAAGCGGTAGTGCCTGGTCGGCAGTTCCATATTTCGCCATTGCTTCTGCATGGATTTGCAAACATTCGAGCGTGTGAACTTCCGTTGCCCCAAACTTGCTCGATGCTTTTTCGAAGAGCTTTTGGAATATTGACGAATCTTGCTCGACTTTGCCTGACGAACAATGGTCCCACGCGTAGAGCATACCAAATTGCAGTTCTTCAATTGCGAACGTATCTGGTACTCCATTTTCTTCCAGATCGCGCAACCACGGGTAAAGCAGCTCGGTCGTCTCCAGCGAAACGTCTGCAAGACCGTCTCTGATGCCCCCAAAGTAGGCGCAGTCTTCTGCCGCACGTTCGCTGGATCTGTCTCTCAAACATCCCAGGAATTGTCTTAGCAAATTCTGCGTCGCGTCGTGGTCTACGCCAAGCTTGTTAATGGCATCAGACTTGACACGCTCAAGCACAAGGCGAGCCGGTTCTGCCTGTCGAGCGGCTGACAGTAGTTTGGACTCTTCAACGGCCGAATACACCTGTTTTGCCAGCTGGCTGTCAGTCGTTTGGCTCTCAACAAGCGACTTACGAAGTCCCGAATGCTTCTGATACATACTCAGAGCTGCCTCGTGTTCGGTGATCAAACTCAATGCATAAACTGCCGAATCAACATGTTCCATCATGGTGGCTGGCGAAAGATCCTTACTCTGTTCAAAACTCGAAATACGATCCAGGATCAGATCCTTTAGCGACTCTTTTGAGAAATTTCCGCTCTCCTGAACAGACAAGCGGATGTAGCTGTCAAGAACGCTCAGGCGTCTTCGTAGCCGGAGGCCGGTGATTCGCTCCCTCTCTGCCAACTTGAGATTTGTATCGGCAAGATCTTTCTGTGTCTCGGCGTCCGCCGATGCCTGCTCTTGCAACCTTGCCAGCCGGGTCGACTTTGTTCTGAACGCTGAAGCGACTGCCAGCGAAGAAAGGGTAATGGTGAGCAAGGTGGCGGCGGCAATCAGTGACCACGCCCGGTTCTTGCGAAAAAACCTCGCAGCGGTATCGACGATCGTGTCAGGTTTGGCGACTACTGGAAGATCACTCAGCCAACATTCCAGATCGGCTGCAAACGAGTTCAAGTCAGTATATCGCTGCCGTGGATTCTGATTCATCGAGCGAGTGCAGATGGAACGCAATTCCGCAGATCTCCGGTCCTGCGAAAATCTGTCACTGGCAGGGTCTGTTTGTGAGGTCTGTGCGCTGTCGTGTGCTGGAGAATGCCCGACGATGATTGTACTTAGCACGGCTCCGAGAGAATAAATGTCGGCTGGCCGCCCCACCGACGATGGGTCGCCGGAAGCCTGCTCGGGGCTCATGTATCCCGGGGTGCCAAGAATTGTTCCGGCCTGGGTCAACGCATCTGAATCGGTTTCCGCCGGAATGCTTCCTGCCGTTTCACGTTGTTCAACGCCACTCGCGGACACGGGCGAACCTGATCCTCGTCTGGCCAGGCCCCAGTCAATAACGATCGATTCTCCATAGTCTCCCAGCAGGATATTTGCCGGCTTGAGGTCGCGATGAATCACATCATTGTCATGGGCATACGAAATCGCCTTGCTGATGTCAGCAAGCCGGCGGACAAGCTGTCTCTGTTTGTCTGAAAAGTCGGGTGCGCTACGATCCGAATGAAGCTCCTTGATATCTTCCTTCATCGTACGACCGCGGAAGAGCCTCATTACATAATAGGGGCGACCATCATCGCTGATTCCCGAGTCGTAAATTGGCACGATACCTGGATGCTCCAGGCCCCCGGTAATCGCCGCCTCATTGAGAAACCTGAGCCTTGCCTCTTCATTGGCAACCAGTTGTGATTTCAGAAGCTTGATTGCAACTTGTCGTTTCACGGTCTTGTCGTAACCGGTGTAAACATCTCCCAGTCCTCCACTGGCCAGGTACTCGAGGTTTTCGTATCGCTCTCCCATGCGGGCGAATGATGAAGGCGGGACCTGGGTTTCATTCTCGATTACGGTGTCCCTGTCCAGATCGTTGACCGTTGCATTCAGGGACGGCTCGCTCTTTGCCTGTTCGATGGACGCAGCGTGCGCTGGGTAAATTGCCTTGAGTGATTTGGCCGTGGAATCACGGTTGGCGCTATAGACGATCTGCAAGGCGATTAACTCGGGAAGCAAATCTTCGACAAGATTCTGGCTGTCCTCGTTGGCTTTTGCCGAATCCAGAGCCTGTTCGATGTCAGCGACAACGCCGCTTTGCAGTTTCGCCTCAAACTCATCACAGATTCGGTTAATTAGGAGCAATTGATCCTTGTTTTTCATGGCGTGCCTTCGAATTCAAGTCGTTAAGCTCATCTGCACAAAGAATGCCAAAATAAACTGGCTGGTGCGAAGTAAAAAGGCTCTGCCGTTTTTTTGAGCAGCACGCACTGGCGCAATAGCACTCGCTTTAACCTCGCGGGTACGATTTTGGTCGCTTGAATGGTAGCCCGACGCGTAAGCGAGGAAGCCTATAAGGGATAAACCTCTTTCCAATACATCCCTCGCTTACGCGTCTAGAAGTTGCGCATTTTTTAACTTCGAACGGTTGGCCCCTCCCTAAATCCCTCCCCACGGCGGAAAAACGATGATTGACTCGCCTTCAATCGTCATCGCAACTCCACCCGACAATATGGCGATCCAATCCGTTTTTTCCGGGAGGAGGGACTTCAATTGTCAAAGTGTGCAACTTCAAGAGTTACGCGTCGGACTTCCATTTCACACGACGCGCATTTACTGCCCCTTCAAAGGGGCCTTCCTCAAACCGCCGGCTATGCTGGTGGTCACTGATTCCAGTCTTGCGAGTCACCATCCAACGCGTGTGCCATGTCATTGGGTCATTTCGCCGCGCCTTGCATTTTCTTGAAACCGACGTTTCATACTGATTTCAGGACATCGGCGGATTCCGCCTCTGCGGAACCTCCACGCCATGGAGATTGCGACGAACATTGATAGACTAAGGCGAAAGTCGGTCGGATCGCCAGTTTGCTATTCTTGCAGGGAGAAACGATGATTCAGCGAAAATACCTCGGATGTCTTTTGGTTGTCGCCAGCTTGTTGGGTGTTTCAGTGACGCATGCGGACTGGTCGGAGAATTTCGACGGCGGATTCCAAAATAGCTGGATTCTCTATCACATTGACGGAGTCGGACAGCAGGACACTTCGGCAACCTACTCGGCAAACATCATTAACGACAACCTGGTAATGACGGATCCCACTACCGCGCTTGCCGGCGGAGCGGTTTCTGGCGTTGGCCTGGTCGCCGAGCCATTCACCGATGTTCGCATGACGGGCATTATCAATCCGAACAATAGCACGGCGCAGAACGACTCATCATTTCTGCTCGCGAGAGGGAACGCGACAACGGGCACGTTTTACTCAGCCGAAATCAGCTACTTGAATAGCCAACTCATTATCTACCGCAACGATTCTATTGGTGTTGGATCGAACCTTGCCGAAGTCGATTTTCCGTTTCTGGTCGGTTTTGGAGACAGCTTCTATGTCGAGTTTGATGTCGAAGGCGATAACTTCGATGCGCGTGCCTATGATTCTGTTGGAGGCAATCTGCTCGCGCAGGTTTCCGCAGTGGATAGCACCTACCCGGATCCCGGATTCAGCGGCATTCTTGTCAATGCACAGACCACCCCGGACCTTCCCGTTTACGCATCGTGGGATGACATTACAGCAACGGCAATCGTAAACGCTCCAACCGGTGATTTTAATGGTGACTCAGCCTTTGACTGCACCGACGTGGACGGCCTCGTGGCGGATATCGCAGCCGGCAATAACACGGCGACTTATGACATGACTGGCGACGGTAGCGTAGACAACGCCGATCTGACTGCATGGCTCGCAGCCGCTGGAGCCGTAAACAACGCGTCTGGGAATCCGCACCTGATTGGTGACATGAACCTTGATTCTGTTGTGGATGCGTCCGATTTCAATATCTGGAACGGCAACAAGTTCACCAACGAAGCAGCGTGGTGTGCTGGCGACGTGAACGCGGACGGAGCCGTGGACGGTAGTGACTTCAACCTCTGGAACGGTACCAAGTTCACCTCGGCTGACAACACGAGCGTTGTCCCCGAACCGAATGCCGCCGTGCTGCTTCTGGTCGGCTTGGCTGGACTCGCCATTCGACGACGCCGTTAGTCCGGTGCAACTGATCCGGCGCAACGAAACGTCAGCTTCGATCATCGAACAGCCGGTAGTGTCCTGCCGGCTGTTCCTGATTCGTGGCATGATGCTTGCGGAAACGCTACCAAAGTCAAGAAAGTTTCGTGCATGTCCATTCATCCGTCATCGAAAAATCCAGCAGCGCAGGAAGTCCGATGACGACGGTAGACCAGTCGTTTGAGAATCTCCAATCCGGCAGTGAATCACTGACGCTCGCGAAGCGCATTGAGCTTTGCATCGCCTCACTCGACTCGCTGAATGCGGCCGCCGGTGACTGGGTTCACGCGGCCATCGCCGCCAAGGGAATCGAGGGCACTCCGTTCGTTGCTGAAGACATGTTGACTGGCCCCGCCGTCGTGATGCGGCAGTTGCAACTGTCACTTCAAACGCTCCGGCGGCTGGAGAACGGGCAAGATCCGCGGCTGCCTGGTTCGCCAGAGCAGCTTGCGAATGGCCAGGTTTCCATTCCCGTGTTCCCGACGAGCGGATTCTGGGACGGTCTCACATTCATGGGGTTATCAGCGAGCGTTCGGATGCAGCCGGGAGTTTCTTCGGCCAACATTTTCGGTGAGCGTTCGCGAGGCAGACTTGACGAAGTCCGCAACGATTCCGCAGATGGCATCGCCGCCGTGCTTGGTGCCGGCAACGTTTCTTCGATTCCCGCCACCGACAGCCTGAATAAAATGCTGTTCGACCGAAAACGGGTGATTCTGAAATTCAATCCGGTCAACGACTATCTCGCTCCCATATTCAGTCGGGCTTTCGAGCCTTTCGTGTCCGCTGGCCTGCTGCAGATCGTGACCGGCGGTGCCAAGGTTGGCAGCGAGATCATTGGGCACGACGCGGTGGACGAAGTCCATATTACTGGTTCGACAAAAACCCATGACGCAATCGTGTGGGGTAGTGATCCGGAAGATGCCGCACGGCGGAAACGCGAGAACGATCCGCTGTTCGCCAAACCAGTCACCAGCGAACTGGGAAATGTGACTCCGTGGATTATCGTACCGGGCAAATACTCACGCCGGGAACTGGCTTCGCAAGCCGAGCATATCGCCGCATCGATCACGAACAACGCTTCCTTTAATTGCCTGGCGACCAAGCTGATTGTGACGTGGGAGAACTGGCCCCAACGCGAAGAGTTCCTGAACCTGCTCCAGAAGTATCTTGATCAGACACCCGACCGACCAGCTTATTATCCCGGCGCAGTTGAACGTTTCGCGCGTTTTGCAGGCCAGTCGGCGACAGACCGCGTGAAGTTACCGTGGACGTTGCTCGCGGATCAAAAGATTGCAGACCGTCCGGAGTTGTTCCACGAAGAGTCGTTTGTTTGCGTCTGTGCGGAAACGCAGTTACCGGCAAAGTCGCCAGTCAGCTTTGTCGATACGGCGATAGAGTTCGTGAATGATCAGGTTTTCGGAACGCTGTGCGCTTCGATTACGTTCCCAGGCGACTTTCGCCGATCGGAGAGTGACGCCGTGGAACGCGCGTTATCGCGACTGAAATATGGATCGGTCTGCATCAACCAGTGGTCGGGCCTGGCGTACGGACTGATTAGTCCGCCGTGGGGAGCGTATCCTGGAAGTACGCTCGCGGATGTGAAAAGCGGGATCGGCAATGTTCACAACACGTACCTGCTCGACGATGTCGAGAAAACGGTGCTTCAGGGCCCACTCGTCAATTTCCCAAAACCGATCTGGTTTCCGTCGCATGCGCAGTCGCCGGTTGTCGCACGACGTTTGCTTGGATTCTTCCATCAGCCGTCGGTGTTGCGATTACCAGCCCTTTTTGCGGCGGCACTTCGTGGTTGATTTCGCAGATAGTTTCACGGCTGAACTTGCGGCTGAACTCGCGCGACCGGCAGGAAAGGCGGGCATTCTCTCGCGTTCTGTTGTTGCGAGGGGATGGTGACGGTTTTACGATAGGGAATCAGTCAAAGCACGAACCAGAATCGAACCGAATATGTCAGCATTGCGACTTATCAAAGCCATCCGCGAGTCGCAGGTCAACCATTCGGGCATTGGCCTGTTTCTGTTGTTCATTGTCGGACTCGCTCCAGTCTATGGCGTGCTCGCCGACGAAGCGCTTACCGCCAGAACTGTAAAAATCGGTTCAGGCGAGAACGTTGCGTTCCAGTTGCAGGCCGCGCTCATCGATGCAATTCCCGGAGACGTGATTGAGATTGGCCCCGGCAAGTTTGCTTTCGATTCCGAAGTCAACGTGGTGTGTGACAACGTCACGATTCGAGGCGCTGGTCGCGACAAGACCATTCTCTCATTCAAAGACCAACAAGTCGGCGGGGAGGGAATCTTCGCGACTGGAGATGCATTCGTTATTGAAGATCTTGCGATCGAAGATACGGCGGGCAATGCGATCCGGGTTCTTGGCGCTGACGGCGTGACGTTTCGCCGGGTTCGAGCCGAGTGGACTGGCCCACCCTCGCCAAAGAATGGTGCCTATGGAATTTATCCGGTCGAATGCCACAACGTCCTGATTGATGAATGCGTTTCGATTGGAGCGTCCGATGCCGGGATTTACGTTGGCCAGTCGAAAAAAGTCGTCGTGAAGAACTGCCTCGCCACCAGAAATGTCGCAGGCATCGAAATTGAAAATACGATCCACGCCGATGTCCACCACAATCGTGCAATCGACAACGTGGGTGGGCTCCTCGTTTTCGATTTGCCGGGCCTCAACGTGGTCAACGGTGGCGACGTTCGAGTTTGGCAAAACGAAATCAGAAACAATAATCACGCCTCATTCGCGCCGAAGGGAACCATCGTTTCGATGGTGCCAACCGGCACCGGCCTGATGGTCATGGCAACGGATCATGTCGAAGTCTTCGACAACGATATTCACGATCATGAAACGTGCAATATCGTGATCGCAAGTTTCCTGATCACCGAACGCAAGCTGGGAAAGAACGGCTATGATCCGTATCCAGAGTCGATTTCGATTCACGATAATCGCATGAGCAAGGGCGGCTATCATCCGAACGGCGATATCGGCAAACGACTGATGCCCTTTGTTGGAAAGCACTTTCCGGACATCTTTTTTGATGGCTTTGTCGACAAAAAGAAGTTTGTTGACGGAAAGCTGCCAGCAAAACTCGGGCTTCATGTCGCGAACAATGGCGAAGCGACTTTTGCCAACGCAAACGTACCTGACTTGACGCCAGCCAAACTTCTGACGCTTCGATACCAGGTCGATACCAAAATTGAAAAGCTCAAGGACACTCCGTTCGAGACAATCCAGCCTGTTAAACTTGTTGCGCACGCTCCGCCCAAAAAAGGAGCGAGCTCTGGTAACGAAGCCGTCGATATCTACCGGCGCGCTCCCCGGCGACTTTCGGAGTGGAGTCTGTTTGAGGACCAGGATGGAACCTGGAAACCGGCGTCGGATGTGCTGGTCTACCGTTTGAATACGCCGTTATTTTCCGACTATGCAGTGAAGCACCGATTTATCCGGCTGCCCGAAGGCCAGTCGATGGGTTGGTCCGATACCGACGTATTGCAGTTCCCTGTCGGCACGGTGATCGCCAAGACATTCGCCTATCCGGACGACGCGACCGATTCGACGGCTGGAGAACGGTACATCGAAACGCGAATTGAGCATCACGAGCCTAACGGCTGGTTCGGTTACTCGTACATCTGGAACGATGACCAGTCGGATGCGAAATTGAGTTTGGGCGGAGGCATGGTGCATGTCGAATGGCAGGATGAATCTGGCCAGTCGTACTCCAATGACTACCGTGTTCCGAACGCGATCCAGTGTCTCAGCTGCCACAGCCAAAACGGCAAGTACGAACCGATCGGACCGACGGCTCGAAACCTGAACGGATGCGGTGTTGATCAGGAAGATCAAGCGACGGCCAATCAGCTCACAGAGTGGATCAAGGCGGGCAAACTCGCTACGGATGTTGCGGAATCTGATCGCCCACGGCTGGCGTGTTTTGACGACAGGCAATCGGGCTCACTCGATTCGCGGGCACGGGCATGGCTGGAAGTCAACTGTGCGCATTGCCACAACCCGGGTGGTTCGGCGCGAACTTCAGGACTTGATTTGCGTGAATGCCAAAGCGAACCAGAAAAGTTCGGCGTGTGGAAAAGCCCGGTCGCAGCAGGAAAAGGAACCGGGGGACGCAGTTACGACATTGTGCCAGGAAAACCGGACCAGTCGATTTTGATGCATCGTCTCGAGACTGACGAAGCTGGAGCCCGCATGCCCAATCTGGCTCGAAGCATGATTCACGCCGAGTCGAACGAGCTCATCCGCGAGTGGATTCGCGCCATGCCGAGCGAACGGTAGTTCGTGGGCACTCTGAAGAACGTAGGCTGGCACCAGCGGCTGAGGATCGCTGCCACTTGAAGAAGTCAACGCCGCGCAGTGCCGGCATCGGAATCGTTGAAACGTTACCAGAGCCCTGGCCGACAATGTGCCAGCACAGCGCGGCATTGAGCGAAAGAGTGTTGGAAATTTTGTCGCCGCTTGTGCCAGCCTACTTGGCTATGGCCGTCAACAAACGAAGCGAAGATCGTCCCAACTCACTATCTGAGACAAGCCTTCGCCACGAAATGGCAAAACAAATTAGCCCGGGGCACAGCAAAAACGAGCTTGCGAGTTTGAGCGACAACCCAGGAACCCAGACTCGATGAGAAGTTCTGGTCAAGCCAAAAATGCCCATCACTTCGACATCGCAGCCGAGACCAAAATTGAGGCGGCCAACCTCATCGCTTGCGATCTTGGATCATCGCAACAGTTTCAACCGCACGGCTCGATCGCCCAAAATTCGCGATTCCAGGAATCTGGGGCGACTCGCGACTCGCTTGGGCTCGTGCGTTTGCCCCTGGCTAACTTGTTGGGCCCTTTCAGGGCGGCAGCGCACGCTCTTATGGCGTTTCCGCCTCGCCATTGTTATTCTGTGACGGTTCACGCGGGCAAGGGTCTGGCTCAATTTTTCGGCGGCAAACTGACTTATTTCGCTTTGCGGGCAAACGCCGAAAATTTGTGCCTGACCCTCTCGAATCCGGGGAAACGTAAATATCCGTGAACGGTTACGTTATTCTGAACAAGCCTGTTCCTGAACCACCTGAACCATGATGGAGTTTTTGAATTGACAAGCTGGCAGGACGAACTTGATCGCATCATCGATGCAAACTTTGATCGCACCGTCGAAATGCGCCGTCACATTCATCAGCACCCCGAGGTCTCCGGGAGTGAGTTCGAAACGAGCATGCTTCTGTATCAGGACCTTGGCGATAAGGGGTTCCAGGTACGATTGGGGCCGGAAGGACGCGGCGTCATCGCGGACCTTGATCCGCCCGGCGGCGAGAGCTCGAGCGGCCTGTTCGCGATTCGAGCCGACATCGACGCACTGCGGATCCATGACGAAAAAACAGTCCCGTATCGGAGCAAGTGCGATGGCATCATGCACGCCTGCGGGCATGACGGTCACACTTCTCTGGTGAATGGAGCCATCACGGCAATCTCTGAATTGCACCGGTCGGGTGCATTGTCGTTTCAGCCGCGATTGCGAGGCGTCTTTCAGCCCGCCGAGGAAACTTGCGAAGGCGCAAACCAGATGATCGAATTCGGCGCCCTCGAAGGCGTCGATGCAATCATCGCGACTCATCTGGACCCCAATCGCCGCGTCGGCCGTATCGGCGTTCGCCCAGGTGTTTTGACCGCGAACTGCGATCTCATCAAGGTTGTCATCGAAGGCCGCGGCGGACACGCGGCCAGACCCCACGAAGCCCGCGATCCGATCGCCGCCGCAGCGCAGTTCATTCAGACGCTTTATATGCATATTCCGCGTCAAACCGACAGCCAGGATGCTGTCGTGGTGACGATTGGAAAAGTGCAGGGCGGCCATACGGCAAACGTCATCCCGGAATCCATGGAGCTGCACGGCACTCTCCGAACGCTCGATGCCAAGATTCGCGATCGCACGATAAAACATATCCGGCGACTTGCGGAAGGAGTCGCCACGGCATCGCGGACCGAGATTACCGTCGAATTTGGGCTGGCCGCCAGCGCTGTGCAAAACGATTCGAGCCTCGTGGAACTGATTCGTGATTCGGCCGAGAACGCCATCGGTCCTGATGGTATCGAAGACATACCGCGCCCCAGCATGGGCAGCGAAGATTTCGCTTTCTATGGGAAACACGTACCGGCGGCCATGTTTCGGCTTGGTTGTGTTTCTGATGAAGTCGGTGGAACCGGATTGCATACACCAACGTTCGACTTTGACGAAGAAGCCCTTCGCTATGGCATGAAGGTCATGGCCCGGTCAGCGATTTCGTGGATGGAGAAGCAGTCGCAATCGTCTGACCAAAAAGCGTGACCAAAAATCGCGACGAACAAGGAACTTCGCTCGCCCTGACCTTTCTGCAATTTCTTTTCTGCAAACTCCGGGAATCTCGTGATGGATTTACTTCGTTTCACACCGAACGCAACTCCTACTGTCGGCGTCGAACTGGAACTCGGCCTCGTCGACAGCGAGACAATGGAATTGAAGAGTGTCATCAAGGAGATCATGAAGGCGCTGCCACCCGATACTGCAAGTGCCTACAAACAGGAGTTGATGCAAAGCGTTGTCGAAATTACGACCGGTGTTTGCAAAACCGTTGACGATGCCAAAACCGACCTGACGGGAAAACTGAGAAAGCTCCAGGCGGTCACCGACCGGCTGGACACGCGACTTTGGTGGGGCGCGACCCATCCCATTTCGCACTGGCGCGAGCAGCAGGTGTCGCCCGACGCCCGATACGAAGACCTTGTCAATTTGCTGCAACAAATGGCCCGGCGACTGGTTACCTTCGGGCTGCACGTGCATGTTGGCGTCGATTCAGGCGACAAGGCCGTGATGATTTGCGACCGCATGATGCAGCACCTTCCTACCCTGCTCGCACTCACCTGCAGCAGTCCATACTGGGAATGCCATGACACGGGCCTTCATTCCTATCGCTCGAAAATCATGGAAGGCCTGCCGACCGCCGGCCTTCCAACGCTGATGCGTAACTGGAGCGAATACGCGTGGCTGGTGCGACACATGGTCGAGACTGGCTTTATCAATACTATTCGTGAAATCTGGTGGGACATTCGGCCACACCATGCATTCGGTACCGTTGAAGTTCGGGTTTGCGACATGCCCGGTAATCTTGACGACGTGCTGGCCGTCACGGCGTTGATCCAGTCGCTGGTGAAAGCACTATCCGATGAGATCGATCGTGGAACCTATCAGCACGATTGCCATCCGATGATGGTCAGACAGAACAAGTGGCGAGCCTGCAGGTTCAGCACGCAGGCCCAACTCGTCAACTCGTACACGTTCGAGGTCCACACGGTGAGCGAGACGGTCAAATTGTTGATCGACAAACTGACTCCAACTGCCGAAGAACTTGGCTGCCTTCACTACCTGAAAGATACGCAACGTATCGCTGATTCTCCCAGCTGGGCCCAACGGCAATGCGACATTCTGAAAGAGACGAACGATCCGAAAGAAATTGTTCGCCAACTGACGGAACAGTCACGAATCGGGTAAATCAGCCAGATTCGAGCCTGGGGGGTTATCAATCCAATGTTGAGTGGCATTTGTGCTCACGCCAGATTCATTGCAGCCGCTTGCCTGATCTCGGGCCGTTCGCTCCAGGCAACCCTCCTCCGGCAACGCGGTGGCTGGCGAGGAACGAGTCAGTCATACCGCTTGTCGAGTGGGAGGGTCGGAGCCTCAGCGACGGGAGCGACGGGGAGGGCCCGCCGTTCGAACCGCAATCGCAGTTCACTTCCACTTTCCTCTTCGAATCTCGATCACGGAACAAGGAACTTCAAATTTCGTGTTTCCTGTGATCACAACTGCATCGTTCATCGCCAACGACGGATTCTACGCGCTTTCGAGAACAAACACCGCCACGGATGCATTGAAATGGGCCAGGTAATGGACGACTGTGCCCGTGCGAGCAACTGAACAACGGTCAGTTATTCAGACTGGAATTCGATCGCGAGGGCGGCACGATAATCGGCCATCGCATTGAAGTACGTAAGCTCTGCTTCGATCAGCAACAGTTCGGCTTCGGCAAGAGAAGTCTCATAGATGTTGAGCTTGATGATGTCGATGTCGCCTTCATCAAAACTCAGCCGTCCCAGTCGCAGCGACTGTTCAGTCAGCCGCAGGTTTTCACGAGCCTGTTCAATTCGCTCGTAGGCATTGTCGAGAGCCGAAACGGCATCAAGCACCTGGCTACGAATCTTGTCTTCGGCAAATCGCCGCTTGGCGGATATCTGAGCCAGCTTGGCTTCTGCCGCCCGGATTTTCCCCAATGCACTGCGCCTTTGCAGAGGCACTTCGGCAAGCAGCCCAAGTTCGATCTCAAGCTCCGACTTGTCCCGCGTACTACTTGTCGGCTCACCAACGTCCTGACCAGTTTCGGCATACGCGTCCAATTTTGGAAGCGTCTGATTTCGTGCGTAGCACAGTTCCGCCTGAACCTGTTGGGCCTGAAAATCGTACTCACGAAGTTCCGGCCGTTGCGCGATCGCCTGTGCAATATCAGACTCGACGGAATAGGGATCTGTTGGCGATGGCTGAGGAAAATCGCAAGGCAACAGTTCGTTGCCGGCGACCAAAGGTTGTCCCGACTGATCTCGCAGAAACAACGAAAGCTTGATCGCCGCCTGTTGTACTTTTCGACGCGACTCGATCAGTTTCGCCTGACGCTTCGCGATAAACCGGCCGTTATCGATCTCGGTAATCTTGGGCAAATCGCCTTCTTTGACTTGCTCGATCAGACTCTCATTACGAACGCGAGCCAGCTTGAGCAGGTATTCCTGGGTGCGGACCACTTGTCCAGCCGCAACCCACTTCCAGTAAAGCTGACTGGCCGCACGCTGCATTTCAATCACTCGCGCCCGAATATCTGGTTCCAGCCGCAAGCGTTCCAGATTGGCGACTTGAACAGCGGTCCGCCGCCCATCGGTCGCGAAACCCTTCATCAAGGGAAGCTTGACGCCCGTCTTGAACTCGCCACCCTCGTTGGTCTGCCGCTCCTGATACCACGGCTCGAACACACCTCGACCAATGCGATAGCCACCATAGACTTCGCCACCATTCCATAGTGGCCGACTGGCTTTGAAGCCGTGTTGATAAGTCTCGTAAAAGCCCAGCGGTTTGTTAAAAGTGTATGCAGAAAGTACCGTGTCAAAGTTGCCCCAAGTCGCCAGTGCCTTGCCCTCCGCGGCAGCAAGCTCATTTATCGCAACATCAAGTAACGGATAACTGGCAGCTACCGATCCAAGAACCTGGTCCAGTCGCAAAGCATTCGCATTGAAACATTTTTCTCTTTCCGTCCGGGGCCTGATTCCCAGCGGATCGTCCTCTCCATCCCCGTCATCTTTTGAATCGGAATCGTCTTCCTCGTCCTCCAGGTCAGAGTCTTCATCCTCTCCATCGGAGTCGTCTTCTGATTCGTCTGTGCCTTCCTCTCGGTCGCCTTCTTTATTGGCGCCGCGAGATTCGCCTTCAGCATCCATGCTGTCACCGGGCGATAAGTCATCCCCGGATTCGTCGTCTTCGAGATCATCCAGCAAAGCTGGCTCGTCAGCTTCTGGCTTTCGAGCGTCACCCGACAACTGCATCAAATCGCCGGCGGGCGGATCGGAAAGCCCCTCGTCGGTTTCTGCGTACGAAACAAGCCGAACCGGAGAAGACTGTGGCTGCAAGGCACGTGCGCCCGGCGGAGCAGAAAGATTGCTTTTCGCTACGGATGGCCGACGAGTCGCACATCCAACAAGCGATAGCATCGCTAGTGCGATCAACGCCGGGATCGCAATCGAAATGAAGGTTCTAAACCGATCCATGAAACCTGAAGACGAAGCGCGGGCCTGGCGGGGCAGAAGTGAAACGATAGGTCTATCATCGTCAGAACCCTCACAACCGTGTGGGTTTAAGCAATCCGAACGGACTGCCTACGTAATCCGCAAAGTCGCCAACTACTGAAACAGACCCGTGACCCAATTGGCCGCAAACGTTTTGGCGACGGCAGCAACGAGGGCAGTGCGAACCGCATTGTAAAGCGTTACATGCTCGAGAAAGAAAATCGCAAATGTGCTGACCGTCACCATGGTGGCATACATCGCCAGCGTTTTCTTGAAACGTTTTTTGGCGGTCGCTGACTTGGATTCAACGGTGGGCGAACATGTGGCGCAAAGCATGGAACTGTCCGTCATAGCGACCTCCGCATTACTATTTCTGATCTCAAAAGTTCTCATGAGCTGACAAGCTACTTGGGCAATTTGGGCTTCTTCTTTTTGTCGTCTTTTTCCTTGGCGGGTTCTTCCTCGGCAACCACTGGCGGAAAGCCGTTCAGTTGCCGCCACATTTCGTAGCCCAACGGAACCTGCTGAAGCATTACCCATCCGTTAGCGCGAACACCCTGCCGGAGGAAACGATGGGATGGCCATTCAACACCATCCTCCTCCGGGCGCACCTGTATACGAAACTTCCCTTTGCCGTTGTCCGTTTCGTCAATCGCCGCCACCATACCGCCAAAGGTCCCGACTGCTACCGATGGCCAACCGGCAAACTGCACTGCAGGCCAACCCTCGAACTGCAATCGAACGTGGTCTCCTGGTCGCACCAGCGGCACGTCATTCCCAGCCAGCCACAATTCGACAGAAAGGTCTTCGGTGTCTGGAATGATGGTGAACAACTCCGAACCTTCCTTGATCGTCATGCCTCGCTCAAAAACGGGCATACGAAAAATCGTGCCGTCACGCGGAGCAGTAATGACCATCCGCTTCATTTCGGACTGCTTGATGTTCAATGTCCGAATTTCTTTTTGAACGGTAGCCTGAAGCCCTAATGCGTCTTCCCGGAGAGCACGTGCATAATCAACTTTTGTCTGAGCCGTTTTCAGTTTCTCCTGCCGTTGCTGTCTTTTGGATTCCAACTCCTTTTGAGCCGTAACGACTTCACGGCGGGAGGAATCAAGTTCGGCCTTGGCAACGTCCCAATCCTTCTTCATCTTTTCGACTTCTTTGCTCGACTTGATCCCCTGCCTCGCAAGTCGCCGTTGCCGTTCGTAATTCTTGCGCGCCTGCCACTCCTTGGCTTCGTACGCCGAAATCAGATCCTCCTTCGCACGCACTTTAGCCTGCCCTGCCTTGATGAGTTCGTCCGCAGCGCTGACTGCAAAATCACGAGCCTCCCCATAGTCGAGCATGTTTTGCGAGTAGGCTTCCGCTTTTACTTTCGCCGTTCGTAACTTTTCGTTCAGATCCTCAAGCTGGCCTTCCAGCTGCGAAGCCATATCGGCAGCCGCCGGTCCAAGCTCAAGGATCAAATCACCCTGCTTCACTTGCGATCCTTCGACAAGCCCTTCCGCCACTCGTTCCACGATCCCCTTCACTGGCGACATCACCGTCTGCTTTCGTTCCTGAGGAACATAGGCGGTCACCCGGCCGGTCCCCTTGGCAGACTGCTGCCACGGCAAAACCAACATCGCGACGATTGATGCCGCCAAAAGCAACAACAAACCGCTCGCCAGTCGCCGGGCAATCAGCGATGACTGAACCAGCCGCAATGCCGAAAGCTCTTCTTTCGGTGTAAAAGGATTCGACGATCGTCGTGGGCCAAAGACCGTTGACATAATTTTCTCTCGTTCTTCTTTGCTAAGCTCTTGTTTGCATTTTGGTCAACGTGGTGGGCTCCACCTTGCCGGTCGCCAAGTCGAGCAAATGGTCGCACACCTCAGCGATAGATTTCCGGCCTGTCGCAATGACGAGTGTCCACGGCTGCTTTCCACTTGCGAGGTTCGCCAGCGCCCTTTCCAGTTCCGCGTCGGCAAGAGAATCGAGGATTCCGTCAAGCAATAGTAACCGTGGCCGGCCAACGATTGCCCGGGCCAACATCAGCCGCACTGCCTGACTACCAGACAACGGCGCACCACCCGTTTGAATGGCCGTGCCCAGCCCCTTGGGCAGCCTCATAATCTCTTCGAGCAATCCAACTTTCTTCAGTGCATCGCGCACATCGGACGCATTAATCTGCGGACGATTCAAATGCACATTTTCTTCGATCGTTCCCTGAAAAATTTCGACGTCACGGGCCAGTGAAACATGCTCGCGCAACGAATCCGGCCGCAGCTCGCGCAAGTCGATTCCGTCCAACGTCACGTTACCAGCCGATGGGTGCCGGGCTCCCGTGATCAGGTCCAGCAATGCGGTCTTGCCGCTTCCCGCTGGCCCAACCACTGCCAGTCGCTGTTCCGGAGCCACCTCAAACGAGAGTTTCCCGTGCAATGTAGTTTCGCCGATCTTCTGTGATACCGAATGCACAGCGAGTGTTGCTGCGGTTGCGTCCTGCAGGTGAAAGAGCTTGTCATGTGGCTCGATTGGCAGATCAAAGAGCTTGCCGAGCTTGTCGACGCCAGCCAGCAAGTCATAAAAGCTTTCGACATACTTACCAATCTTGGCGAATGAACCGACGATGTTCATCACGATCAACTCCGCCGCAACCAGTTGGCCAAGCGTCAACTCGCCCTGAATCACCAGCCAACCACCAAGCCCCAAGAGCACCGTCGCCGCGACTGCCTGAAGTGCCAGCGAGAACACAATCTGTCGCATCACAATGCGAAAGTGAGCCCGACGCGCTTCAAGATAATCAACAGCCAGCTTGTCGGCTCGTTCCAGACCAAACTGGGCTCCACCATGCAACTTGAATGCAGTCGGATTTCGCAACAGCTCCTGAAGCCACGCAGCTACGCGGTACTTGCTTGCAGATTCGTTGATCGCGGACTTGACGGCATTTCGCCCCAATACAAAAACGATGAACACGATACAGATCAGCAACGCGACATCGAATCCAAGCAGGAATGGATGGTAGAAAGCCAACACGACCATGCCGAGCGCGGTCTGCAGAACAATCGTGATACCATCAAGTAGCAATTTTGCGGCGACCTTCTGGACGGTCACAATGTCAAAGAAGCGGTTCGCGAGCTCTGGACCGTGGTAATTATCCAATGCCTCCTGCTCGACTCGCGGAAGCCGATAAGCGAGATCTTCAACGACTCGAACAAACAACCGGCGCTGCACGATCTCAACGATAAACGTGTTCAACGCCCGAATCGCGGCACCGAACCCAAGAAACGTCATCAATATTATTGATAGCACAACAATTGGTTGAAGGTAGCGCCCAAAAGCGACGGTATTCACCAGCGCTTCGACTGCAATCGGAGTCGCCAATGCGAGGACGCCCACGATAAGAGAGAAGGTTAGAACGGCCCACAGGTCATTCGAGTCCGCACGCATCATTCCAATCAACCGCTCCAGCGGCTTGACCGGTCGACTGGAAGTTCCTGACTGGTCAACAATGGTGCACGGCAATGCCGGCTGGCCCGTTATCCAGCGAAGACCGTCGCGATTCGTTCTCACGCGCAACAGTTTGCGTAGCTGCCTTCGGGATAACCACTTCGAAGAATCGTTGGCCAAATCAACGACTTCCGTCCTACCACGGCGATACGTTTTCAGAGCGATCCATTGAACGGACGAGTCGCCATGCAGATCATTGCCTATGAAACAGGCTGCGACCGGAACGCCTTCCCGGACGAGTCGAACCGCCTCTTTGACGGTGAGTTCCGTCGTGCGAATCCGCAAGTTCACACTTTCACCGGCCTCGACAAGCCGCTGCCCCCACACGCGGTGGTCATCTCCAGGAATCGCCCGGACCATCTCGGTAACCGTCCGCATCGCCAAAGGCCGATCAAACGTCACCCGCGACGAGGACGCAAAGAACTCGAGAGTCCGGGTCGCGGTGCCCGCCGCGGCAGAATCGCTGTGGTGATGAAACTTGCTCATGTCTGTTTTCGCTACTTCGATTTTCCGTGCGGCAATCTTCGCAGGCTGTGGGTCCAGCCAGCAGCACTATCAACACTCAATGCTGCTCACCGATATTGAGTATACGACCATTTCGTCATGTTGAAAAAGTCGTTATTTCTATTTCCATGTGTCGGAAATGACTACGGTTCAGAAATGCCGGAATTTGGAGTTCCACTGCTGGCAAATTGCGGTTTTCAGCAAACCCGCTGCTGCAGATAAGCGACACTCCATCAAGCAGGATAGCGCCCGCATTGCTTTCGTCAAGAAATGCAAAAGCCCACGGCGCTCACGCCTGGAGAATCAAGAATTCCTCGCCGAACTCGACCCTGAAATACCTGCCGCCGAATCGACTGCGGGCGGTGGGATCGAGATCCAGATGGCTGGATCATGGTTATATCGAACACTACGAAAAGACCTCGGGGAAAAAAGCGACTGGTTTTCGACCAACGGAGATCTTTCCTGTGGGTTCTTCCAGAATGAAATCGTTTCCACCGCTTTCGTTCCATAGCAGGGCGAGGCAGATTTTCCTCGGCCTGAAACAGCCGATGGAATAACGGGCAAGCATGAGGTGAAATCAAACCTGTCAACTATCGCCCGCAGTTCAAAAAACTGGTGTCGCCAGGGTGGATTGGACCAGCCAGCAAGCGACGACACCCTCCGCTTGTACGCCAATCCAGTGTCGAGACTCCATGTCATCGGTCTGACAACACGGACTTCGGCGGCTTTTTGCAAAACACGTTCTCGCAGTGGTTTTGGCCGCGAAAAACGTGAACAACAGGCTCTCGTAGAAAGCATTGCAGGCAATCGTCCGGTTTAGGCATCGTAGTTGCCCTTGGTCAAGTTGCGAAAATTCAAAAACCGTAATCCTGGCTCATGCGGATCGAATCCAATGAAATTGTTTCACTCAACGGCGGCTTTCATCCTCCAAGTCACCATGATCCTGGTGGCTGGAGTCTCGATTGCGACAGCACAGGATCCGCTTTTTGAGTTGCCACCGCCAACCGGCGACTTGACCTTCGATACGCCGAACAACCAGGACAACATCGAAGTTCTGGCTCGCGGACCGATCCACGAAGCGTTCGCAACCGCGACCGGCCACGAGGCACAACCGACATTCGTTGTTCCTCGGCAGCCACCTGAAGAGATTCGTGAATTGCCACCAGAGTTGACCGCGAAGGACGCGAGTGAGCGACCGTACTCCTGGATCCCGGGCTACTGGTTCTGGGACGAAGAACGGAACGACTTTATCTGGATCAGTGGCGTCTGGCGAGTCGAACCGCAAGGCCGAAAATGGATGCCCGGCTATTGGGTTGAAGAATCAGACGGGTGGCGACGAGTCACCGGGTTTTGGTCAGTCGCTGGTACGGAGGAGTTTAACTACGTTCAGCGCCCACCACTGTCATTGGAAAATGGCCCGACATCCCCGCAACCATCCGACAATCAGTTTTGGGTCCCTGGTGTATGGACGCAACAACCGCAAAACGAAATTGCCGTCAGCGACCCCTGGGCTGTCAACACGTTTGATACCGGAATACACCCGCCTGTAAATCTGGAATATCAATGGCGACCGGGATACTGGAACGAATACCGGGACGACTACGTTTGGGTCCCCGACCATTATGTTTCG
This sequence comes from uncultured Pirellulaceae bacterium, assembly GCA_938040995.1. GTDB lineage: Bacteria > Planctomycetota > Planctomycetia > Pirellulales > Pirellulaceae > CALHZT01. The sequence goes on along the minus strand of CALHZT010000295.1, from coordinate 1,592 downwards.
ACACCCTCAGGCTGCGTGTTTGTGACAGGATACTGGGACTATGTCCTGCCGGCTCGTGGCGAATTGTACGCACCGATTTTCTGCCCAGAACCGGTCGTGACGTACCAGCCAACCTGCCCTGTGCAGACGTCGAATTTGCTGATCCACATGTTCGTCGCAAGCAACCAGTCGTGCTACTGGTTTGGAGACTACTACGACGTGGCTTATCGTGACCGAGGGTTCTATCCGCTTTACGATTATCGTCGCGCCTCGCATCGCCATGATCCACTGATTAGCTATTACAACGTGTTCTACTCGCGTCGTGGGCTGGATTTCCGCCGACATCTGGACAACTGGAATCGCTACTACACATCAAACGTCAGCCTGCGTCCACCACGTACCCTGTCGCTGCAAGTCAATTTGAACTTTGGTCGGCACCTGGGTGCGTCCCGAAATGTACGACCGCCGCAATCATTGTTGGTGAAATCAAGACCGGCTCGGGCGCCCTATTCGGTAAGATCGAACTCACGGGCGATCCAGTCGTCCAAGGCAGCTCGTGCGCAAATCGAAAGCATCCAGCGACTTGCCCGTCAGCGGCAAAAGCTGGAAAAGCAAATTGCTGTCGCAAACCGCAAAGGCAATCGAGGGCCGGCAAAGGGTCGTCCAGAAAGAGTCGATCCAGTAAAAAAAGGTCCAGCGAAGGGCCTGTCGCAACGCGTACCATCGGTTCCCATCGCTTCGGCTCGCACACCCAAGTCAGGCGCACCACGACGACCTTCGAGTCCCGATTTGCCACGGGTGATTCGATCGCAAAATGATTCCAATCGTCGAAATTTCGAGAAGGCTCGCTCAAAAGAAGTTGCCCGACAGCAAGCCAACGAACGCACCAACCGCCGATTGGCGGAACAGACCCGCGAGCGACAGGCTCGTGAGCGACGTGCCGCTGAACAGCGGCAGGCGCGAACGGAAGCAAAGCAGTTAAAGTCTTTCAACGACAACCTGCGGCGGCAAGCCGAACAGAGAGACAAAGTCGCCAGGCAGAACGAGAAAGCGGCCAGCCGATCTGCCGCGGATCGCATTAACGAGGCGAGAAAAAGACAGCAGCGCATGATGAATGACCTTGTTGTCTCCCAACGACGCCAACAGCAGGAAAACAGGCGAGCAAATCGAAAGGTTCCAGCTGCAAGGACGCCTCAACCGTCCCCTCGCAAGCCGACGGTTCAAAAGTCTGCGCTAAAGTCCACACCGAAATCAACCCGCGTATCACAGCGATCCGTCAGACGTCCCCAAGCGCCTTCACCGGCAACTCGTCCTTCTTCGAGAACGACGTCGGCCCAGTCGCGAAAAGCTCCCAGCGCCGCATCACGACCGACTCGTAAACAGCCGACGCGCACAAAATCCGCCAGAGCACCGAAAGCAAAGCGAGCAAAGAAGTCGAACAAGCGGTCGCGGCGATAAGACAATGGCATTCACTTTATGCTGAACCGGACGCTAACGCGTGGCGGCTGATAGGCGTTGAAAATCGTCGTTTACTTATCAGCCGCCACGCGTTAGCGTCCGGTTTTGCTATCTTGCCTTCGATTGTGGTACCGTATTGCTTTCGGGCCTATTGG
>CALHZT010000294.1 GCA_938040995.1 uncultured Pirellulaceae bacterium | reverse complement strand
CCAATTCCCTCGGCAACGAGCATTACACCAATCAGAATCAGGAAGCTCAGCGCCAACATCGTCAACGACGGATTTTTGCTGACAAATTCGCTAATCGCATTGGCGAAGACCAGCATCACACCGATCGATATCACAACCGCCGCAATCATCACCCTGATGTCTTCCGCCATTCCGACCGCGGTAATCACAGAATCGAGAGAAAAAATGATATCGAGTAGAGCGATCTGAACGAGGGCAGAAGTAAAACTCGTCGCCGGTTTTACATCGTCTTCACTTTCATCATGCTCAAGCTTTTCGTGAATCTCCCACACGCTCTTGCCAATCAGAAACAGCCCGCCCGATATCAGAATCAGGTCGCGCCAAGAGACCTTGTTAGATTCGTAGCTGAGCTTGTTGGCTTCGAGATGACCATGGTCATCCGCATGCAGGTGAATATCTTCGCCCTCCGCGGCAAACCAGACAGCCGGTGCGCCAACATCCGTCAGGTGAAAAATCGGCGACGTCAGCCCCATCACAAACGAGATCGCGAACAGCAAGGCGACGCGCATCCCCATCGCAAGGAGCAAACCAATTCGTCTGGCCAACGGTCGCTGCTTTTCGGGAAGCTTTCCAGTCACAATTGCCAGGAAAACGATATTGTCGATTCCGAGAATAATCTCCATCAACGCCAAAGCGACCAGGGCGATAACCCATTCCATCCGACGACTCCTGATTCACGGTGTGTTTCCAGTCGCAGATGATACCGGATGCCGGGGCCAGTCGGCGAGGTGAATAAGTGTTGGGGATGAACAGGTGCGTACGACGGCTGGGACAGCTGTATTACTGTCGATAACGGCGGGGGACAGCCGTGCAACTATCCATCTCTCCCTGCCGTCAGCGAGGTTTCAGGGAGAGGTCGAGCCGAGGCGAGGGAGAGGGTAACTGTTCGACGAGAAGTGTCGATCAAGCTCAAACGTCATTTTGAAGAAACTTCGGATAATGAAGGGTGGATCGAGGCGCATGACGGCTGGGACAGCCGTATTACTATCGATAACGGCTGGGGACAGCCGTGCAACTATCGATGCACGCTTTCCACCAACGGATGTGCCTGATCGCCCACGACGAGAGCCGCCGGGCTATTCGCCGGACCCGTTGCCTGCGACGGAATCCAGGCCGCATGAACGGAGAAGTTTTTTGACATCAGTGCCATATCAATCAGGTCGGCGCCGGAAAGCGTCGGGCGGCCTGCCCGTTTGATTAGAGGAAAGTCCATCTCGCCGACTCCATCATAAGCCCGATAAACGACTTCCGTGCAGACCAGCCGGTCCGAGCTACCAAAATTGAAATCGAAGTCATACGACTTGCCTTCATGGGCCAGCCCTCTCGCCAGCGATCCACCAATTTCCGCAACGGACAACCTGGGTCGCAGGATGACGATCGAATCCGAACCGAGCGGCGAGTTCCAGCACCGCAGATTGACACCATCCTTCATGGCTTCGAGAACACAGCGCCCGGTTGGATTTGGACTTGAGATGGCGGCGGCCTGTAGCGTACTCCACCGCTGTTCACCGACTTTTGCGTCGACCTGCAACTGTTGAAGCTCCTCCGGCGTCCCCAGATACAAAGCCGCATGAGGCCAGTATCCTGGCAGAAAGTAGTTCGTGACCGCAAACTCCTTGCGAACCAGAAACACGTCGCCGGGCCTTGCCACACTCTCCAGCGACTGGACAATTTTTTCCGGCAGCTGCGGACGATGGCCACGTCGCACATAAACATCAGCCATCATGGAGCTACTCAGTTTTTGAACACCGTAGGTTGGCTTGAGAAAAAGTGTTCGCCCCATCCACCGGATCATCTGATCCAGCCGGGTGCGCCAGCGAAATCTGGCAAACTTCTTCAACGAGACGTCGAGCTGCGCCGATTGCGATTCTACCAGGTCCGCGAGATCTTCCAGACCGTGGACTTTCGCAGCCGCCCGAATCTTCGATTCATTCAGACGCCAGTATTCTCGCGCCTGATACAACCGCCACGCGTGACGTGAACTGGAAAGCGACTTTTGAATCGTGTCATAGGCGCCACCGGGTACCGAAAAATCGGAGATCGGCTGATTCAGTTTCGCACGAACAACCGGACGGCCCGATGTCTGGTCGCGAAGAAATCTTGCCGCACCAACGAGCAGCAATGCGACTGAATAGCCCAGCAAAAAAATCGAGTCGCGATCGTGTTCGTTCGCAACGGCCTGGTTCGCAACGGCCTGGTTTGCGAAACGGAAATCAAGATCGTCGATCAGACTCAATGCCGCCGACCGTGTCTGCCAGTACGAAACGACAAGGGCTTTTACGGATTCGTCTTCGCTGGCGGAAAAATAGCCTCGCTCCGTTGGAGAGATGGCCCCGGAGATTGTCACCGCGGATTCCTGCAACTCAGTCAGGCAAGTCGCGAGGTGACGAACTGTTCGGATTTCTGGTTCGAAACTGCCCGAACTACCTGTACCACTCGCGAATGTTGAATCCATCGTAGGACATCCTGTCCGGGCTATTCGTCCCTGGAAAACCCGAAAGAACGAACTTGCCAGTGCGTGAACTTCGACATTTCCGGATTGCGATCCCGCTTCACCACGAGCACGGCATCAAATGGCTCGCCATCATCCACAACGTATTTCAGTCCGCAGATCTGTCCATGCCTGATCTTTTCAAACGACTCGACGGCAACGAAAGTGACTTTGGCGTCGGGGCCGGCCTTTACAAGCCGTTTGATAAAGTCATCGGCCTGCACACGCTGCAAGACGGACATCGATTCAGGTTGTATCCGGTAGTAGGCGTCACGGGTAAGGCCCGGAGTCATCCGGAACTGGTACGAGTCGGTTAGTTGGGCGGCATGTTCGACATTTCCAGCCAACCCCAGCTCCAAAAACCGGCTAGCAAACTGTTTTGCCTGACGCGTGACAATCTGACGCTCGGCAAAGAATGAAGTGACAGCGCCTATGCCAAACAGGAGCGCCAATGCGATCCCGAACAAGGCAACCCCGCGGCCAGTGTACGCGTCATTTCGACGAATTTCCCTGAACGCCAAACACCCGAGCAAGATGGCGAATATTGGCACGCACCACATGACGGCGTTGAACCACGCGAGAACGGATGCCAGTCCGGCAATCACCGTGAGAACTGCGAATTTACTGACCGAGCGATACTCGATCGACTGATCCGAGTCGGACTCGAAAGCTACAGAACTGTCCCAATCACTGCTCTGCATGATTCTTCAATTTCGATTATTCGTGAAAGGTCTTTTCAACGTTCAGGAACGCCATCGCCATAATAGCCGTCGCCACAATAGCCGTCGCCATAGCCAACAGGATGCAAACATCAACGAATAGTGCCACCGTTCCTGCCGCGCTTTATCAATGGTGCCAAAATTCGAACCAGTTGCAATGGCCTGGCGTCGGGCACAAATACAATTACCGCTTTTTGACTCGAATCGTACCATCCGTCTTTAAATTGTGCGCCTGAAGTTCCTTCCGGCGCGAGGCGTACTTGAGCGTAAAGTCACCACCTGCGTCAAACACTTTGGGTTGCCCAAGCACCGATTTCATCGCCTTTTTCGAACGGGTGTGCATGAACGCCAGCCACATGCGGTCCGGAGCCAGCCCGAAGAAGCATTTCGCTTTTGGCTCGGCTGCGAAACTTCCCTTGAACGGAGACAGTGACAGTGGTGCCACGTGGAACGATGCACACATGATGCAGACAAGCACCCAGGCAGACAGGACGGCAAAGATCACGCGACCACCCTGCTCGATCGGCTTTTTGAATCGGACTCTGATTTTGGAAATCTGGTCCGTCGAGGCGCGGAGAATGTTGAACATCAGCGCGAACAGCAACCAGAACGCCAAAAAATCACAGGCGTAAGTGTACGACGGAATCTGCTTGTCCAGCCAGCCCGCCACGATCTCGAACAGGTTCCACGTAAGGATACCGGCGAAAACAATGTTGACCATCGTAATCGCGTTGGACCACATACCCTCATTCCAGAGCATCGCGATCACGATGAAACAGACGACCAAAAGAACATAAGCGAGCATTTTATATCTAACCGTTTTACGAGTTATTGATTTTACTGTTTGAGTACACGCATCAACTCCGGCAAGGAGGTGACGCCTTTGACGACAGCGAGGATGCCTTCTTCCTGAAGCGTCCGGTTGCCGGCCTTCCTGGCAGCTTTTCGCAGGATATCAAGCTTCGGTTGTTTGATGAGCACTTCCCGCATCATGTCATCCACGGTAAGCAATTCAAAAATGGCCGTTCGCCCCTTGTAGCCAATTCCATGACAATCGGGACATGGCTTTTCCGGATCCTCGGGATGTCGAAACAGTTCTTCGACGCGCCCCTTGGGAATACCCAATTTCTTCAACAAGGCGGGAGGCGGTTCATACGGCTCTTTGCACGTCTCACACAACTTGCGAATCAGCCGCTGGTTCAGAACACATTTGACTTGTGGTGCAAAATCTTTCGCCGGCACTTTGAGTAGCAACACTCGCAACAGGGCCTCGACTGCTTCCTTCGCTCTTACAGTCGTAAAGAGGAGAAATTCCTTCTTGGCAGCATCAACGATCGCCTGAGCGGTTTCCTTGTCAGGCATTTCGGGCACCACGATCACGTCGGGCTGCTTCCTGAGTACGCCTTCGAACTTGACGGCAGGCGATTCGCCCTTGGCAGCCGCGTACGTAACCGGGTCCACGTTCTCGATCTCGGGAGCCGGATTCGCCTCGTCCTCGATAATGATAAAGTCGCGAAGCAGCCGGTCGGTATTTCGAAGTGTCATCGAAAGGGACGTTGAAAGCCCACCGGCTTTCATGGAGGAGACCAGAATGATGCCATTCTCAGAGAGCATTAGCGCTTTGAGATCAGCAATCATCTTTTCACGCATGCCAAGCTCTTCAAGAGTCGCAAACAGATTCTTGTTGGCTTCGAAAGCGATGACGGCTCGCTCACCCGTCTTGGTACCCTGAGTCGCAAGGCTACAGGTGTGTTTCTTTTTGTTGTACTTCGCCTGGAACTTCCCCTTTTGACGGGCACGTCGCTCGCCAGGTTTGGCGGCCGCCAGTCGCTTGAAGACTTCAAGCATGCCGTCGCCTTCTTCGCGATCCCGCTCGTCCGAGTCGTGCCAGACACCATCGACCTGGTACTTGGACGTGACGCCGTCAGAGGTAAAGTCGAGCATGATCTTCTCGGCGCGATGATCAACCGCGCCGGCAATCAGCGCCTTGGCCGGAAGAAAACCTGGTGATTGTCGGGACGTCAGCAAATTCGCCTGATCGACCTGGTCATCCTTGCCACCCATCGCTGTAAACTCGACTTGGGCGCCTTTCTGATGCGCCGCTTGCGCTTCCGCTGCGATGTTGATCCCCAACTTCGCCAAAACAATGGAGGCCACGTAACGCAGGTGCGCAGAAGTCAACACCTTCTCGTGATATTCTACTTGCCCATTCCTTGCCACCACATAGGCAATCATCGGCCCAAAGAGCCCGAGTACCGTCAGCGTCATCCCCGCAGCAAAAATCGGGATCGTAAATGCACCAAGGAAGAGTGCGAGAAGGAACGGGAAGAATACGATCGGCACCCAAAGGGCAAAATTCGTATCGTACTCCTGGGCATCCCGGCTGACCCAGTCAACAAGCCACACCCAGGACAGGAACAGCAGGATCAGGGGAATCAGCTTGAGCCAGCTAAAGTACTGCCCGGTGCCGCGCGTGATTTCATTTGGACCGGGAAGCGGATAGTCAGGCCAACTCTGTGCAAAACAGTCACCCGCAACGCAAAGGAAAGCGACGACTGCCAGTACGCACACGAACGAGGTGGACAATCCAGAGTTGAACAGGCCACGCGGCCGCGAGGAATACCCTGCGGCAGGTTGGCAATTTGATTGATCGGTAGAATCGGGCATTAAAGAATTCCAGGTTGTTTGACGTCGATTCCCTTGATCATCATCTTGAGCTGCTCAGGGTTGGGAGCAACTTCGAATGCCGTTGGACGATCAATCAGATCGTCATCCAGCAGCTGTTTGAGACTCATTGTAAAGTCCTGCATACCGTCCTGGGCACCGATGCGAATCGCGTCCGCAAGCTTGTTGTCCTCTTCTTCGAGGATCAGTTTTTGCATGGTTGAGTTCATCATCATGATCTCGACACACGGAACTCGCGGTACGTCGGGACGAATCGACTTAAGCAGTTTCTGGGCGACGACACCTTTGAGGTTCATCGCGAGGGCACTTCGCAGCGAGTCGTGCATTTCTTCCGGGAACAAGTCGAGAATACGCCCGATCGTTTCTGGTGCACCCGATGCGTGAATCGTTCCAAAGACAAGGTGACCGGTTTCCGCAGCCTGAATCGCCGTCAGGAACGTTTCGTGGTCACGCATCTCACCGAGCAGCATGATGTCCGGATCTTCTCGAACCGCCTGACGCATGCCATGGTCAAAGTTGACGACATCGAGACCGATCTCACGTTGGTTGATCAGACACTTTTCTTCGGTGTAAACAAATTCGACAGGATCTTCGAGCGTCAGAATGTGTTTGCGGTAATTCCGGTTCACCCAGTTGAGCATCGATGCGATCGTTGTCGTCTTACCAGAACCCGTCGGTCCAGCGAGCAGCACCATTCCCTGGTGATACTTGCAAAGGTCTTCCATGATTGGAGGCAGGAACAGACCTTCAAAGTCCGGAATGAAGTTACTGACGCGTCTTGCAACCAGACCCATGTGACCCATCTGCTGCAAGATGTTGACTCGAAATCGCCACTTCGTACCATCGACGTCGCAGGTGTGTGCAAAGTCAGCACCGCCGTTGTTGTCGAAGTCTTTTCGCGATTTATCATTCATGATCGGCCACAACAGACGCTGCATCTCTGCGTCGTCGATAGGGCTACGATCGAGAGGCCGCAAGGTACCTTTGACTCGCACGATTGGCGGTCGATCGACTTTTAAATGAAGGTCACTGCCTTCTGTTTTCACGAGCGCGCGAAAGAGCTTGTCGACTTCGGGCTCTTTGTCACCACTATGCGGTGCCGGTTTGACTTCGGTTTTGTCCATGCTGCCGTCTCCTCGAATTACCTGCTGCCCGTTCCGTCTCTTCTGTGCGTTGTCCTAAATTCGGACAGGCACGCCCCGCGCCGCCAATATCTGTTTCGTTTCCTGAATCGTAAACTCGCCAAAGTGGAAAATGCTGGCCGCCAGTGCAGCACTCGCTTTTCCTTCGAGAATTGCATCCGCCAGATGATTCGGGTGCCCTGCCCCGCCACTTGCCACGACTGGAATGGAAACGGCATCACTGATGGCGGCAGTGAGCCCTAAATCGTATCCGTCCCTGGTACCGTCGCAATCCATGCTGGTGACCACAATCTCACCAGCGCCCAGCTCTTCCACGGCTTGAGCCCATGAAACTGCTTCGAGCCCGGTCGGTGTGCGGCCTCCGTTGATGAAAACCTCCCACACCTTTTCACCATCTTTGACAACCGTTTTCGGATCGATATTTACCACAATACACTGACTGCCGAATCGTTCGGCGGCTTTGCGAACAAACTCCGGATCTTTGCAGGCCGTCGAGTTGATTGAGACCTTGTCACATCCAGCGGCAAGTAGCGCCCGAACATCTTCCAACGTCCGAATACCGCCTCCCACCGTCAGTGGCATGAATATCTGCTCGGAGGTTCGCCGTACCACATCCAGCACGATCTCCCGCTCCTGGTGGCTGGCCGTGATGTCGAGAAACACCAGTTCGTCGGCGCCTTCGGCTTCGTATCGAGCCGCGACTTCGACCGGATCACCGGCATCGCGCAGCTGCACGAAGTTTGTTCCCTTCACCACGCGTCCTTGATCAACATCAAGGCAAGGAATGACACGCGCTGCGAGCATGGAGATCCGTTCTGGGGCGACCGACGATAGAGAGTCAAAAACTGCGGGAATTTGCAATCTTTCACTTTAAATGCCGCAAAAAACAGCGTCAACCAACGACTGTCAAAGCCCGTGAATAAGGGTACAAAAAACACGACTTTCGCGATGCCCATTCACGAGAATCCACCATTTATTGGGGTCCACTTGATGTTTTCAGTATCGTTTCAGGGTTGGTTGGATTTTGTAACGTGTCCCGCAGTATCGTGAGCAACGAAGATGGCCACTTGTTTAAGGTGCAACTGCCCGATGGGACAGATGGAAGCTGTCTGCTCGCGATGCGGTGAAGACTACGCGGAATCCGGGCCTGAATTCAGAAGCTCGATCTTTGGCCAGTACTCCCTGCTGATGATTTTTCGGTTGGTTACATTGATGGGCATCGTTTTCGCAATGACGCCGTGGCTGCTTTCGCTACGTGATTCGCCCGCCTTCCCTGTTGTCCTTGCCCTGGTTTGCGCCGCTTGCGCTAAGCTGCTCGAAAATTCAGCGCCGATCTGTTCCCGGACATTTGGGTTGGCCGGCATCGTTTCGATCGTCATTTACCCGGTCGCGATCATTGCCGCATCGCTCTTCAGCGCCGCCGTTCTGCTTATCCAGTTTTTCGGATGATGTGAAATTCTTTAGTTGCTTTCCGTGATGTCTTTGAAGCTCACCAGCCGGACGCGGCCCCTTGGATTGTGGAGCGGGCTGCCAGCTGCGTAACGAGCCGGCGTATCTGCGGTCACCTGAAAACGCGGCTTTTCGTCAGCCAGAATATTATGAAATGGAAGCCCGACGCGTTAGCGCGTAAGCGAGGGATGTGCTGGAAAGAAGTTTTCCCTCGCTTACGCGTTTTGAAGTTGCACACTTTGCGGCAGTCGAAAAAGGGACTGGCTCCGACATCGTTGACGGTTTGATTTTCCCTGTGTTTGTGCGTTCGGTGCCTAGTATCTCGGAATCAGGCCGTATGAGTATTGTATGGTCTGTTCTTGATCATCACTCGAAAGTCGATTTTGCGTCGATGATCAGCGGCTTGCAGATCGATCGTGCCTG
>CALHZT010000293.1 GCA_938040995.1 uncultured Pirellulaceae bacterium | reverse complement strand
GAATCGCTCGATAGGTTCGTTGTTCGGATTAGTAAAGTTCTCAAACAGATTGACGCCGGCAGTTCGCGTCACAAGGCTGACGTTGTCCATTTGGTCATCCGGATTGCCACCTTCAGCATCCGAAAGTCGCGGAGCAAGGTTGAATGGATCTGTCCCGGTACCACCACCCCGAGTAAAGTCTTCCAGCTCAGTACCCGCGTCGTAGATCGTCCCGACATCAATCGAGAGAGATCCCGCGGCTCCATTGAGCAGCGAACTGATGTCCAGGCTGCCTCCGCCCGGATTCGAAATGAACCAGTCGTTACTTGGCAGGAACATGGACGCATAGCTGAAGTTGCTATTACTGCTCTCCACATCCACTATGAAGGATCTCGAAGTCGGTCGGTTAGTACCGCCAATCTGCCCGTCCGTATTTCCAAAATTCGCAGAGGAAGGAACTTCGCTCAGGAATGCGGAAGGGTTGCCAATCTCGGCCAGTGATTCGAGGCCAGCCGACGCCATCGTCCCCGGAGTAAAAGTACTAAATGAGCCATCATGGAACACGCCTGCCAGCGGCGCAAACCCGGTTCCTGTTTGCCCGAAATTCACTTCGAAATCAACTCGAATTGAAGTTTGTGCAGAAGCAACCGCCGCAAGGCCAAGAACAACAATCGGAAAAACTAATTTTGAACGCAACATAAAAACTCTCTCTGTAACTTGTATTCTTTGAGGCTGATCTCACATGCCAGCCGAAAACATTTCATTGGGTGCGAAATCGCACGACTCTTCACGCTTGTTCAATCACTGGCGAGTCTCGTTATGTTGGTGGCCAAAATTCAGTCGCCAGGTAGCGACTATCCGCTTCAATTGTCCGGTTTGACGACTTGTTCCAGTTGTTCTTACGCCGAGTCACAAACCATTTTCGATTTTTTTGATGAGTGATGAAAATTGCACCCGCCAATCAACCGCACCCTGGAGAAGGTGCGGTTGGAGAATCGTTCTGCGATTACTGGCGACGACGTCGTCGCGAAATTCCAATCAGGTAGAGACCGGAAGTTAGCAGCAGACCAAGCGAAGTCGGCTCCGGTACAGCTGTCACCGAAACGATGCCTTGCGTGTCAATCTCTGGCAGATAACCGGATACGTTTTGAAGTAGAGTCAGAGCAGCCGAGTTGGCGTCTACGGAGTAAACACCGATCTCACCGGACAGGCCTTCAAGCTGGTAGAGGAACTGACCGTCATCACTAACGTCGAGGTCAATAAAGCCATCGGTCGTGCCGAATACATCAGGACCGGTCGTTCCACCGTTTTCGAATCCGGAGGTGCCCTGTGCGGCAATGGTCTCGATGAGCGACAACGAACCATCGTCATTCAGGCTAAAGCTTGAGATCGAAGAGTTGATCGCATTCGAAACGTAGAATGTTGTGCCGTCAGCACCAAAGTCAATCCAGCAGGCAGTCAGCTGGTTGGCGGGATCGAACGGAGATCCAAGAGGATCGCCAAGTGCAAAGTCGAGCTCCGTTGCATTCAGGCTACCGTCGCCAAGCAGTTCGTAAACGGAAACCGAACCTGACTGCAAAGCTGGAAGTGCTGGTGGTGCACCTAGCGAGTTGAATTCGCGGGCTTCGGTTACAACGATGAATTCACGGTCATTGATGACAGTAGTGTCAAAATCAATGGCGCTGGAGAGGTTTCGACCTTCAGGATTTCCGACAGGAGTGTTGATCGCTGATCCGAGTAGTCCGCCGGCAGCACCGTTTGCACCGATGCCGTACACCGCAATCGAGTTGGCTGCATTCGCACCTGGCAAAGCAGCTGAACCAGCGGTAATCGAGGAAACAATCAGGTTGGATCCGTCGGCTGAAAATCCGAGATCTGCCGGGCGGTTGTCGAGGTTAATTGTCGAGTTGGCAAGCGGCGTAAGAATACCAGCCGAGTTGATCGAAAAACCGGTAATGTTGCCTTCGTCATTCGGTTCACCACGAACAACACCTGGGTCACCCAGTGCAAAGCCATCGCGGTCAATGTTCGATACGAACACGCGACCATTGTTGTAGGCGAGGCTATTTGGACCGACGCCACCGGATGCGACCGTTGAAACCAGGTCGAGGGTGAAGTCGGGATTGATTGAGAATGAACTGATTGTGTCGCTACCGGCGTTCACCGCCAGCAGGTGTCGCTGATCATCTGTAACGATAATGGAGTCAGCGGAAATGAGCGGGTCGAGGCCTTCGCCTCCATCAAATTCTGTCGAACCAGCGCCGCCTGTCGAAAAATCACCGATGTGGCTAAGCGTTCCGTCTGCGTTGCGACCAAAAGCCACAATTTCGTTGACGTCAAGGCCGTTCGTCGCCGTGTACACAGCCCCGGAGAATTGGGCGTGAAGAGCCTGAGTAGCAAGTAGAGAAACCAATATGCAAGAAAATGCGCGTCTGAAAATCATGTGGAAAGCCTGTAAAGTAAAAAGTGAATAAGTGTAAAAACCTAAAACGCTTGTTACTCCATTGGCTGTACCACCCGTTGTTCGTCTAAAGATTGTGTTCGTAAATTCGCCAAGGCACCTTTGCCCCAAACGAGCCGCAACTTTAGGCGAGCTCACGATCGCGAGTTATGACTACGGTCATACTCTGGCTTCAAAAAAAGCAGAACAGATGAAAATCTGGTCCACCAGGTAATACCCCCCCCTCCCTTATCCGTCTCTCCGTCTAGCTTGACCTCCAACGTGGTTCCATTCCTTGCGAATCGCGTTGCCTCAAGATGCAAATTCGTCCGTCCTGGCGATGAATAAATCCTTCGGCCTCCAGCGTGCGAAGCGCCCTGTACGTCGCTTCGTGGGTAAGATTCAAGTCGTCGGAAAGACACTTCACGCGGCCTCTCAAGTCAAGGCTATCGAACCCCGCGCGCCGAGCCAGCGACTCCAGCAAGTGAAGAACACGAAATTTCGCAGGTAGAATACTGATCCTCTCGAGGCTTTCGCAGATCTTCTCCTGCCGCCTGGCGAGGCACTCCAAAAACTCTCTTAAATGCGACTCATTCTCCGAAATCAGTTTCATCACCGTTTCACAACTCACCGTGTCAACCACAGTGCGCTCGTCAACCGATGCCGCATTCGAATAGAATTTTCGAGTGAGATGGTGCACGCCAACAAGTTCACCGGAAGACGCCCGGTAAACGACAATCCGCCTGCCGTCTTCAGGATGCGCTTCGATTCGAACCGTTCCGCTTACGATGCGGAATATTGATTTCACTTGCGAACCCAGGGCGAACAGTATCTGACCGGGTCGAAGCGTTCGACGTCTTACGAAACTCGTTTGACTTTCGAAGATCATGTCCAGTTCAACAGTCGGCATCCGGTCACTCCACCTCCTCTGCTCTATGCCCTATGCGAGGTTTGACGACTAGCCACCTCTCTTATTACTGGATGTTTTGATTTTTCGATGAACGGGCTTTCGTGAGTAAGGAACGCTACTTTTCGCCAACCTCCAGGCCCGCCGTTGCGAAGATGTAGCGATTCATCACGGTTGAAAACGCCGCAAATCCCGGCATTTTTTCAATTTTCGAAATTTCTTTTCGGCCCGGACCTAACGTGTCATCGCCAGGTACGAAACTTCTTGTGGCGGCGGAAAGGAATGGGGCAGCGGAAGCCCACCGTCGCCATTTACCGGGAAGCAAACAAAACGGAAAGCAACTCGAAGGCCGGATTCAAAACCGGGAAGAGAAACAGAGAAAGACCAAGGAGTCATCAAATGGCGATCGAAACACTTAAAGGACGCACTCGACTGGACAACATCGAAGTACACGGAGTTCGCAATCTGAACACCGGGCGCTTTACAGTCACCGGGCTCACGATTGATGGCCAGTTGGTAATTCCTACGACCGAATTCTGGAACGACCTTTTCCATCGCTTCAATCTGACCGCTGGCTGGGCTGACGGCAAAAGCAACGTCCGCCGCTTCGAGTGGCTGGTGGCTCACTTCGGTGAATACGAGGTACCTTACTGCCTCGAAATTGACGATGATTTTAACGCACGCATCTACCCAAGCCCCAAGGATCCTTGCGTAAAAGGGGCACCCAAAGATGTCATCGTGCTCAGCAAAAAACGAGCCATCTGGAACAAGCGTCAAATGGCGACTCGACCAATGCGGACTCGTTCGGCTACAGAACAACCCGCCAACCCGGCGACTCACGGCACAGTGGCTCGCCCAGGTGTGCCGCACGCATCGAAAAACCGCTGCGGTTGCCGAGCCAGTCTCAAGAACTGCCGCGCAACGCAGACGATGGATTCCAGCGATTGCCCTCATGACCTCGTGCTGGGACTTCGACGCCCTGTCAACCAGGCGGGGCAAGTCAAAGGATACCGCAGTCTGCTCAAGGCAATTCGCAATACGAAAGTAAACTAGCCACCGTCAGGCCGTTCGAACCGGCGATACAACGCAGGCTCCTGAACAGGCCAGAAACCAGACTCGACTCGCAAGCGACTGGCAGCATGCACAGCCGGCTCAACGACTCGCTTGCGTTTCGAGTTAGCACCTCGACACTTTGAAGTGCGTCCGCCGGAGATTAACAGCAATCCATCTCCGATATCGACAGCCACCGGGCATCACGCGAAATTGGCTCCTTCGCATTGCCCGGTGGTGACGCGTTCAGGATTTCACCCGATCGAACTTGCGTGTTGGCGCGCACAAAAAAAGCAGCATCACCAGAAGTGACGCTGCTTTTAGCTGATGAGTCCGGATGAACTCGTCAAACCAGGGGAGTACGTTTAGCGGCGTCGGCGTCGAACTGCGCCGGCCATCCCGAGCATGGCGAACAGGCCAAGCGAAACCGCCGATGGCTCAGGAACCACGGTCAATGTGATCGTCCCGAGACTATTGCCCGGATCACTTGCGCCCAGGAATCGCTCGATAGGTTCGTTGTTCGGATTAGTAAAGTTCTCAAACAGATTGACGCCGGCAGTTCGCGTCACAAGGCTGACGTTGTCCATTTGGTCATCCGGATTGCCACCTTCAGCATCCG